>JAZNKK010000045.1:0-56737 GCA_045578545.1 Lachnospiraceae bacterium
AAATTTTACAAAGGCCGGATACAAAAGCCGTTCTTCCCGCTATGTCTATGTCGATGATATACAATGCGATGATTTTCCCTTTATCCGCCGCTATCGGATTCCTGTGGGTGCAAAAATGCTGGTGATTCGATTCCGCAATCCAGACGGTACTTTCCATCACTACGCCATATCTATGGATAAAATAAATTAATCCACGGATTCAAGATAACTTTCGCTTAGGAAAACGTTAAGAAAAACGCCACCTTTCGGTGGCGTTTTTTACATGAGTTGTTTCCCGTCGCTAAAAGCATTTCCTACTTTTTCACCAAGCTTCAGGTATGCATGATTGACCGGATCATATACTATCGGCTGGAGCTTTGCAGGATCAATTTTGCCTTCTGCGTCCAAGATACGCTCATCGGCACTAACGTTGATGATTTCGCCCACCAGCCGGCAGGTCTCTTCCTCATAACTTTTCAATTTACATTCTATGGTCAGAGGAAGCTCTTCAATAATGGGCGCATCTACAAATTCTGCCTTTTTAGTATGCAACCCTGCCTTCTCCAATTTATCCGGGGTATCATTGCCGGATACAATGCCTACATAATCGCACTCCACCACATGAGCCGCATCTGCCATGCTCACGGTAAATGCTTTCTTCTTTAAAATATTTTCCGTGGTTTTATGATTATCGCTAACGCAAATGGAAATTTCATTGCTCTCACTGATTCCTCCCCACGCAGCGTTCATCGCATTGGGAACACCATTCTCATCATAGCTTCCGATAATAAATACCGGCTGGGGATACACATAAGTCTTTACGCCAAAATTTTTTCTCATCTTTTCGTTCCTTCCTTTTTGGTGAAAATTAGTTGCAGGCTACGCTACGTTGATATAATGTCATCTTCCCTTAATCTCAATCCGGTCCAAAATTCCCTGCACGCTAACATTTCGGTGCGTCAGGTACATTCTGCACACGTCATTTACAAAGGTCTTATCGGCATGCAATTTCTTTGTAATCTTATCCACATGCATGCCCTTATCCACGTATTGCATAATCTTCTTCGTGAGGAGATAGTATTCCTGCTCGCCTTGGTTCGGTTTATTCTGCCCTTTTTCACCGATTTCCTGCTCGCCTTCCGGACACTTTGCTTTTGCCGCAACTTCCTTTGTCGCCTCTTTTTTCTCCGCACACTCCAAAACAGCCGCCTTGGCATGTCCGTAAAAAACACGCTTTGGCTTCAAGGACAATAGGTTCTCCCAGCTTTTCTTTACCGCGGTTTCCTCGTGAACCTCCAATTCATACAAAGGATACAAATCTCCCACGAAAATATCACCGTCATCTAGACAAAGAGAAATGCTGTCCTCGCTGTGGCCCGGCGTAGGAAGAATACACCCTTCCACTCCGAGCTGACGCAAAAATTCCCGGCTTTCCGCGAAAGAAAGCACTTTTATATGTTCATCCGAAATCGGCACATACGATATTCTTTTGTCTCTTGCAAAAATATGGTCGGAGGAATGTACATAATCCGTCTGACTCTCCATTACTAAAATCGGAATTCCCTGCTGCGCCAGCTCTCCGGCAAGCCCCATATGGTCCGGATGAAAATGAGAAATCAGCAGATATCTGATATCGGAAAACTTCACTCCCTTTTCACCCAGCGCCTTACACAGCTTCGGAAACGTCCCCGCCCAGCCGGTGTCAAAGAGCAAATATCCGTCACCGGCAGAAATCAAATACGTTCTTGTATTGTCATAGAAAAGTTCCTGTGTCATACTGTCTTTTTTATTGTTCCCCCGTTGCGGAAATAATCAGTTTCATATCTCCCTGCATTCTGCACTTCGTCATTCCACTTGGAATAATAAAATGCTGACCCTTCTTCACATAGCTTCCGTTTACTATTCCGTCGCCCTCAATTACACTGACAAGAAGGTAGGGATAGCTGTTGTCCATACAAAAAGGTTTGGTTACATCCAGCTTCCAAATCCGGTAACGGTCCGTTACCATCAATTCCTGAAGCACATTTTCCGGTGCCTCGGGATTTTCATGTACGATATTTTCTTCCTTAAATTCTCCGGGCACCGTAAGTACATCCAGACTTTGCTGAATGTGTAATTCTCTTGTAGCGCCGTTTTGCTTTCGGTCATAGTCATAAATCCGGTAAGTTACATCACTGCTTTGCTGGGTTTCCAAAATCAAAAATCCGCCCTTGATGGCATGCAGCGTTCCCGGGTCAATCTGTACTAAATCGCCCTTCTTTACCGGCAGTTCATTATAAAGGGAATCCCACTTTCCGTTTTGAATCATATCGGAAAGTTCCTCTTTTGTTTTCGCATTGTTACCTAAAACCAGCTTCGCATCTTCCGGACAATCCAAAACATACCAGCACTCTTTTTTTCCAAACGAATTCTCGTTCTTTGCAGCATACGCATCGTCCGGATGAACCTGAAGACTTAAATCCTCCTTTGCATCAATCACCTTTACTAACAGCGGAAATTCCGCTTCCTTTGGATTTCCGAAAAGCTCCGGCACTTCCTTCCAAAGCTGAGACAACGTCTTCCCTTCATAATAGCCTTCCGAAATCACGCAGTCCCCTTCCGGATGCGCGGAGATTCCCCAGCATTCCCCGATGGGTGTATTTTCCGGGCATTCATAGCCCCATTCTTCTTTTAAGCGATTGCCGCCCCATACCCGCTCTTTTAAACGGGGCTCCAAGAACAAAAGCTGTCTCGGTTTCGTATTGATGGAAAGGTTGCGGCCATTGCATTCCATCACCTGCTGATACCAATAAGCAGAGTCTTTTGCGATTCTCTTCTGGGTCACAAAATCTACCCAGACCATGCCGAAACGCTCGGAGTATCCCTTATCCCACTCAAAATTATCCAGAAAAGTCCAGTGGAAATATCCTCTGACATCCGCGCCTTCATCCGCTGCCTTTTGCAGCATGGAAAGGTAAGCATCCAAAAATTCAATACGGTTACTGTCGTGAACGGCGCCGTCCATTGCTACGTTATCTGCGCAGGAAACCCCGTTTTCCGTAATATACAGGGGCATCTTGTAACGCTCATAGATAAACTTAATTCCCCAATACAAACATTCCGGTGAATTGGGCCACTTTGCAGCCGTGATGGGGAAACCGTTTGGCCGGTCCGCATACACGGGATTGCCGTTTTCGTCCGCCTTAACAAAATAGCCGTTGTAGATATTCTGTCCCATGAAATCCAGAGGCTGGGAAATGAGTTCCATATCCTCTTTGGTAATCTCAGGCAGCCATTCTTTAAACCGTTCCAAACCTTCCTCCGGATATTTTCCGAGGAATACCGGGTCAGAGAACCAGGACACATTCCAGGTCCAGTTATCCATCGGCTGATAAAATCCGAAATAAACTTTGCGGGCCGCCTCGATATCCTCCGGTGAATTGGTCAAAGGATAAGCTACGCCGCAGGTAGGCGCATAACCCACTTTAATTTCTTTGCCGGCATATTTTCTAAGGTTAATGACAGCCCTTCCGTGAGCGCGAAGTGCATTGTGGGCGATCTGAAAGACGTCTTTATGATCCAGCTTTAATCCCGGAGCATGAATGCCGGACAAATGTCCGATGCCGACGAAACACTGGGGCTCGTTTAAAGTAATAAAATAATCACACAAATCCCCGAAGTTTTCCGCTACTACTTTAGCGTATTCTGCAAACCATTCAATGACCTCTTCATTTAACCAGCCGCCGCGGTCCTGCAACGCCTGGGGAAATTCCCAGTGATACATGGTTATATAAGGCTCAATGCCATTCTTTTTCATTTCCTTAATCATGTCCCGGTAAAGGGCAATGGCTTTCTCATTCACCCGTCCGGTGCCCTCCGGCATAATCCGGGCCCAGCTTAAGGAAAACCGGTACGCCTTCACGCCCAGATGTTTCATCAAAGCAAAATCTTCTTTATATCGGTGAATGTGGTCACATGCAGTATAAGCATCCGCATGGTCCTTAATCCGACCATTCTCGGTCATGGTATCCCAGATGCATTTTCCTCTTCCGTCCTCCGGGTCATATCCTTCTATCTGGTAGGCACTGGAAGCCACACCCCACACAAAATCATCACGAAACATAACTTGTTATCCTTTCTGCTGACTAAATCTATGTCTTTTTGTTTCTCCTTATCGACATTACAAAGACGCAATCACCGATACCAGATAAAACTCTGCTTTGTCATCTTCATGGGTTTCCACTACCCTTACTTTCACTTCGTGGACTCTCTTTTCCCCGTGATATAGTACGGTTTCAATATAAAGACAATCTCCCCAGTCTTCATCAAAATTTGCGTCCAAAACAATCTTATTTTCTTCATCTCCATCTATGATTGCCACTGCCACCGGAGCCGGTTTGTTGACGGATTTACGATACTGCAGAGCAATACCGCTGCCTTCCACCGAAAATGTAATTTCCGCTCCTTCCTGACTCCCAGTCCATCCGCCTTTAAAAATATCCGTATAGTATTCCTTTTCCCTCGTATCTTCCGTAAAGCCGTTGCAAATCGGACTGCAATCCTTTGCCTGATAACGGGTAGAATATTCGTAAGCATTTGCCGTAAGAGGAGCCGGCATGGTAACCATCGCCGTTTCGTTAATGTCCAATTCCTTTTTTACCTTCTCCAAGTAATTGGTAATCACCTGACAAATCATGGAATGACCTTTGTCGTTGGGATGCAAATCATCCTCTGTCACATCCCGGCTGGTGAGTTCCTTTTTTTCTACCAAATCATAAATAGTGGATTTCATACTGACGGAAGGCAAATCATAATGGAACGCTACCTTGGTATGAATTCTCTCTGCAGAAATTCCGTCATCGTATTTTATATTGTGAATCAGCACAACTGCCGGTTGCTTTTCATGGGCAAATACATGGCGAACCAAACCTTCATAGGTTTCCATAAAGAAATCCGTATCAGAATCGTTTACGGAAAATTCGATAAACACCACATCCGGCGACTTTGCCAACACGTCTTTATCTACTCTGGATACCCCAAACTGAGAGGTGGTACCACCGATTCCGGCATTGATATACTCTACTTCTGCCATAGGGAAAGACTTCTTCCACCAGTCATAGGTCAGATAAGCGTAACAAAGCTCAGGTGTACTGGAAAGACAGCCTTGGGTAATCGACCCGCCGAGAAAAGCCACCTTAATTTTTTCCCCTTTTGTTGCTCTCTTCATAACCTGCTTTAAACGATAGCAATTTCCATAATTGATAATTCCTGCATCCGGATTCATGATGTAACCTCCCTAAATTTATTTTTTTCGGATAAGTCGGTCGCGTAATAAGCTTTCCGTTTCCTCTTCTTCCGTATTTTCCTCCTCCGAATCTTCTTTCTTTACAGATTCTTTCCTGTTCCAAAAGGTCCTTAGCTTCTTTCCGGAATCCTTCTTCTTGGATAACTCTTCTGAATCATCCTCCACGAAATCCTCTTCTTCCAAGTCTTCCTCCATGGTACTTTCTTCTTCGGAATCTTCCGTCCAAAGACCATCCTCTAATGCTTCTTCGCAGTCTTCCTCTGCATCTTTTTCGCTGTACTTTTTCAAAATCCGCTCTACCAAAAAGCTCTCTGCGTACCACCATAATCCCGGAATCAATAAAATGCTCCAAGGCATGAAATACACTCCGAGAAGTGCCAAAACAAATAACACCACTTGCACTATGGTCGTAATCAGATGGCGAAAAGAAAAATAAAAGGATAATTTAAACAATTCAAAATTGCTTTCATCAAATTTTTGCAGGCAGGGAAAAATGTAAAAAACAATTGCCAGCAACAATACCACAAAAGCATATAAAATGTAGGACAATGCCGCAGCAAAATCCGTTCCGTATCCGTATAAATATATTATGTCAAAAAAAAGCCACGCAAATACCGCCAAAATGACAAGCCAAATTGGGATAGATAACTTTAAGTTGGTTTTGAAACCGCGAAAGAATTCTTCCGTGGCATATCCTCTTTTCTTTTGCACTACATGAACCATTGCGTAATAAGCCGCCGAGGACGCAGCTCCGGCAGTAACAACAGGAAGCGAACATAAAAGCCAAAGAAGTCCGATCCATATTATGTTTGCCAGCGTGTTCATAAAATGAGCAAACGCTGTATCCATACCGAAAATTTTGTTCATGTACTTTGTAGCTCCTTTTTTAAAAAAAGCCCGCACCCAAATGGATGCGGGCCTTTCTGTTTTACAACTCAATACAAGCCGTCTGATTCTTAGTTAAAGTAAGTGTCAAGACCATCCTGAATTTGCTGTTTGTATGTTTCCTGGAACTGAGCGGGAGTCATTTCACCGGAGATGAGTGCCTTCCAATCATAGGTAATTCCAAGGTTCATGTAAAGGTCGAATACTTCGTGGCTACCTGCTTCAAACATGCATTCGTAGTTAGCAATTCTGTATTCGTCTTCTTTACCGGTTACACAGAACCACCAGAACATTGTTCCGTTGTGGATATCTTCGTCATCATCACGAATTGCTGTGTCGCCGTTGTAGTAGTTGCAGTAATCATAGAATACGTTGTAAACGAGTTCAGGATCTTCAATTCCTACCGGAATCATGTAGTAAGAACCGGATGTCAATTTCTGTGCGTTGGTTTCTGCATTACCGCTGGGTCCTACCGGCCATGCAACGTAAGCAGTATCAAATTCTACTGTGTATCCAAGCTGACCGTTGTAGTCATAGTCACCGTTACCTGCCTGAATCCAAGCTGCGCCGGGCCAGAATGCGATGTTACCTGCAGTATAAAGGTTACGGCTATCACCTGTGGTATCTTCCATATCGTAAGGAGCACAGCAGTTGTATGTGTTGTACATATCGTACATCATCTGAAGAGCTTCACCAACTTTAGAATCGGTTAAGGTCTGTTCTGTACCACCTGCTACTACACCACCGTTACTCATGATAAGACACATAGCGGTTTCCTGTTCGAAACCTGCATATCCGTACTGATCGCTTACGCCATCACCATCGGTATCAACAGTTAATGCCTGTGCATATTCAATGAACTTATCCCATGTCCATTCGCCTCTTTCATAGAGATCACGAGGATCTTCCAAGCCTGCTTCTTCCAACAACTGAACGTTGAAAGCAAGAGGATAAGTAGCTTCTACGGTTGCTTCTGCAGCTACCGGCTGAATAAGGTAAGCAGAATCATCACCGAGGTTCAAATATTTCATAACAACCTGATCGTTGAACAAGTCACTGTCTTCCGGAAGAACGGTTGTCAAATCGGTTGCGTATCCGCTAAGAGCTGCGGGTACACCCATGGAAAGGTCAACCAAGTAAACGTCACAGTCAGGAGAACCTGCCAAGATAGAGTTGTTAATGGATTCAATCTGTCCTTCATAAGTTAAGTTAACCCATTCAATTCTAACGTTGTATTTTTCTTCAATTGCAGTTACTACGTCAAATCTCATCTGATCGGCAGGTTTGATGCTTCCGTCATCGTTATATACGAATGCAGGGTCATCTTCCAATGCCTCATCATAACTATCATAGTATCTGTCCCACCAGCATGCCATACGGATTACTCGTGTTCCGTCCTCATCGTAGTGAGCGGTTCCGGTTGTTGTTCCTGCCTGATTTCCGGATACTGCACCTTCTCCGCCTGCTTCGGTACCACCACAAGCAGCTAATGAAAATGTCATCATTCCGGCCAAGCCGAGAGCTACTATTTTTTTCAATCTGGTTTTCATTTAACTCATATACCTCCTTATTTTTATTATTATTCTGCTGCACCCATACCAACAGTTACACTGAATACTTCCCAAGGTGTATCGGATTCACACTGCATTCTTGCTCCCCATGTTGATACGTCATCTCCGCAGATTTCCGCAATCATTTCATAGGTAATCTGGCAAAATCCGTTAGCACATGCGGCATCTGCAATTCCGCTTCCGTCTGCATTACCAACACCTACACGATACCACTGCTCTGCATCCGGCATTACAATCCACAGATCTCCGCTTTCGCTTGCGTATTCAATTGTAACAACAGCACCGGGTACCAATGCATCAATAATTTCCTGAGGCATATCAAATCCGTTCTGTGCCCATCCGTCTCCGCTTGTTTCAAATCCTTCAAATGCAACGGTATTGCTTACCATTTCCATCTCCAATGCAGTTCCGACTCTGACACCATATACTTCCCAAGGGGTATCGGATTCACACTGCATTCTTGCTCCCCATGTAGACACATCATCTCCGCAGATTTCTGCAATCATTTCATAGGTTACATAGCACTTGCCATTATAGCAAACTGCATCTGCAATTCCGCTTCCGTCTGCATTACCAACACCTACTCGATACCACTGCTCCGCATCCGGCATTACAATCCACAGATCTCCGCTTTCGCTTGCATAACTGATTTCCACTACGGAACCGGGTACCAATGCATCAATAATTTCCTGAGGCATTTCAAATCCGTCCTGTGCCCATCCGTCTGCACTTGTTTCAAATCCTTCAAAGGTAACGGCTCCGCCCAAAGCATATACGGGTGCCTGCTGACCAACGCTAACGGAGAATACTTCCCAAGGGGTATCGGATTCACACTGCATTCTTGCTCCCCATGTAGATACATCATCTCCACAAATTTCTGCAATCATTTCGTAGGTAATCTGTGCTACATTTCCAGAGTTGTTGATATAAGCATCTGCAATTCCGCTTCCGTCTGCATTACCAACACCTACTCGATACCACTGCTTCGCATCCGGCATTACAATCCACAGATCTCCGCTTTCACTTGCAAATTCAATCTGAACTACGGAACCGGGTACCAAAGCATCTAAGATTTCCTGAGGCATTTCAAATCCGTTCTGTGCCCATCCGTCTCCGCTTGTCTCAAAGCCTTCAAATGTAACAACATTTGTTAAAGCACAAAGGTTAGACATATCCATTCCGGAGCTTTCAAAACCTGCCGGAGAACCAAAATCTACAGAAGAATCTGCTTCGATTACGTTACCTGCTTCATCATAGAAGGTAAGGTTATCAAAATACATGCTGGCTGCTGTTGCGCCGTTATCTGTTTCTTTTGAAATCAAAATATAGTTGTCGCATCCTGCGGTGAAATAAGCATCGCCCATTTCAAAGGTTGCTGTCTTGGGATTCTCGTTTTCCAAATATACGGACCAGGAATCACCCTTTACTTCTTCTAACTTTTCACCTACGTACGCATACATAAATCCTGAGCTTGCGCTGAAGCTTCCGTCTGCGTATTCTGTTCCTATGTCAACGGAAATTGTACGGACATCAGCAACTCTGTCACCAAGAAGAGCGCTTACATTAACACCGATGTACATAGAAGCACCGGATACGTTCTCAGCATACACTGCCTTTGAACCATTGTAATCTACAACAGAAAGTACGGATTCATCTCCGTTTCCTTTTGTTGTACAAACTTTCATGAATCCCATAAGACCATCTTCAAAATCAATACTGGGATTAACTGCAACTTCATCAGTTGCTGCATCTGCATCAGATACGGTTTCACCGGAAACAGTATTGTCTGAAGCGGTAGGTTCTGTTGTGCCGCAAGCGGTAGCAGAAAATACCATCATAGATGCAAGAAGTGCTGCAATAATTTTTTTACTTTTCAACTTTTCCATCCTCCTTTTATTTTTGTATTTTTCTCTAGCTTACAAAGAATGCTTCGTGGTCTGTCCGTTAACCAACGATACCGCTTCTTTCCACGCCTTCAATAAAATATTTCTGAAGAACTACATATATGAGAACTACCGGAATCATTACCAAAACGATACCTGCATCCAGATACAACTCCTGAATATTCGGGTCCAGAATCTTATCTGTATTTGCAATGGTCGCCTGTAATGTGGAAATCTTCATAGCGATAATCACATCCGAGCTCATCAAGAACAAATTAGAATAAAACGCGTCATTGTACTGCCATACCATAGAGAACACCGCAACCGTAATAACGGAAGGCATCGCATTCACCAGCATGATACGGAAGTAGGTGTACCATACTCCGGCACCATCCACAAACGCCGCTTCTTCAATCTCTTTCGGCAATCCGCGAAAGAATTGATTAAAAATGTAAATGTATAATCCGGAACGCAAACCGCATCCCAGGGCTGTCATGATGTACATCGGAACCGTTGATCCCATTAAGTTAATCGGTGCTCCATATACTAATGACATTATACCAAATGGATCGAAATTTTTAAAGGTAATATATAACGGTAACATGATGGTATGAGTAGGAATTACAATCATTACTACCACGCAGGCAAACAACAAATTTTTAAACGGAAAATTAAATCTTGCAAATCCGTAGCCTACCATGGAGCAAACCGTAATCTGAATCAACATCAATGTTAACGAGTATAACAACGTCTGTCCGCAGGTACTAAAATAGTCCAGTCTTTCCAATACCAGCTTATATCTGTCTAAGGTCGGATCCTGGGGAATCATATATACCATGGGATTGTACGCGTCCGCATCGGAGAAGAAGGAATTTACAATAATTCCCAGCACCGGTGCCAAAATTACATAACTGATTCCAATGATGATAATAAAGCGGAAAATATCCACAATCAATGTCTTACCGGAAGACATGAACCCCTTCATATCATTTCGAAATTTGGAGCTGTTACGATATTCGGTATATCTTTCTTTGAAACTTTTCTTTTCGCTTGCCGCCTTGGCGGTTTCCTGCTTAGAACTCATAAAACTCCTCCTTTCTTAATTGTAGTAGAAGGTTCTCTTTTGTATGAATCGAACCACTAAAACCAGTATCAAACAGGTAATCACGGTGCTGACCAAACTAAAGGCCGAGCTCAGTCCGTAATTATTCTTTTCAAATGCCGTGCTGTAAGCCAAATCCACAACTTCACTATCGACAAAGCTATCTACCACCGTATATACCACGTTGGTAATGATGTGGGGCATAACCATGGGGAAGGTTACTTTCCAGAAGGTTTCATATGCTGTCGCACCCTCAATCTTGGCAACCTCGTACATGGACCCCGGAATGGCCTGAAGTGCTGCAATAAAGATGATAATCTGCACACCGGAAGCCGTAATGATATCACTGATTCGTGCTACTGCCTCCACGATGTATTCCAATACCACCTTCGGCATTGCCAAGGACTGGAAGAGGTCGATGTAATACTCGATACTCATTCCGCCGCTGGCCGCCATTTCCTCGCTGGTGGTGGATAATCCGCCGGCCATCATCTGTCTGCTCAGTTCCATTGCTGCGGTAATGGCATCCGCATTTAAAATAACCGGCAGGAAAAAGATGGCTCTTACCAGCGTTCTTCCCTTGAACTTTTTATTCAAAAGAAGTGCCATAAATAAACTAAAGAAGATAATCAGCGGAACGTCAATTAACATGTTCGCTACGGAAGTCGTTAATATCTGTTTGAAGTCTGCATGTACGCGGAAGGCATAAATAAAATTATCCAATCCCACATACTCCAACGTGTATCCGCCTACAGCACCAACCGACAATTCGGATAAAGAAAACTGAATCGTCATAATCAGGCTTCGAAGGTAAAATACCAAAAAGCCGATGAGCCATGGCAAAATGAACAGGTAACCGTTCATGGTTCTTCGCTGAATCAGGCTCAAACCCTTCTTTTGTTTCTTAGAAGTTTCTTTAGAAGATGTTTCTTCACGGACTTCCTTCGTCTCCTCAGAAAGCTTTTCCGTCGTTTCCTTTACTTCCTCTGCCGGAACTTCTTCCGGCCGTTT
The DNA here is from genome assembly GCA_045578545.1 of Lachnospiraceae bacterium. Classification (GTDB taxonomy): domain Bacteria; phylum Bacillota; class Clostridia; order Lachnospirales; family Lachnospiraceae; genus NK4A136. The sequence continues at coordinate 11,716 of JAZNKK010000045.1, forward strand.
TGCATTCGGAGTTGTTTCATTATTCACTTGCCACACCTCCTATCGCATAATCGTTTGCCGGTACTACCACACCGTCTGCGGTAATATCTCGGTCGGAATAATTGATGTAAATTACCACACCGTTATCATAAGTTACTTTTCGAAGTTCGCTTTCCGGTGCTTCATGTAAAATCATTTCTGCACCCTGCACATGAGTCAGTGCTGCGTTTACTTCATTGTAAAGCTCTACCGCCGGGTCTCTCCAGTTTGCAAAGGTCGTTGCGTAGAAACGGTTCAATCCGGTGTACTTCATTTCCGTTGCGCTTTCCCAGGTAAATACATAATGGGGAGCCGCACCGTATTCAATCATCTGCAAGATGTCTTCCTGCAAATTTGCCGAGCTTTCGCCGTTAATCTGATCTCCGCAGTAATCAATGTATCCGTGTACTACCATCTGGTAGAAAGGAATATCCTGATCGATGATAAAGAAGTCATTGTCATTTACCGGTGCGTTGATGATATCCTGTGTATAAGCAAAGGTGTAATCATTTCCGCCGGATACCAGTAAGCTTCGATTGGTGGCTGCTAATCTTTCCAACTGTCCGATAACCACGTCCAAAGCTTCTTCTCTGGTAATCAAGTGAGTTCTCTTCTTGTCAGATAAAAGCACATCACCCAAATCTCTTAAGCCGATACCGTAAATATCCACATTTTCCACTCTGCCGGCAAATTCTTCCACGTATCTGGGCAAATATCTGGGCGACAACAAATCATACTGTGTCTCTTCGTATCCCATGGAAGAAGTCTGACGAAGGGTTGCGGGATTTACCTGACCAAAGGATGCCACATAACCTGCGCCGTAATATCTTGCGGTTTCCATAAGGTAATTGTATCTGCTGGAAATAAAACTTACTTCCTGGAAAGCTACATCACCATACATTTCGCCGCCGTTAGCTGTTACCAACGCATTTAACTCCTCTAATCCGGAGCGACCGCCTAATTTCCAGGTTACTCTTAACCGGTCCGGTACGTCGTGATAATAACCACCGTTAAACCATCCCTGTAAATTCATAACCTGATTGGTAATACCCAGCTCTGCCAACTCATTGGACATCTGACCGGCCTCTTCAAAGGTGGTCATAGGGTAAACACTCAAGTACTGTACGCCCAAAATATAAGATGTTTTCTTTACGCCGCCGATGACATCATAGTAGAAAGGAATGTCTCCTCCTTCGGTTCTTTCGGTCAAAACACCTTCTGCAATCAGACGTTCTCTGTAATAATTTGCCATTCCCGAATAACCGGAATAATCTTCTGTTAAGAAGGAATAGCGTAAGCTTAAATTGCAGTCATAGTACTCTTTTTCCAAAATGGGAAGCTCACCTTCATTACCGGTGGTTCCGAACATGGACAATACGTCATAACCTCTTAAAACAAAGGTATTATATACATAGTTGTAACTGTTTACTTTCCCTGCGATGGACGCCGTTACAAAGGATAAACTTGCACCGTCTTCAATGGTTACCAAAATATCTCTGTTTTCACCGGAAATACCAAACAAGGGAAGTCTGGCTGTTTCCGTATTTTCCAGCAGGGTATAGGACTGTGCCAAAGGATCCATTCCGTAAATATACTGCGAATAATCCGCGTTATTGGTTCTTCCGTTGTTAAAATAAATGATGGAACCGGAACCGTTTGGCACTACCATGTAACCGGTCTCGGTATCGTCAGCTGCACCAAAGAATTTTAATACCTGAAGTCGGTAAATCTTTGCTCCGCCGCCTTCCACCAAGGAACACATGGGAACGGATACGTCCAAGCCGTCTTGGTTTAACCGATACTCTAGCTCAATGACAAAGTTCGGAGAAAGAAGATTTTCTTTTCCGGCTGCCGTCAACTCTTCCACATAATCATCTGCCGTAAATCCTGCGGATTCAAACCAGATATTCATGGTCTCCAGTATCGCAGTACTCTTGGAAACAGAACTTCTCATTTCCATAAATCCGGTCACTTCTTCGCTTTCTTTAAAGTAACCTCTTAAGGTTTCGCCGTCTTCCGGAGATAACGCATTTACAATTTCCTCAAATCTCTCCGGACGAATAAATCGGGGAACGATGCCGGTTGCATTTCCGACTTCGCCTACCTTGTAGGTATAGCGGATTCCGTCTTCCAGCGCTACAATCGATACCTGCCCCTTTTCCACGGATGCAGAATAGGAATCAAAGATACCGGTCGTTCTTCCGCTATTAAAATACTCCAAAATAAACTGGGATTTTAAATAGTTTCTGTTGGTTTCATTCGCAATGGGGTCCTCATCGGCATGAACCGGATTGGAATAGGTAATTTCCCCGGTGCGTTTATCATAAATTGCCACTTCTGCCGTTTCCGGATTGGTATATAACTTCAAGTATTCGTTTTCTGCCGCCAATACCATTCCTTCCACATCCGAAGATGCCTCTTCTATCGGAACAAATTCCGTGCCTTCCTCGTATTCGTAACCGGTCAGATAGTTCTGATAATCATTATAGAAATAATAATGTACCAAAAGATATCCTACCCAGATAAGAACACCTATCAGAATCACTCCCAAAAGGGCAAGCATTGCTTTTCCCAAAGTGCCTAATTTCTTTTTCTGCTTTTTGGGTACATCCACATATCGGTGAGCATATATATCCTCTTCCTCGGATACATGCTTTACTTTTTTAAAGGGATTTCTGAATTTTGTTGTCTTACTTTCAGAGGCTTTCTTAGTTTCCTGCTCCGTGGCATTCAACTGTTCTTCTTTTTTTGATTCAGAATTACTCATGTGCCCCTCCTTTACTTAAAACTTTTGCTTTCCACACATCTTTTCTTACGTTCTAAATAATAACTCTGTATAAATACTGTAAAAGAATGTATATACCTGACCCAAAAGATCAAGTAACAACAACAATAAGAAAATTATTATAAATACCGCAATTAGTGTAAGTAAAAGGGTAAGTATGGTTTTTCCTAATGTATAGTTATGAACCTGCATAATTCCAATCAAAATCAGAATAAATGCATAGGCTATACCCACTGCCAAAATCATATAGTAAAAAGCTTCTTCATCCTTTGCCACCGCCTGGCTGATTAAGGTTGCCGGAAGATAAGTCAGTACTAAGGGAAGCATGCCGTAACCGATGGCAATAGCAATGTCCTTTAATCTTCCTTCCCCGTTCATCAAACAGGTAATGGACCAGTTGCCCACACAAAACAGCAAATAGAGCATCAATACTCCGGTAAGCTCCGTAAAGGCATCTACCGACAAGGGGTTGATATCATTTACCACAAAGCTGGCAAGGTATCGGTTGATGGAAAAGCTGATGGAGAAAAGAACTACCAAAAGAATTGCAATCGGTACGCTTCCTTTGTCTTTTCTTCGAATCCAGTAAAAACCGTCCATGGGATGGGACAAAGTGTACCACAGGTATTTCCATTTTTCCTTGGAGAAATATTTACCCATTCTTCTGTCCCTCCTTCTTTGTTTCCTGACCGTCTTTCTTCGCTTTTACTTTGGAATAAACGGTGTATCCGATGATAATAACCATCATTCCGGTAAGAAGATATTCCAGGTTTTCTTCCAAAATATCGTTTCGATACCGCTTAAATGCGATGGAATAATATTCCCGGTTCATACCGATTCGCAAATAATGCATTGCCATCTCGTTGTCACCGGAGGTAAGGTAAGCCTTTCCGATACCAATATTGGCAAGCTCAAAGTTTTCATTTAACACCAAAACTCTTCGCCATTTTTCGACTGCCAAGGTTTCGTCGCCGTCGTAACGAAGTGCTACTGCTTCATTGATTAAGGTGCCGTACTCCGTGGCTTCAAAACAAAAGATTGCAGCTCTTGCGGAATCCAAAACAATCAGTTTGCTTCCGTTTTCTTCAATGGCTACCGGCGAAAGGAACGTACCTTCCTGGGTTCCCAATCCGCCGAAAATGTAAAGTAAATTACCTTCATGGTCGTAGGTAAGCACTCTTCCTCGTCTGCGATCCAAGAGAGAATAAATACCTTTGTCGCGATAAACTACGTCCGTAATCTGGGAAGGACCGCTGTAATCGGTAGAACCGCCAATCCAAAGGTCTCCGCCTACGTTTTCATTTTCGCCCTGTCGAATAACATCTTCTCCCTTGGGATTCAAACGTCTTACCGCCTGAAGGCCTTCTGAGTCAATGTTGGTGGCATATACGAATCCGGATTCATCCACATCTATTCCCGTAAATTCGGTAGGAATGAAAAGCTGGGATTTGGAACGTTCTTCCTTGGTTGCCAATCTTCTCCAGAATCTTTCCCAAAGGGTAATCTTTACTTCGATGGTTCCAAAGAATCCGGTAAATTCTCCGTTGGATTCAAATACCATGATTCCTTCAACAATGCTCTGTGCAATACAGTAAATACGGTCTGCGTAATCCACCGATACTTTTAAGGGAGTAAACACATAGTTTTCTTCCAAAATATCAGAAGTAGGATTTTCTACAATGCTGACCAATTCTCCGGTTTCCACTTCCAAAATAACGATTCTTCGGTGCATGGAGTCGGCGATGTAAAGCCAGCCCTTTTCGGTAACACATACCCCGGTAGGATTGCTGAAATCATCCGCCGTACCGTTATTATCAAATCCGGTGTAAATTCTCTTTACTTCCGTCATTTCCGCATTCAATACTACAATTCGGTTGTTTCCCGCATCCGCAACGTAAAGGTCGCCTTCCGGAGATTTGCAAATATCCTGAGGTGTCACAAAAGCACCGATGGGTTCGCCTTCGTACATCAAATCATTTCCAAGAATGGTTCTTTCCGGAACATAAGCTGCCGGGGTATAAACCGCATCTTCCCAATAGTCATAAATATACGGGTCGTAAGGAAGGTCTTCTGCACTGGCATAGCCTCCAAACATCGGCGCCAATATCATCACAGTCAGAAGCAGAGCTACTACGGAGCTTATTTTTTTCATTGCTTTTCTCATAAAACTCTACCTCCCATCAATCTTTCATACCGGATGTGGTCATTGTTTCCAAAACGTTTCTCTGACAAATGACAAAGAAGATAATCGGTACTGCCGCAATTAAGAAAGTTACTGCAGCTGCTGCACCGGCTCTCTTTGTACCGCCTGCCGTAATCTGCTGAAGCGCAAACTGGAGGGGTTTTAACTGCTCGTCACGAAGGAACAATGCTCCGGTGTTCGCCCACATCTGCTGGAACTGGAAAATAGCCAAAGTCAGCCAAGCCGGTTTTACGTTGGGCATTACGATTTTCCAGAAAATGACGTATTCGTTTGCACCGTCCAATCTTGCGGATTCCATCAAAGAATCCGGAAGCTGTTCCATAAACTGTTTCATTAAGTAAAGACCCATACCAAAGGACCAAGCCGGCAAAATGAGTGCCGCATAGGTGTTGTTGATTCCCAGCCAGGAAATAATCATATACTGAGGAATCTGGGTAACTGTCCAGGAAAACATCATGGAAAGCACTACCATGCTAAACAAAATGTCTTTTCCGGGAAATTTGTGTTTTGCCAAAGGATAGGCTGCCAAAGAGGCACAAATTACGTGACCTACCATACCGCCTACCGTAATGATAAACGTATTTAACAGATATCTGGAAAAAGGAACCCAGGTATCGTTCATAAGTACAAACAAGTCCGTAAAGTTTTCCAACGTCGGATTTCTTACAAAAATCTTCGGCGGGAACTGATACAACTCATCTAAGGGTTTTAAACAGTTGTTGATAATCATAACCAAAGGAAGGACCATGAAGATTCCGCAGAAAATCATGATGGAAAACAATAAGGTATTTCCTGCCATGGAACGATTTAACTGCTTTTGACGTCTTCTGATTTTTTTCTTCTTTGGTGCTTTCACCGGTTCACTCATTTTAGGAACGTTAGCTTTTACTTTTTCTGTCATTATTCGCCCACCCTCCTTAAAATTTTCTGTACCAGTTTATTGGTTCCTACCATCAGGAGGAACAATACCGTTGCCACGGCAGAAGCATAACCCATTTCGAATCGGGTGGAACCGTAGTCCAGAAGGTGGGTTACTACCGTTGCTCCCGCATAGTTGACGGAAGGGTTTCCTGCCAGCTGTACGGAGATATCCGCAACTGCAAAGGACTGGGTAATCTGCATTACCGCACCGAACATAAGCTGAGGCTTCATGGCCGGAAGGGTTACGTACCAAAGTTCCTGCCAACGGTTCTTTACTCCGTCCAGAGCTGCCGCTTCGTAAAGGCTCTTATCCACGGTCTGAAGACCGGCAATAAAGGAAAGGAAACCGGTACCCAGGGACAACCAAAGCTGTACCACAATCAGACAGGGCAAGATGTATTTTTCTGTTTTCATCCAGATAATTGCTTCGTTAATAATGTCGAATTTTAACAACAAACCGTTTAAATATCCGTAACGGTCACCGGTCAAAATCAAGTTCCATACCAGGTACGCATTACCGCAAATGGAGGGTGCGTAGAAAATCAAAGTAAGGAATGCTCGAAGCCAGCCTTTAAATTCGTTAATAATCCATGCAAACAGAAGGCAAAGGAAGTAGCTGACCGGTCCGGTTACCACTGCAAAAATCAAGGTGTTTTTGAGGGAAACCAGGAATACATCGTCTTCCAAGAACAATTTGATGTAGTTTTTCCAGCCTACCCACTGGGGCCATTCCAGCATGTTAAAGTAAGTAAAACTCAAAATGATGGACATAACTACCGGTAATACGGTAAAGAAGAAAAAGAGGATAAAATAAGGAGCCATCATTCCGTAAGACCAACGGGATCTTTTTATCTGATAAGAAAGCGTAGCCTGCTTTTTCGCAATCGCTAATGCTTCTTCCGAAACTTTTGTTTCCTGTGCAGCCATTTTATTTCCTCCTTTCCTAATCTTCTAACAACGGAAGGCCAAGCTCTTCTCGTTTATAATCAATTTCTGCGTTTATGTATTCCACATTCTGCATCAGCTCTTCTCTGGGCGTCGCCGCACTGTTGTCGGTGGTAATTGCGTAGAATGCGTTGTTAACATTTCGCCATGTGTAGTATCCGCCGGGTACCTGAGGAATTCCCTGTACCTGTTCGAACTGTTCCATCAAAGCATTGTAGTCGTCAATTCTCCAGGAGAGATTGCCAAGTGCTTCCAAGTTTGCCGTAGCTACACGGGCAGAGGAGCCCATAAGACTTTCCATTTCACGTCCGTACAACGTCTGGGTTTCTGCACTGGTCCACCATTTTAAGAACTCCCAGCTCTCTTCCGGATACTCGGTATCTGCCATGATCATGTCAGCAAGACCGATACTACCGGTTGCATGGTTGATGGTACCGTCTTCCATTTCAATTCCGGGAACTACCGTAAATTCCCAAAGTCCTTCAATATCCGGTGCAGATACCGCCAGGTTATTAAAGGTGGTGTAGTCTGCAATAATGATAGGACATTCACCGGTACGGAATCGTTCTTCCACACTGGTTTCTTTGTCTAATTTGTAATCGGTATAGAATTCACAATACTGTCGAAATGCATTGATTGCGATATCGGAATCCAATGCCGAGGACATTCCGCCTTCGGTATAATACGTTCCGCCCTGCTGGAACAAAAGCATTGCAAAAATCTGCTCGCCGGGGAACATACCAAATTCCATCTGGTTCTTGGAAAGAACCGTCATGGCTACCTGCACTTCATCCCAGGTTCTCGGTACTTCCAAACCGATTTCCGTTAAAATATCCTTTCGATAGAACATCATAAGGAAGGTCTGGGTATCCGGTAACGCATACACTGCGTCGTTATATTCAAAAGGTACAATGGCACTGGGCGAAAACCGCTGTGCTATCTCTTCGTAATCCTCAAACTGCGTCAAATCCAGTACCGCATTTCGGATACCGTAATTCACCGGCGTGTCATTGGAAGCACTGACCATGTTGGCCGCCACCTGGGAAGTCGCTACCTGCGTAGGTCCTACCTGAATGGCTACGTCCGGTCCTTCTCCCGCCAGCGTCGCTTTCAATAATGTACTCATATCTACCAGCTGGACGTTGACATTGATGCCCGTCTGACTGGTAAAGTTTTCATCGATCAAATTCTTAATTACGTTTGCCTGATCTCGTCCGGTACCAATCCAAAGAGTAATGGTAGCACCTTCCGTATTTTCATCCGCAATATTACCAATCTGGTTGTAATCGATAATGAAGGAATAGAACAATCTCTTTAATTCATAAACCAATCTGGAAAACCAGTTGTCATTTTGAATTTCGGGAACCGCATCTGCGGAGTAAACGTAAAGACGGTCAATCTGCAAAGGCTGACCGATTACCTGCGAAATCCAGTTACCGCAGGCGCGGACATTTACTTTATAGGAAGCAATGACTTCCGTAAAACGTTCCTGGTCGTAAATTAATTCATCCAGCTGATCCCGCATGGTGATAAGCACCGTGGTTTTGTCGGTATTACTTCCGGCAATGGCTTCCAGGCGGATAATGGCACTGTCTAGTTTGGCTCTTACCTCTTCCAGATCCGCCTGAAGACCGGGCAGGGAAGATGCCAACTGATAATCTCTGTATTTATCCGGTGCCACACCGGTAATACGGATTACCTGACGGTAAATACTGTTCAAATCCTGTACGGATTCCTGAACGGTACTGATAATATCGGAAAAATCACCCAACACAACTTCCATACGAATGGTGTGCGTTCCCGCTTCCAAATAAAATTCGTAAGCGTCTCCGTTTTCATCCTGCAATACATCCGTTCTCCAGTTCTGGCTATAGTCAAAGCCGTACTGACTCATTTCCGAAAAAGGTACTTCTCCGTCAATGGTGATTCTTCGGGATACGAAGATACCTCTTACAAAGTTCTGTTTATCATACAAGGAAATATTGTAATATCCGCTTTCCGGTACCTCGAACTGCCACTCAATCCACTGTCCGGCACTGGACCAGCTGTTTCCGCCGATACTGTTATTTAAAAGTTGTCTCGGGCTGGAAGGATAAATGGCCGGGGAAGACTGATCCTGCTGAGGATACAACATCTGGGAGGATGTTCTGCTGGCATTTTCCGCTTCAATTCGAATGGTGTGACCGGAAGTAGCCGTTGCGCCCTGTGCATCCCACTGTGCTCTTACCGTTTCATAATCCAACACCGGCTCTCTGTTACTTAAAATAATACTTCTAAGAAGCATGGGCTCTCTCAAAGACAACATGGAAATGGTATGGGTTCCTGCCTCCAGATACACCTTCAAATTATCGGTAATGTAACCGTCACTGTCGTATAAGTAGCTTTCCACCCATGCCGGTCTTTCCACGGAAGAAGGTTTTAAGTCATTTCCCTGATTGTCTCTTACCCAGTTGCGAACTTCTATTCCTTCCGTATTGATGTATGTCTCTTCCACATTGGAGGACCAAATACGGGTAAATTCGATTAAGGACAATTCCCCGTAAGGTAAATTTCCGTCAATGAAGAAGGCTCTCTGAATTTCCGAACTCTTTCCTTCAATGGGGTAATATAACACGGACAAATCGTAATATCCGCTGGTTGTTACCTCAAATTCATACTCGATCAGGCCTGTTTCGCCAACCAGTACGCTTTCTCCGGCCATTCCTTCGTAATCGGTGTATACTTCCGGAACCGCCTCCACGTTACTGTCTTCGTAGCGAATGTAGCTTCCGGCATCGATTTCAATCCGCTCCGTAGGGAAAACCTGCTCCATTGCCTGCGCATAATCCTTATACATAGGAATGGAATCATCCAGGGAATAGGTACTTACCAAATCCATGTATCCGTCGTATCCTATGCTCTCTTCCTCTGCTTTTGCCGCCATAGAGCCGTTAGCGAAAATACCGCTCAGCATTGCCACGCACAGAGTCAGTGATAAAATTCTTTTTCCCAAATTTCTTCTTGCCATACCAACTACCACGCCTTTCTTTTCCTTTTCTCTTCGTTTCGTTGTATTTTTTCTTTTATAATTCAAAATACCAGGCATCTTCCCCCGGTTGCGCTGTTCCCATATACTTTTTCATTGCTTTTTCCACTCCGTAGGAGGAAAGAAGCGTCCATGCCCCCGGCAAAATCGCAATGGTGGGAATCGGTAAATAATTCCACTGCAGATACACCACCAGGCAAAATCCAATCAGCAATAACACCGTGATGAAAAGATACCGAATAGACATAACAAACGTTAATTTCAAGATATCGCTGACTTTCATGTCAAATCGTGATAACACCGGAAACAGGTACATTGCCATTGCCGCCATTAAAATCAGGATTCCGTCATAAATGACAAACAATAATAAGTTTTCTCCGGCGCCCTGACCCAAAAATCCCACGGCCTGTGCCACATCTCCCTGACCCGTCACCGCGCTTATGTACTCTCTGTTGTAAAGAAGAAGCCCAATCACCACGCCATACAGGAGGGTTACTATCGTTCCGCTTTTTAGGTTTCTTTTAAAGGAGCGAAAAAACTCTTTTGCTGCATAGCCCCGATCTTTTCTTACGGATTTCACGGTAGCATAGTAAAGTGCCGTGGAGGAAGCCCCTATGGTTACTATGGGCAGGCTACAAACGATCCAAAGCAAACTAAGGATAATCAACTCTCCCGCCTTTTGTAAAAAAGTCATTACCGGCCCTTCTGCCGAAAAAAAACTTCCCAATCTCTTCTTCCTTTCCAAAATCGTTTTGGTTATTCTTCAAAATCACGTATCGGATACGTGGTTAAATCCGGTATTTCTGACCGTGTAATAATTCGCGGGTCGCTATAGACCTGCTGCACCATACTTTCCTCTGTGTATTGTTCTGACAGAGCGTTCATGGCATCAGAAATCAGTACGAATTCTCCCTGCCAGGTGCAAAAGAATCCCCAGGTCGCGCCGTCCCGAAATGCCAGCTCCGGATCAAAAAGGCATCCGTTTTCCGACATTACAATCATTTTTCTTTCGGAGGTGTAATCCAGCGCTTCCATAAATACATTGGTCTGGGGAGTATATACCCTCTCGCCGGGGTACAGATCCTCACCGATGATATCCACATATTCGTCACCGGGATACCAGGAAGGATCCTGCCCATTCCAAATCCAGATTAGATTATTCAATCCATACTCGTATGTGAGTTTTTCGTACAAAAGTATGTACAGCTGCTTGTATGGCTCCGGTCCGGATGCGCCCCACCAGAACCATCCGCCGGAAGCCTCATGAAGAGGTCTCCACAGTACCGGAACGCCGGCTTCCTGCAATACTAATAATTCTGTTGCAATGGCATCGATATCCGCCATCAAAAGGTCGTACCCTTCCGGGTCCTCCCCATTCATAATTTTTTCCAAGTCAATGTTGGTGTAGTCCGTATAAAAGCCGCTATACCAAGGCTCTAACAGGTATTTTTCCGGCGCATTCCAATGCCAGCAAAAAGTTACGATACCGCCACTGTTCCAATATTCTATTGCCTGTTGCGTGGCTTGCCCTACCGAGCCGTGAGCCACTCTGGAAGGAGTGTATTCGATGAGATCCAATCCCAAAACGGCAGGATATTCTCCTCCGGTCACCTTCCAAATCGCTGCGTTTTCCATTCCGTACATTCCGTCATCGCAGTACTGTCCGGAAAGAATTTGTTCTCCGTAAATATCACAGAGGTAACTATATAATCTTTGCGTATTTTCCGTAGCATTTTCATTGGTTAACGGGGTGTTGATATCATAAATTGCCGGATCTAATTCATCGCTTTTCTTTACGCTCAGACGGTCAATCCGTATCCAGCCCCAATATTTTGTCACCAAAATCGTGTGCTGACCGGCCTCCAGATAAACTCTTTCTACAATGGCCTCTTGAAAGCCGTCGCCCTCCACCGCAATGGTTCCGACGAAAGTCGCATCACAGGAAACATAATTCTCTTTGTAATCACCGCTTTCGCTGGCAACCTCAAATTTCAAATCATAGAATCCGCTTTCCGCTACTTCAATGGCAATCTCCACTCCGTCGCCGTCTTCCTGCAGCCCGCATACATAACCGTTTTCCGCCATGGCATTTCCAAGAAGACTTCCCTCTTCCGCTTCATATACCACCGCATCGTCCCAGGAATAGGTTGCCGGAGCATCTTTCCCGCTACATCCCGCCATAAGTCCTGCCGCCAAAGCAATCACTGTGTTTCGCACTATTTTTTTCCATCTTTTCACTTACATGTCCTCCACAGTTGCTTTTTGTGCCAAGGCTTTCTTTGAAACAACCCCTTTTGGGGTCCGAAATCGCTTCTTAAATCACGTTACGTTTTTTCGTAGTTGCTTCTTAAATCAACGCTGCGCTTTTGACCCATAGCCGCTTCTTAAACTACGCTGCGCTTTTGGCCCCAAAAACTTTAAATCAAATGTTTAACAGGTTTCGTTTAAATATTCCAAATTTTTCTTAATGAAATCGCATCTTTGTGCAACACATTCCACGCTGCGAAGAGGATCCTGCGGTGTTGCAAATATGTAATCCGTCAATTTTTCCACCGTGGTGGTTGCAACATGCAATCTGGTGTCAGAGGATGCATAGTAAATGTAGATTTCTCCGTTCTCCCGGGCAATGGCTCCGTTGGTGAAAACTACGTTGGAAACATCTCCGACTCTTTCCTCTCCCTGAGGGCCCATGAAAAGACCGCCGGGTTCTGCAATTACTTTTGTGGGATCTTCCAAAGAAGTGGCAAAAGCATACAGCACATAACGAAGTCCTGCTGCGGTATTTCTTACACCATGCGCAATGTGAAGCCAACCTTTTTCTGTTTTAATGGGTACCGCTCCCGCTCCGTTCTTTGCTTCGGTGATGGTGTGGTATTTTCTTTTGCTGGTAATAATTTCTTCATCAATTACTGCATTGGTGATATCATCGCAAAGTCCAAAACCAATTCCTCCGCCGCTGCCGGTGTCGATGAAATCATCCATGGGTCTTGTATAAAATGCGTATTTTCCGTTTACAAATTCCGGGTGAAGCACCACGTTTCTCTGCTGGGGAGAATTCAAGGTCTTCAAATTCGGGAGTCTTTCCCAGGTTTTTAAATCCTTGGTTCTGACAATGCCTGCTGCCGCAACGGCTGCGGACAAATCATTTACGCTGGTATCCTTACTTTCCGAGCAGAACACCCCGTATATGTAGCCGTCTTCGTGTTTGGTAAGTCGCATATCATATACGTTGGTTTCCTCCGGGCAGGTGTCGGGAAGCAAAATCGGATAATCCCAAAAACGGAATCCGTCCACTCCGTTCTCACTCTCTGCTACCGCAAAGAAGGATTTACGGTCATTCCCTTCCACTCTGGCTACCAGGTAAAATTTTCCGTTTAATTCAATAGCACCCGAATTAAACACCGCATTCACCCCTAATCTCTCCATGAAAAAAGGATTGCTTTCCGGGTTGCAATCGTATTTCCAAGTGAGGGGAATGTGCTTATCTGTTAATACCGGGTACTTATATCTGTCATATATTCCATTGTAAAATTCTGTATCGATTTCATTTTTTCGTGTCACAAGAGCTTCGTATTTTTTCTGCTCCTCGTAATACTTAGGATGCAAATTCTTTGCCATTTTTCTAACCGCCTTACTAAATATAAATAGTGTAAACTTCTGTTTCCGTATCTTTCTTTATCAATGAACTTCCCTTTTCATAAAATCTAAACCTCAGAGAAACTTCCGCCGGGAGGGGGCAAAGTCTCTCTGAGCTTTATGAAAGGGATATGGGTAAAACTTATCTGCGTCCGATTTCTTTATCGGTATCTGTCAACACACTGTTGTTTTTGATGTAATCCACAACTTCATCCAGCTTTGTAAAGGCAAGACCTACATAACTGTCCGCTGCTCCGTAATAAATTGCAATTCTTCCGGTGTCTTTGTCCTGAAGGGTTGCACAAGGGAAGCAAACGTTGGGAACAAATCCTCTCTCCTCATACCATTCTTCCGGAGTTAACAGAAAGTTGGTGCAACGATATTTCACGATGGAAGGATTATCAATATCCAAAATTGCCCCGCCGATGGAGTAAACAAATCCGTTGCAGGTTCCGCTTACACCGTGGTAGAATACCAGCCAACCTTCACTGGTTTCGATGGGAGCTGCGCCTCCGCCAATCTTAACGGATTCCCACCACTCACTTCCGCGGCTCATTACGTGGCGATGTTTGCCCCAGTAAACAAGGTCGGGACTTTCGGAAATAAAGACATCTCCAAAAGGTGTGTGACCACTATCGGAAGGTCTGGAGAATAATACGAAATTGCCGTTAATCTTTCTGGGGAACAATACCGCATTACGGTTAAAAGGAAGGAACGGATTTTCAATACGAACAAATTTCTTGAAATCTGTTGTCTTTGCCATTCCGATGGCTGCTCCGTAGAAATCTCCGCACCAAATGATGTAATAGGTATCTTCTACCTTAACCAATCTGGGGTCATAAGCATATACCGGCATGAAAGGATTGCCGTCTTCGTCTTCAAAAGGGATTTTTTCTTTATCAAAGTCCCAGTGAATGGCATCTTTACTTCTACCAAGGTAGATATAAGGAACGCCGTTTGTCTGTTCCCCACGGAACACACCGATGAAACCATCTTCGTACGGCATTACCGCGCTGTTAAAAATTCTTGCCACACCTTCTACCGGGTTTCTTCCGATGATAGGGTTCTCTGTATATCTCCATACCGGAGCACCTTTTAATCCTTCCGGCTTTTCCTGCCAGGGAATGTTAGGCAATGACTCTACGTTGATAAAATCCACTTTTGACATTTCTTCTCCTCCATCATTTCTATGAAAATTCTATTGTATGTTAACTCTTTTCTGACGTTTTTGTTATTTAAGTTATCGTTAACTTACAATTTAATTATAGATTTTCACCAACTTCGTGTCAAATAAAAAATGGTTTCCTTGTGCATTTTGTTAGTTTTGTATGGAATGAGATTTTTCTTTTATACAAAATGTCTAGGCATTCGTTTTTGTTTTTACCGAATCACGATAAACAATATCGCCACCAATGACCTTTCTGCCGATTCGGTAAGAGTTATCCTTAATCTTTTTCACAATGGCATCCACCGTGGTTTCGCTCATCATTTCCAACCCAACACGATAAGTTGTCAGCTTTGGATCGCTGAAGGTTGCATAAATATAATCATCAAAACCGATTACGGAGATATCTTCCGGTATCCGATAGCCCATCTCCTTTAACTGCGCCACCAGCCGATATGCCGTCTCATCACAGTTGCAAACAAAAGCCTCCGGCATCTCCTTAGGCATTGCCATCCGCTCAAAGTTATCGTTTTCATCCCGGTCCGGTATAATCCACTCTTCTTTTATAGGAATTTTACTCTGCAAAAGTGCTTTATAATAACCTAAATAACGGTCCATAATACTGCTGGTTGCAAACAGTTCACCTACAAAAGCAATCTTGGTAAAGCCTTCCTCTAAAAGGAAATGGGTAAGCTGATAGGAGCCGTAGATATTGTCACTGACCACGGAATCCGCATCCAGCGTTTCATCGTAAAAATCTTGGAAAATAAAGGGAATACCGATTTCCGCAATTTTCTTGATGTACTTTCTTTTAAACTGTCCCAGTACAATCAAACCATCAATTTTATTGTTTATAATCATATTGGGCAGGATTCCTTCCCGCTCATCCGACCTTGCCACAATTTCCAGAATACAGGAATATCCAAGCTGGGTTAAATCCATTACATTTCTATTGTACAAATTGGAATAGAACGCATTGTCGTAGAAGTATCGTTCCGACACAATGATACCGACATTCCCGCTGACCCCGTCTTTCATAAATTTCGCCATAGAATTATAACGGTAGCCCATCTCTTTTGCCTTCTCTTTGATGGTCTCCCGCACCTGTTCACTAACCCCTTCCTTATCCGATAAAGCTTTGGATACGGTAACGGTACTAACGCCCAACTCTTTTGCGATATCACTCATGGTTACATTCTTTGTCATAGCTATCCTCTTTCCTAAATTTGTGTTTTCCTGAACCTTTCATTCCTCTTTTTGGTTCTTTCCTGCGTTTTTCTGTTTTTTAATTTCTCTTTCTTTTGTAATTTTTTTTGCAAAAGCTCTCTTTTTCTGTTTTACTATTTCTGTTACTTTTTTTCTTTTTCTTCTGTTACTTCATATTTCATCACTTTATTCTTTTACTTAATTTTAGTTTGTTTTTAAGTAAAACACAATGTACTATTTAACAAAAAAAGACCGCGTATTTTTAGGCAATACGCAGTCTTTTCTGACTATTTTCCATTTATTCCGGAATCCTCTTCATAACTTCCATGCACATACGTCCGTTGTGATAAGGACATTTCCAAGCTTCCACAATGGGCTTAACGGTTAAGGGCTCGCCCTGTTCCGTTACCGCATAGAACCACTCGCTTCCCGGTCTTTTGTCAATCTGATATTCCTTGATGAACTCCCACTGCTTCTTGGCAGCCTCTAAATACATGGTTTTTGCGAAATCTTTTTCATAACCGTTTAAGAAGCCTACCACCGTTTCCGCCTGTACCCACCAGATACGGGTAGTGTCTACTTTACCCTTCTCACATTCGTTGGCAAGGGAATCTCCGTTAAACGCCACCTTGTAAACATTCTCTGTCAAATCCTTGGTAATGGGTGTCATTTTTGCCTCATAAGCAGCATCTCCCAACACTTCCACGCCTCTGTCAATTAACCAGGCAGTCTCTATGTCGTGACCAAAGGAATGCAAATCAATCAATGTATTATATTCCCTATCAAAGAATACTTCCTGTCTGTGCAATGTGGGATTATACATTTTCTCTGCAAATACATCCATCATCCACAGCAAACGTTTCTTTACCTTTTCCTTTCGGTCCACCCGATACAATTCGGTATATGCTTCGAAAACATGCAAGAGAGTATTCATGGTTTTATCCGCCATTACGCCGTTTTCCGAAAGCTTATCATTATCCACTTTCTCAAATTTGATATTAAACGCTTCCATGTAGCCCAGTTCATCGGTACATTTCGTCTCTATAATATCAAATAACTCATACGCCAACTCCAAGGCTTCCTTATCCTGACTGGCCTCATAATAAGATGCCAATGCATATATACAAAACGCCTGATTGTAAGTATGTTTTGTGGTATCTTCCGGTTTGCCGTCATAAGTCATGGACCAGAACACACCGCCGTTTTCTTTGTCGATGCAATAATTCTTTAAAAATTCATAGCCGTGTTTTGCCTCATCCAGCAAAGACTCCTCTTTCAGCAGGGTATAAGCATTGGAGAAAAACCAGGTAATTCGGTTATTTAATATGCAGCCTTTGATTGCCTTTTTATCCAATTCCAAATCATAACTTAAATAGCCGTAATAACCGCCAAACTCATCATCGCGCAAATTTTTCCAAAAAGGAATAATTCTTTCCGTCAGCTCTTTTTTTACTTCTTCCCGCAATACTCTGCTCATATCCACAACCTGCCTTCCCATTTTTCAATCTGTTATCTAAAAAATACGCTCATTTTCACATAAAACAGATATAAAAATCTGCCTCTACATTCACTCTAGCACAGATTTTTCTTAAAATGAATAGTCAACTTATTTTTTTACCTAATCGATAAAGTAACGCGTTCCGATTTGTATATTTTGCTTAATAATTTTCCAAAAACAGCCCTTGATTCATCCTTCTCTTTTACTCTGCCGTAAGGACATAATGATACGAATAGGTCGCACTGGAAATATCACCGGTAGCAGGATTAAAATACAGATAGTCATATCCGACGGAATTATTTTCTCCGTAATATATGGGGCCTTCAAAATCAATTTCCGCATAGTTCGTAAAATGCAGTCCTGCCACAAAATATACAGACTCTAAATTGCGATTATCTACTCCGTCAATGGTCCATTTTGCCGCACCATAAAGCTCTCCATCTTCGTTTAATCCAAGGAAGGAGTAATAGATATCTCCTTTTCTCTCACCGTTACTATCGTACATCACGCCAAAATAATTTCCGCTTAAATTCACATTCTCAATAAAATACTCGATATCCCTGCTACTATATTCACAAGTCATACCATCGTAATAATATTCCAATGTAATGTCTGTCGTAGCAGTAAAATGCTGCGTGTTTTTTGCCGTAAACGTAAAATAAGCATACACGTAATTGCCAATCAACTCATACCCCTGAAAGGTATAATCGCAGGTTTCGGCAGAAAAAACAGCGCCTTCGTCATAATAATTAAAATAGTAGGGATTTGATGCAATATCCTCCAACATTCGTTCTTCCGACAATTGTTCACTAATTACATCGCTGTACACCTGCTGATATTCCTGCGGGTACTCATATTCTGTCAGTTCCCAATATCCACAATTTTCTCCTTCGTACAAACCGCCATGATAAGAGTACAACAACTGATATTCCATATAATAACTGCACAAAGGTTCCAGGTATTCCAAAGAAACGGTCTGCTTATTGTAAAAAACACCGTTCTCTTCATAGATTTCATCGGAAAGAACTTCTACTTCTCCCATATTCTCCATTGCAATATAGAAGTAAGACTCCCCTATGGTAAATTCATCCAGCGTATAGTAAATGGTATCCCAAATTTGCTGCTCCTCTGCTCCCACCAAAGGTTTAATCACAGAAGCCTCTTCCATGTCCTCTTCCAGTTCATCGACCCGCCAGCCCTTATCGGTGTACTCCATCTCAAGCAGATAATACCCGGTGTACTCGTATTCCGATGTCTGAATCACTACTTCCACAGACAGCTCTGACTTTTTTCGGTCCTCTTCGTCATCGTCCCGGTCATAAACAATGAGGGAAACCGCTTCTCCCGCTACGCCGCCTTCCTCATAGTCCGTAAGGGTCTCTATGATTTCCTCCACTACCTCTTTCACCGTTTCGTCTTCCGTATTACAAAGATTTTCCTCGGACACCTCCGGCAATTCTTCCAAAGGATTACCGCACCCGGTCAAACCCGCACACAAAAGTAGTATCCAACTAATTGTTACTATTTTTCTTTTCATCTGTATCACCCTGTTTTCGAGTCAACATATCAATATAGCTATACTGCTTTTCCTTAGATAGAAAAAGCCAAACATTATACTTCCGTAAGATGCAATAATACGCCTTTAAAATCGCCCCAGGGATTCTCCATGCGGATACCTGCCTCCATGAGTGTTTCTCCAAGCAATTCTTCTTTCTGCCAAAGCACTTCTTCTCCCGTTTCCATATCGAAACGATAAATTCGATATCTCTTATCCGGGCAAAGCCCTTTTAAGCGGATAATTCGTGAGTGGTGATTTGGACGCATCCGAACCTGAATAAAGGTAAGTAACGCCTCTTTTTTATCTTTGCTTACTACCATATAACTATCCCAGAAATTATTTTCGCTATAAGATGCAAGTCGGTAATAATCGCCCTGGTTCACAAGGAGATAATACTTGTGATACATAGCTACCTGCTTTGGTATCATATTACGATCGCTTTCCGGAATTTTCGTTACATCCAATTCATAACCAAAAGTTCCCGCCAGTGCCACATATCCTCTGGTTTCAAAAGGAGTAACCCTTCCTACCGTATGATTAGGACAATCACTGACATGCGCTCCCATAGTGGATAAAGGATAAATAAGTGCCGTTCCTTCCTGAATCAGCAAACGTTCTATGGCATCCGTATCATCGGAACACCAAATCTGGGGACTGTAATATAACATTCCGGGGTCAAATCTGGCACCGCCGCCGGAACAATTTTCCAACAAAAGCTTCGGAAACTTCTGAAGCAATCTTTCCTGCAATTCATATACGGCCAACACATAGCGATGGCTCAATTCTCCCATGCGCTCCTTTGGCAAATCTAAGCTTCCAAGATCCGCCAGCTGTCGATTCATATCCCACTTTACGTATTCAATATTAGCGCTTTCCAGAATGGAACACAGTCTTTCAAACACATATTCCAAAATTTCTCTTCGTGTTAAATCCAATACATATTGGCAACGGCAGAGACCTGCTTCTCTTCCGGGAACTGCAATGGCCCAGTCCGGGTGCTTTCGATACAAATCCGAATCCGGAGAAATCATTTCCGGCTCGAACCAAATGCCGAATTTCATTCCCAGCTTATTTACTTCATCTACCAGATATTTCAATCCGCCCTTAATTTTTTCTTCGTTTACAAACCAGTCTCCCAAAGCACGATTGTCATCAAAACGATTTCCAAACCAGCCATCGTCCATAACCAGCATTTCTATGCCAAGTGCAGAGGCTTCCTTGGCAATCGCCAGCAACTTGTCCGTGTCAAAATCAAAATAGGTTGCCTCCCAGTTATTAATCAGGATGGGTCTCTTTTGGTCTTTATATATACTGCGAATCAGATGTTTTCGGTACAAATCATGGTAATTTCGGCTCATCTGACCAAGCCCTTTGGCAGAATACGTCATCGCTACCTCCGGTGCCTGAAAACGTTCTTCTTTCTCCAATTTCCAGCAAAAATCCTCCGGATTAATTCCCATCATCATTCGCACATTATCGAATTGGCCACGATAAACCAAGCCGGAAAAATTACCGGAATAAACAAAATGCATTCCATATACTTCTCCCGAAGAATCGTCTGTGCCTTTACTTAAAAGGGCTATAAAAGGATGATGCTGGTGAGATGACTCTCCCCGCACGGAAGACAATCCCTGAAAACCATATCCCACCGGATTACGCTGAATATGACGCTCTCTTGCCCAAGAACCATGCAAGGAAAGCAATTCAAACTCTTTGTTATCCATATCCATGGAGGCAGAATACACCTTTGTCAAATAAATCGGCTTCTCCCCATGATTGATGATTTCCACACTTCTTGCAATCACATCCACGTCTTCAAACACACTGTAAGATAAAATTGCCTCCACTCCGAGCACTTCATCTTCTGTATGGATTTTTAACGTACTGCATTCTTCCTTGGATGCAAACGTTGCCGGAAGCCCTGCAAGGGCCGGTTTTCCGCTTAAAATTTCATGACTTTTATAATGAAGTTCCAAAGCACTGTGACCGCCATCACTAACAATACGAATCGCGTCCTCGCGAAAATCTCCCACGCCGTGTGTGGGATATTCCATAGGAAAGCAATCCATGAAACTTAATTTATCTCTGGCATTTTTGGAAGGGACAAAGGGTGCTTCTTCCTCTCTTAATAAATATCGAATGGATTCCTCCTGTAAACGTTTTCCGTAATAAACGTGTCCCACATATTTATCATCGGAAATCCCTATGTAATACGAGGTATTCGGCGTACTTAAATGAAAAGTCTTTTCTTTTTCGCTATACGCAATTCCCATTTTTGGTTCTCCTTTATCTAATCCTTTATTCTTTGACGATTTCTTCTTCGGATTCCTCTTCCTTTTCAAAAACATAGGTATCCTGAAGGAAATACAATTTCAGATTTTGCTCCAATTCCTCTAAGGAATTTATGGTAATGCCCCAAAAATCATTCTTCCACAACCTGGTTTTCATCGGTGTTTTTTTAGACGCAAACAAAACATTGTCCTCAAAAATAGCATCTCCGTTGATAAAATCCAACGTAATAAAAGGTACAAACACATCACTTTCTACGATGATGGTGTAAAAATCTTCCTCTTCCTCTACTCGGATTCTGGGCTTTGCCTCTTTTAGATTCAAATGCTTATAGGGAACAAACACTTCGTACTCCGTCATCCGCTTTCCGTTTCCGAAAATAAACTCCACTTCCACATAGACATTTTCCCGTCCGTAATTATCCAGCATTCTGGAAAACTCAAATGTTTTTAATGCCAGCACTCGTTCCGAAAAGGAACGGCTCTCGTCCTCATAATGCATGAGCTCTCGTCCGTCCATATCCATAAGTGCCACTTTCACTTTGCAATTGGTATCCTGCATGCTGTCATTTACCACATAAGGGGTTATCTTTCCCCCTTCCTGCAAAATACTGGGAGCAATGGGTGCATAAAACCGTTTCGCCATATAATGCAATGCTTTCCAGCGACCGTAATAATCAATTCCTGCCCAGGAAGCTACCGGCCAGATATCATTTAACTGCCAATACAAGGCACCCATGCATCGTCCGCGATTTCTTCTAAAATGCTCCACGCCATATCGCATTGCCATTCCCTGCAAAAGCTGACTGACATATAATAAGCTCTCAAAATCTTTCGGATATAAGAAATTATCGGAAAGATAATAAATAATTTTTCCGTTGGCCCATTCATTTTTCTGATGCAATTCCATAACGGAGGAAAAAATATTTCTCTCGGAAGGCAAGGTATAACTATCCACCGTCTTTTTACAAGGAAAAGACTGAAATCCGAATTCCGAACAAAACCGGAAAAAGTGTTTCCGATACTCCGTAAACGGCTTTTGTCCGTGCCACACATCCCAGTAGTGACAGTCCCCTCTGGTTTCATCCTGCGGGGCATCAAAATTTCCACCGGAGGAAGGCGATGACGGCCAATAATCCGTATTGGCATCGTTTTCCTTTACCGCCTTCGGTAACAAATATTCAAACATCTTAATATAATCGGATTTTAATGCCGGTGCATGCTCATAAAAACTTGACCAGTCAGACCAAGCCATTTCCATTTCATTGTTTCCGCACCACAGTGCCAAACTCGCATGATGGCGAAGTCTGGACACATTATCCTTTACTTCGGCCAAAATGTTTTCTTCCAAATCCTGTGTTAGGTCGTAGATATTGCAGGCAAACATCAAATCCTGCCATACCAAAATTCCATACTCATCACAGAAATCATAAAATGTATCCGAAGGATAATAGCCTCCGCCCCAGACACGCAAGAAATTAAAATTGGCTCTGGCAGCGCTGCCTACAAGACTTCTTTGAATATCTTCCGTAATGTGAGAATAAATACAATCCTCCGGAATATAATTGGCTCCCATGGCAAAAATCTTTCTGCCATTCACCACAAAAGCAAATTCTTCTCCGTAAGTATCTTTTTCTCTGGATAAAGAAATTTCCCGAAGACCGATTCGCATTACCTTTTCGTCATAAATCATTCCCGCCTTTTTCACAACCACGGATACCTCATAAAGAGGCTGCTCTCCTAATCCGTTCGGCCACCAAAGCTGAGGACGACGAATGGGTATCTTTAATTCGTTCTCCCCTTTTTTCGTTGTAATTCCCGTTTGCTCCGGCATACGAATCACCTTCACTGCCGGGTCCTGTCCGGTAACGCGTACCTCGATTTCCATAGGAATCTTATCAATAATTTTCAAAATCGGATCCACAAACAAAGTCACACCGCCGCCGGCATGCTCCTGGGAAATAAAGACATCTTCAATGCGAACCTTGGAATAAGACTCCAACACAACATCCCGGAAAATACCGATATCCGGCAACTTCGGGCCCCAATCCCAACCAAACATGGAATGTGCCTTTCGAATATACTGACTTCCCTTTTCACTTCCGCAAGCGACGGCATTGATTTCCTTATCCGGCGAAGAGGAATAATTTTCGATGTATTTTAACGGGGAATAAATCACCAGCTTCAATTCATTGGTACCGGGATGCAATTCATTTTTCACGGAAAAACGATAGGTCCGGTGCATATTTTTTACACGGGCTATTTTCTTTCCGTTTACAAAAATATCCGCCACCGTATCAATCCCATAAAAAACAAGATCCACTTCATCTTGCATCAAATGGTCACCGCTCAAAGAAAAGGTCCGATAGAATTCATAATCCTTTTCAAAATAAGGGCGCATTTTCTTTTCATTGTCTCTGTAATACGGATTTTCAATTTCTCCCGCTTCCAATAAAACGGACATAACAGATCCGGGAATGACCGCATCATACACCCTGCTGCTGCCCACTTCCTTCATCTTCCAAAGCCCGCTTAAGTTTTCTTTATTCATCCTTTTCTCCCAATTCCATACCTTACACGTCTAAAAAACCAAAGGGATTTTCCTTCTTTGCCGAAAGAAAATTCATTAACAAATACGCCAATCTAAGAGAAACTCTCTCTTCCCTTAATATTCTTTTCGCTTCTTCTTTGGTAACCAGCATTGCTTTAATGGTTTCCGTATCTTCCAGATATTTTTGGCTAAAATCACCGTCCGCGTAGCCAAACACCACTTTGCATGCCTCGTCCGTATACCCGGCTCCCATGTAAAATGCATTCCGAAAACCTTCCTCTCCTCCGTCATAAACTTCAAAGGAAAGTCCGGTCTCTTCTTTCATTTCCCGAATGGCTGCCTCCGAAGCCGTTTCCTTTTCATCAATCAGTCCTGCCGGCAATTCATACAGATAATCGCCTACCGGATATCGGAATTGACGCAGCAAAACTATTTTGTCCGGATCTTTTTTCCAAATCGGATAAATCACGATTCCCTCTGCTTTTTTGCTTCCGGTCCTCGCCTTGATGTCATCTTCCCCATTTCTGGACACAAAATAATAATCAAATTCCCTTCCGGAATCCGTTCTGGCATCCATATGATAAAAATTCAAGAAAGGATTTTGAAACAAAGTCTGAATATCTTTAATTTTTTCCATGCTGCAAACATTCCTTTTCCCTGTATCTTACTTCTGCATACTTTTTGGTTATCCTATTTTACTTCTGCATCTTTTTAAGTAATTCTATTTCACTTTGCCTTCGTTCAATAATTCGAGATATTTCTTGTACTCGTCCATCATCACATAGCGGTTATCCAATGTCTTTAAGACATCCGCAATCTGATATTCCTCATAGGTCTTACCGTCAGCTAAGTTATAGATTCGGTTATCTCTAAAGGAGAGCACAAAAGGACGTAAAATATCGCTTTCATTTTCCGTAAGAACGATACCCTTTTCTCCGTTCGAAAATTGCACGCTGCAACCGGAAGGTACAATATTGATGGCTCTGGTAAGGGCAACCACCACCTTCGAATTCATGCGATTCTTCGGATGCTTCAAAAACTGGTAAGCCGCAATATCGGATCTGGGTTCTGCGCCATATTTCATTGCCGTAAGAACATCAAATTCATACGCCACTTTCAAAATATCCACATCCAAATCTTCCGGGTGTTTTTCCGCTTCGTGAATGGGTTTCTTCAGCTCTCTTAAGTCCCTTAACAAAAAGGTAATGTTTTTCATAACCGAAGCATCCATGGGACAATACTCCCGAATGAAGGAAATGCCTTCCTCTCGAAAGCGCATCAGCTGTTCATCTTCCTCTTCCGACAAATCCACCAACGGTTTTTTCAAAATTTCCGCAGGCACACGAAGACTGCCGATATCATGCAAAAGAGCCGCAGTAACAATATTTTTCTGTCTGGTATAAGGAACGTCCATTTTTCCGGAAATCGCTGCTGCCAAAATAGCCACATTAAGGGAATGCTTATAAACGTTATCTGCCGCACTTCTTAAGTTTTGCATAAACGTAATTTTTCCCTTGTATTTTCCGAAAATGGACAAAATTTCTCTAACCAACGAATCCAATTTGACCGTTACTTTTCCCATCTGCATGTTGTCCAAAATTTCCTGCAGGGCAAAAACAGACATGGTCTGAAAACGTTCAAATTCACGGTCTTCCTCTGTCATCGGCGGCAAAGGCTCTGCCGGTTCCAAAATATAAATTCCGATTAAACCAAAATTATGTATACTTTGAATACCCTGCGGCGTTAATTTGGAATCTCTTTCATACAGCATGACACCTTGTTTATTGAAAATAGGCTTTGCCAGACGCATGCCGGCCTTCAAATTTTCTGTGGGAATAAATTTCATGACGTAACCCCCCTTTTTTGTGAAAAGATATATGGTTACATTATAAAACAAGGTTAGTTAAAAGAATAGTTTTTTTTCAACTTTTCCCTATATTCCAGACAAACTTTTCCGATTCGGATTTCATCAGAATTTTCCAGCATCATCTCCTCCTCCGCATTCAATAAAATTCCGTTCACATAGGTTCCGTTGGTGGAATTGCAGTCCTTAATATACACCTCCTTTTCTTTCAAAAAGATCTTGGCATGAATCCGGCTCACCGACTCCTCCGGTAAAACAATATCTACACACTCTCTTACTTTTCCGATGGTTACGGGAAACTGCGAAAGGACATGCTTCTTTTCCTTTCCCTTTCGGTACTCTACCAATGCACATTCCTCTTTCGTTTCCGTCACATCAATAAAAACAGTTTTTCCGTATGTTTCTTCCGGATATTCTTCCCCTTCTTCCTGTGTCTTTGCCGCTCCATATTCTCCACGCTTTCCCTCTCTATATCCTCCATATTCCGACGCTTTATACGCCCCTTGCTCCGACTCTTTCCAAAATGGATTCTCTCCATACTCCTCCTGCATCGACCAAAAAGAATCTTCCCTTCTCTCTCCGCTCCATGTTTCTTCTTTTTTAGAAAAATCTTCCTTTCCGCCTGTCAGCCGCTTCCATTTTTCTTTGAATTTTCCAAACAGAGCAGACATCCTGTTTTCCTTCGGAGCAGGACTTTTCTTTTTCCCTTGCAAATCCAAAGATTCTCTTACCGGTTCTTCTGACTGCCACTTTGATTCAAACAAATTTTCCGGTTCAAAGGTTTCTTCCCTTTCCTGCTTTTCCGCCCGGTTTTCTCTTTCTTTATCCCAATATCTTTCCCTATCTTTATTCCTATCCTTATTTCTTTCTTTATCCCAATTTCTTTCCCTATCTTTATTTCTTTCCCTATCCTTATTTCTTTCCTTATCCTTTTCCCAATTTTTTTCTTTATCCAAGCATTCTTCTTCCAAAAAGAATTTTTCGATTTCGCTCATCGTAAAAGTATCTCTTTGCACCTCTTTGTAAAATCGGTATGCCAAAAAGACCGCTTCTTTATCTTTGTGGTCCACCACTTCCAGAAAATATTCCGATAAATGCAATAACGTAGAAGAAAAATCCCTTTGATAATAGGGAAAAAACAATACTTTTAACTTTTTGGTTTCCAGGTCAAGATACATGTACTCCGGTTCTAAAATCAGATACTCTTCCTCCAACAGAAAATCCCGCATACACTGAACCGCCGATTTTATCTCCATCAAAATATTCTTTATTTCTTTTGCTCTCATGGGACTCGACTCAAAAATTCTGCTAAGGGGCTGCATGGAACTGATTTCATAAAAATAATCACTTCTTCCGTCCCGCCTGCGGATTTCTCCCTGCAATAAATTATCTATCCGATTCTCCAAAAACATCTCCCTTTGATAGGTCTCTTCCTCCTCCTCATTTAACAGGACAAGATAGTTGTGATTTAAACTCTTTTGGTATTCCGTTTTCTCTCTGATTTCTTCAATTGTCATACGCTTCCTCTCCTATGGTTTCTTCCCAGTTTATTTCATTTGCGCTAAGTCCGTCCCGAATTCCCTCCATCGTCCTTACAAAACGGGAAGGAAACAACCTCGGCATCTTTTTTTCCACTTCCATTTCCCACACGGTATCCCCGTAAATTCCTTCCAGCAGGGCTGCTCCAGGCACTGTCATCACCCCATGCATCTGTATGGTAATTGTGGTCAAATCCGCCTCCACCGTGATTTCCGGCAGGTCCATCCAGATTAGTTTTCCTTCCAACAATTCTCTGCTTTTGGCATCTGCCTTTTCCAAAATCTTTTCTATGGAGTCTTCTCCTGCAAGACTTCCTTCCATAACAGCAACAGAGGCCGCCGAATGCATGAGATTTCGATTATACAAAAAGAAACCCAGAAACAATAAAAGCATGGTCAAAAAATAAACAAAGGGTATCAGGATACATGCCTCTATCGTGGTCATTCCCTTATTTTGATTTCCTTCTTCTTTTTTTCGGACGTTCCCTTCTTGCTTTCTTTTCATTTTCTTTCTCCTGTTTTTCCCGTTCTCTTTTCTCTAGTTCTTCTCATTTTCTGATGTTATTTTCTTTTTTGATGAACAACGTTCCCAAATCACGAACCACTACCTCCGGTTCGCATCAAAAACAAAAGTAACCCAAGCCCCATAAAGGGAACGAAGGCAATGGTCTCTTTGCGACCTCTTTTTCCCAGCATCAATATAATCATTGAAAATACGGCAGCCAGAAAGAAGGCGTACAGAATAACTTCCAATGCTCCGGAAAAACCAAATAAAATTCCCAACCCGCATAAAATCATTCCGTCTGCGTAACCGATACTTTCTCTTGTAAATCTTCCCCAAAGTAACAATAAGCCACCCGGAAGTATGCTTTTTAACCATTCCGCAAATCCTATTTCCGTCAGACAACCGCGCAAAATACAAGCACCTGTCAAAAAACTAATCACCCAGCACACCGGTATCTTTTGATACATCACGTCGTAGCAACTAAGAATTGCTATCATAAATACAGAAAAAATAAGCAAATACTCCATCTCAACTTGTAGGATGCTTTTACGTCAAAGTACATCCATACTCTCCTTCTTTTTTATTTTCGAAAGCCTTTCACGTTTTCTGCCTGATTTGTAGAAACAGCTAAGAAAAGAAACTTTATCCTCCGCATCTACTACAGGCTCCTTTGTCTCCCGCTTCTGAAATCGGTATGCAGTAAATCGTACGCCGAAGTCCTCCGCAAGTCAGCGAAGAATGATAACACTCTCCGTAATCAGTGATATAAACCGTCCTCCCGATTTCCCCGGGGCAGGAATCGCAAAATCGATAATCAGCCCCGTCATTGTTTTGATAGGACGACAGATTTTCATATAATACCGGCGTAATACTAAGGCTTAAATGGGAACAGCTTCGGGTCAAATGATATACCGTTCCGTATTCCGTCACATATACCATCTGTTCCTCTTCCCCCGACTCTTCTGTAATCCGGTACCCGGTCCAGGCTCTTAATCTGCAGCGGTTTGCCATGGGAAAACCCGAAAAACCGGCAAAATTGCACATGGGATCTAACTCATAAGTAAGCACCAAATCCACCACATCTTCCTCTGCAAAAAATCCGGAACGCCAAAAAGAAACGCCTGCTGCCCCGTTTTTTACTCCCCTTCGCGTCAGCTCCTCTTGGGAAAACTCCGAAAAAAAGACATTTTGTGCATAACAAATCCCCAATACATTTTCCAAGGTATCCCCTTGCTCGGAAAGCCCCTCCAAAAGGTCTGCTCCGGCCGCATATAATGCCACTTCCTTTCCTGCTTTCATAAGTACGGTCTGGAATTCGCCCTGCAAACGCATCATATCAATCGTAGAATACAAAGACAGTATCACAAACAAATAAAGCGGCACTACAAAAGCTGCTTCCAAAGTCATACTTCCCTTCCAACGACCCATTCTTTCTCCTCTCTTAGTTAAGTAAAGCTGTCGGCAAAGATTTTTTAAGATATCCTCCCTTGGACCTCATGACTGTCGGAAAACACCGGAAAGGTGTCTGACAGTATAGATATGCCGGAGAAGTGTGTACTTGAAAATTTTGTGTGTGGTTTTGTGGTATGACGATCCAAAAAAGGACATCTCAAAAAACCTTTGCCTTTCTCCTACCGATATCCCAGTGTTCTGGTTACCAAAAATTCATATCCAAATTCACTGGTATAAACAATTTGTATGGTTGCTGCCATAATGCAATGATCCAAGCGAAAATTTTCCTCCCCGGGCAGTTGCCGGATGTTCATCTCCACCACATCCATCATGCGCATGGTTTTCTCCTCCGGCGGAATCAAATAAAGCAGCAACCGCAGATAGTCCTGATAATCCAGTCCCCTTCTTTGGGAAGATGCCCCTGCCGTCTGTCCTAACATTTCCGGTGAAATGCCAAGTGCATTTTCCAGACTCAAATTCCAATCTTCCGCTGTTTTTATCAGTGGTACCTTTTCTCCCAAAAAAAGCAGTTTTACGTCATATAAACTCTCTGCATAAATCCAGGCCGCAATAATAGCCGCTTCAAAGATAGCCTCCAATTCCGGTAACGCCACCACCACCGATAACGTAGTGGCCATGGTTTTTGCCTGCGTGCGCAGATTGGTATCCGTAAAAAAGTACGCCGTGTTGGCTCCGCCCCGAATCAGCAACAATCGATTGGCAACCTTTCTCAAATTTTCCGTATCATTGCTTTCGCCTCCAAAGATATATTCCAATTCATACTTTAACAATCCGCCTTCTCTTTCCGCTCCGTAACAACCGCAATGAAGCATGATGTATTCTTGAAACAAGAGATTTTCCAGCAAATCATTATCTCTGTCTGTCTCTTCGGATAAGCCGTTTCCTACCACCAGACTTCTCCCGGAAGCATACAATCCGGGAGTAATGGTGGCACCGGAAATTTCTCCTTCACAAACCAATGACAATATACCTCTCCTACGAATCTCATTTACCCCTTCCGTCGGGTTCTCAACCTCCACCGGAGTCCATTCTTCCTCGGATTCCTCCTGGGGCGGCGGAATTTCGATCGCATTAATCGCAGCCTGAGCACTTTGATTTTCCGATTGTATATCGCTTTGAAAAATTCCTTCCTCTTCGGACGTAAGAATCAAATCCGCCAGATCTTCCACGTAAGCATAGCCGTATCGCTCCAACATGTAGGACACCGCCATGTGGCGAAAAACCTCTCCTTCGTTGTCCGTCGCTCTGGAAACATTCGTCATTTCCACATCATAAACCGACAATCCGTAGAAATCCTTTTGCCACAAAAAGGGTAAATCTTCTTCCAAAAACAAGTTGTAATTTACGTAGTTTTTAAAATGTTCTACAGTATTTTCCGTGGAGCCCACCGCCTGCCCGTAAGAAGTATCCACAAACAACAAATCATATTGCTGCAAAAGACCTCTGTGATATTCTGCCAACACAGAATCCATTCCCATGACGGTAACGCTTTCGATATGTAATTTCATCGCATTTAGTCTCGCACCCTCAATTGCCAAGAAAATCAAGGGAATCATCACGGCAAACAGAAGCGAAACCTGTATTGTCATTTGTCCTTTCATAGAGTTCCTCTTTCCTAAAAAGATGACGTGCGGTCGGTTATGGTATCAAACAAATCTTCCACGATTTCCGTGATTTCGTTCTTGAAGATAATAACAAGGCCGATTAATACCACAATAATAAGTATGATTTCCACAGTACCCATTCCGTCCTCTTCTCTGATAAAATCCTTCCAATTCTTCATATTTTTTCCTCCTTTTTGTATGTTCTTTTCTTACTTTGTTCCGGAAACTATTCCCCTGTCTCCATGGCCGGAAATTATTCCCCTATCTCCATGGTCGGAAACTATCCCCCTGTCTCCATGGCCAAAAACTATCCCATTGTCATCATGGTCGGAAACTATCCCATTGTCATCATGGCCGGAATCATAATCACCACCATGACAATCAGCAACATCAAAAACATAGGAACCAGCAGCTTGGTGCCCGCTTCTTCGCCCTTTTTCTCCGCATTGCTTTTCTTCTCTTCGAAGGCATCTGCGGCCTCTCTTTTCAATGAAGCCAGTAACCCCTTTGCTCCCATCCGTACATTTTGTTCCAGCATAGATACCAGTTTTACGTACCTTTGCACCTTGCATCTTCTGGAAAAATGTCGGTAAGCCACCATTTCTTCTATCCCGCTTTCCCACTCATATACGGTAAACAGCATTTCTTCATACGCATATCGAATTTCACCCCCTTTCTCTTTTTCCCTGCGATAATCCAGTGCCAACTTTTTCCACGCGCCCCGCACGGTCATTCCCGCACCGATGTACAACGTAAGCTTACTGATTATTTCCGGATAATCTTCTTCCATTTGAAGCTTTCTCTCTTGGATTTTTTTGTTTAAATCCTGTTCCTTTCCCCAAAAAATCCCGATGGAAGAAACTACCGTCAAAAGGAAAAGCACACCGGAAGGATTGGACTTTTCTTCCGTCCAAACAATCCTTGTCCCCTCCAATTCAGAGGGAAGTAAAAAGTATTCCTCCTCCTTTGTCACCTCATTTTCGGACAAAATCATGCTCTGTAATTTTTCACTAAGGCTTTGCGGCGCAGAAAAAACAAGTAACGGTATCTGATAAATCTCCTCGTAATCTTCATAGGAAATCACTGCTTCCAGCTCCACAATTTCACCGTTTTCATCCAGATTTTTTCCCGGATTTCCCTGTCGGTCCAACACCCTTGTATTGCTGATGTTCCAAGTAACGGTAAAGGGAAAACCTTCTACTTTTTCCGTTAAATCCACCGGAAAACAAATGTTTTCCCCGGAGGTATTTTCCCCAAGTAATGTTTCTTCCAGCTTTGCATAAAATTCCGGCAACATCTGCGAGACTTCGGCCTCGGACAGCTTTCTTTCTTCCACCACCACTTCCAGATTTTCAACCTCCTCTCCGCCGACGTTTACCGTAAAAGAGGCCGAAATTTCCTCTTCATAATATTCCTGTCTTCGAATACGATTGTCTTCCTGTATAACCCCTTCCTTTTGAGCTTTAAAATGAAGAAGTATCACGAAAACCAATCCTACGGCAAACACCTTGAGTGCAAGCGATGTTTTTTGAATAAAATACTCCCTCGCTTTTTCTCCGGGATGGGAAGCCGGCTCCAGCAATCGAAATTTCTGCTCTGTTTTCTCCGTCAATTTCTTTCCGAAAATGCGATAAATCATTTCGCCGACGCGGTAAAACAGTGATGTAATAAAATTCAACGTTTCTCTTTTTCCTCCTTTTTTCCCTATATTTTGATGGATATGATTTTTCCTGCCAGATAGTAGGCAAACAGATAGACAGCAAGCAATGCCGTCATAATAAGAATCCCGGTAACATTGTGATACAGACTTTCAAAAAATCCGGGAGATGAGAAATCCACATACAGAATGATGGCAAAAGGCACTACATTCATTATGCTTTGCTCCAATTTTTTCGCACTGATTAAAGTATCGATTTTTCTTTGTACTTCCATTTTTTCGGCAATCATATCTGCCGACGATTTCATAATTTGAGGCAAATCTCCTCCGCTTCGTTTGGCAATTCTAAAGACCTGGGCAAAATCCTCAATGTCTTTTATGTGACTTCGCAATGCAAAATTTTCCAACACATCTTCCAAATTACGATTGTTCCGCAGCGCCTTCTTCATATACCCTAATTCATTTACCATAAAAGACCGGCTGCCAAACAGCATCACCAAATCTCCTTCCGAACGGAGGAATGCATTCTCTACCGAATATCCCGCTTCCAAACCTGCGATTAAAGAGTTCATCATTTCCCGAAACTCGAGGCGAAGCTTTTGCTTTTGGTTTTTTATCCGTTCTTTTTTCTTGCCCTTCCAAAAAAAGTACAGCAGCGGCAGCAAAAAGAAAACCGCGATATAAGACCGATAGAAAACATAAGCAATTAGGCAGATACACCCTATTCCCTGCAGCAGATACAAAGCCGTTTCCGAAAAGGAAAAGCGATACGTATCATAATCCGTCCATTCCTGCGGCTCTAAGCTTCCCCGTATTTTGGATGGGGGCTTTTGCCACAAGACTTCCTTTGATTTTTCCTTCAACTTCTCCCTCCTCCTTAAATTCATACAAAACTGAGGTTTTGATTTCTCCCTCTTCGTAATTTAATACCTCGACAATCTGCAATACCTTCCGACTTTTATCCCGAAGACGCCCAAGATGTACGATAATATCAATACCGCCGGCTAGTTGCCCCCGAATGGCCGGCAATGGCAACTCCATTCCCATTAAAATCATGGTTTCCAATCGGGAAAGCATGTCCTTTGCACTGTTGGCATGCCCGGTGGACAGGGAACCGTCATGTCCTGTATTCAACGCCTGAATCATATCAATCGCTTCACTTCCCCGCACCTCGCCGATGACCAGCCTGTCCGGTCTCATACGTAGGCTGGAACGAATCAAATCCCGAATGCTGATTTCCTTGCAGCCCTCCACATTAGCATTTCGGGTTTCCAGCCTCACCAGATTAGGAACACCCAAAATCTGAAGTTCTGCACTGTCTTCTATGGTGATAATCCGTTCATCCTTGGGAATGTAATTGGACAACGCATTTAAAAAAGTCGTCTTTCCGCTGCCGGTTCCGCCACTGATAAAAATATTGTATCCGGCAATCACCAGCTTTTTTAATACCTCTACCACTTCTCTTGTAATCGCTCCAAAGGCAATTAAATCCTCCATCTGAATCGGCTTTTCCGGAAATCTTCGTATCGTTACAATGGGACCGTTTAACGCTACCGGTGCTAACACCACATTTACTCTGGAACCGTTTTCCAATCTGGCATCCACAATGGGTGAGGCTTCGTTGACCTGACGGTTACATTTTGCAACAATTTGCTGGATCACATCTTCCAGCTTTTGTTTACTTTCAAATCCCTTTTCCCAGCGTAGAAGTTTTCCCTCCTTCTCAATAAAAATATGGTCTTTCCCATTAATCATAATTTCCGTTACAGAAGGGTCTTCCGTAAGTTCCTGCAAAACATCTAATTTTCGGATAGAAAAAAAGAGTTCCCGTGCCATTTTTTCCCGACCGGAATAGGGAATTCGATATTTTCTTCCGTTCTCTACCAGATACTCCTCAATCAATTCTTTGATCTCTTCATCGCTCTGGTCTCTGGATAAATCAATCCGGTCTATGATATCCTGTTTCATTTCCTGTTTCGCTTCCTCATAAGTCATGGCTTTCCTCCATCATTTTCCGAATGTAAATGGCCAAATCCGAATACGGCAACTGTTCAATACCTGCCGGCAATTGCTTAAATACCGGCAACTCCCATTTTCTGGTTTTGTCCATGACATCTTCATATTCCCACTCTTTTAAAAGTCTTTCATATTGCTCCATCTTTGCCGATGCAAAACCGTCCTTTCTGGTGATGGTATATACTACCATACATTCCCTGAGCACATTCAAAAGTCCCTGAACCATCTCTGTCAAATCTAAAATGATATAGTCGTAATTGCTTTTTTTCTTAAGATTTTGAATCAACGTAATCCAGTCCTCTGCAGTCACTGCCGCCAAATCCATAAAGGAAAACGCAGGTGCAATATAATCCAGTCCATTGATGTTGAATACCATGCTCTGCAATTTATACATAAGCTTTTCTTTGTTTCCCTTCATGTAATAAATTAAATCCGTCAAATCCTTTTGCCATTCCCTTTCCAATATGGTGGAAAGCCCGGAATACGGTTCAAAATTTAGATACAGCACGGACTTTTTCTCCTTTGCCAGAAGCTGTCCCAAAAGTAGGGCAAAAGAGGTTTGCAGGCATCGGCCAATGGGGGTATAGACACCAATTACTTTCCCTTCTTTTAGTGCGGTGACCTCTTCTCCTACCTGGCCGCTAAAGAATTCGTATTTTTCCAATAGCTGTTTTCTCAATGTATCCACGGATTGATACTTTTGAATTCCGTTATCTTCTTTCGTTCCTTTTTGCGCCGTTTTTCTTAAATACAACACCACTACCTTCCCGGACTTTTCCACTCCAAGGTCTTCCGTTTTCCATTTTTCAGAAATTAATACCAGTGCAATTTCCTTCTTTTTTAATTCTTTTTTTAGGATTTCAACACTATGGAACGTACCGATTTCAAAGGGGAATGCCGGATTTTCCAATAGCATCTCCTGTAACCTCCCAAGGTATTTTTCGTCCTCGTCACAAATTGCCAACCATTTTTTCTTCAATACCATCCCTCCATCTTTAAAAAATATGCCAATGCGATGGCAATGGTAAAATGCAATCTTGTTTTTCCCGGTTTCTTTTTATTTTTTTGTTTACACATTTGAAAAATCAGGACGATACATCCGTGAATTGCTCCTAAGAAAAGAGACAGAATAAAAACAGAAAGTGTTTCCGAAAGGGGAAGAAGCGTTGCAATCACGCCAAATAATTTGACATCGCCGGCACCAACAGCACCGATGCGAAAAAAGAAAAACAAGATTATCATCGTAAGAATTGCCTTGCATAGACTAAGCAGCATTTCCGGCGGGCCTTTTGTAATGCAAAGGGAAAGCAAACTTCCCGCCAGTCCTGCCACAATCAAAGCATTTGGAATCTTATAAGTCCGTAAATCACAAAAAATGCATATAAAAATAAAACCCAAAAGATATTCCATCCTCTGCCCTCACAAAAAAATATAAATAACATATCTGAAATCCGTCAAAAGTACTTTGACACCATGACCGGGATAAGGAAACCCTTATCACCAAAAGAAAATCGTTTCCGACTTATAGAACTCTGCTTTGATTGAAATGAATCATATCATGTTCTTTTTTCTTTGTCTATAACTTTTTATTTTTTCGACATAATTTTTTCTTTTCCGGCAAATAAATTCCCGTTCGCATGGAAATACTATAATAACCCGCATCTATCTCCAAAAGAATTGTCAAAAAACATCTGCTTTTTTTGAATCATTTGCAATAAATTTAAACAAGCTCAGAAAGGAAATTTTATGGATAATCAAACCAATCAATTTGTTTATAATGTGGTCTTAGGGACGACTTTAAAAGAAAAGGAACGGGAGAAAAACAAGCCACTTACCGAACAGAAGGAAAACCTGAAATTGGACGATTTACTGGGAGACAAAGCCAATGATTTAAGCGAATCCGAAAGGGAACACTTTTTGAGGAATTAATTTTTTCCTACTCCTCCTTATAGTCAAAAACATCTTCCACCGTAACCTCAAACACCTTGGCAATTTTCAGTGCAAGGGTTACGGAGGGAGAATCATCGCCTCGTTCAATTAGGCTAATGGTCTGACGACTGGCGCCCACCATCTTTCCCAGCTCCTGCTGGTTCCAATTTTTGGCCGCACGCAGCTCTTTTAAATGGTTATGCAACGGCATATCGGCCTCCTATCCAATATATCTTTCTACGTAATAAAGGACAAACATAACAACGGCAATCAAAAAGAACAGTAGTATTCCCAAATTAAGCATCGCTGCTTTGCCCGCCTCTGCTCCGACCAATTCCCCTTCGGCATGCTTCAGGAAAAACTTCTTCCTATTGCAGAAATAAAGAACCAGTCCTATCAGGGCACACAACCCCAAAACACCGCACCATGCATAATATAGCAACATAGAAGGAAGCACCTCTTTGAATAGTTCCATGCCTCTTTCCGTTTCCAATAATTCCGATGACATCGTCGACAGCTCCATTACTTTATCCATGGGCATCCTCTTATACAATTGCAACGTTATCACGGAGGAATTGAGATTCACCACCATGTGGAACAAAATGGTATAAATGATTTTTCCGGTTCTCACATATATATAGCCCCAAAAGATTCCCAGCCCTGTCGCAAAGAAAAACTGGGAAAAGTTTCCGTGAAAGAGCCCGAACATCAGACCGGAGACTAAGATTGCCATCCATTCTCCGTATTTTACCGTTCGGTCTATGAAAAGTTTTCTAAAAAGCAACTCCTCGAATATCGGAGCTAAAATACCGGCAACCACAATCGGGTAAATCGGCGAAGAATGAAGCATCATATCTATTAGGGGTTGGGTCTGAGAGGCCTTTGGACCTGCCGGTAACAACAGCACAAAATCGACAATCGTACCGACAATGGAGCCCACTCCGCAAATGCCCGCTCCAATCAACACGCAGATTAGAAAAGAACCGAATGTTAAAGAATGTTTTTCCGGCACCGTTACTTCGTTGTTACGAGTTAAAAGCAGTAAAACGGGATATCCTATCACATATATAGATACAACCGTCGTTCCCCAGGTAAACCACACCGCTTCGGTAATTTCCTCCGGCAAAAGCCAAACCATGAGAAACTGAACCGCATAAACCACCAGAGCAAATACCGCATATTTCCACCCTATACTTCGATACGTTTTTTTCATTTCCATTTTCTTTCCCTATCCTTCCTTTTCACACAAAAGATACCACTTTGTTTGTCATTCACAAAATATCATTGACAACAATAGTTGTCAACAGTATTTTGTGTGCGATTGTAATATGGGCATAATTAAAGCGCCTACATCAAACTGCAAGCGCGCTCTTATTTCTAAAACACTATATTAATACCATTCGGTTCCATAATTTTCTGAACCAATTCTCTACTCGTCATTGAAATCTTTTCATCAACACTTAGGTCGAAAGCAGTTGTCCCCATTACAACGATTCTCCCTGAAGCACCCTTAGAAATAAGATTCTCCATTTCCTCTTCTGACATGGTAATTCTTTCTTGAAACATGTGTTGCACAAGCTTAGGTGTACTAAATAAAATTATCTTAGCCCCTCTATTATTCGGATTTGTTCTTCTCATTACAGAATCAATTTTTCCTGCTGCTCCTTTATCATCTGTTAGAACACTCAGTTTACCATCTTTCATTCCTACCATATACGATAAAATATGTACACAAATGGCTATTAGTTCTTCTCCCAGATTATCATCATGTTCTTTATTTCCTCTTACAGCGGAAAAGAATCTACTGTATAAACCGGATTGTCTGAGATTTTTACCTTCAATTACTTCGGAATATAATTTTTCATCTGCCTTTAATGTATATTCTATCGTACTTACCGGAGACTTCACTGTTCTAACCGCCCATACTAAGTACTCGTTAATTTTTTCATTAGTAGAAAAACATTCGGAAAGAATATCAAATGCATACTCTTCATTGAATATCGCAACAACTAGTCCTGCGTCATTAAAAACCTTAATAAGATTCACATGTTCTTCTGCCAATTTGTGGTAATCAGATACCAACTCCATCAATACACATCTGGAAATACAAATTAATGTACCATGTGCTTTGAAATAATTTATTATGATAGTCTTTTCCCGATCCGATAAATTAGAATGTCTTTGAAATGAACATGCATCATAAAACAAAACCCTATCCGCAGAAAAAAACGCATTTTTTATATCCTTAACATCTGATGTAATAAAAGGTTCTATTTCGTTGTAATTGTTAGGGGTTTCAGTATAAGTTGTTGCCATACCTTATTCCCCCTTAATCTTTGAATATAATTCACGCATATTTTGAATCACCTTCTTCAATGTGCGTTCATTTATATACTCGTCCTCAATGTACTTTTTTCCTAATCTTTCAACTATAAGCTCAATATGGGAATAGTCATCCCTACATGAAGCATCCATTATACCCTCATCCAACCATAAATCAGATAATTTCTGACTAATCAGACTTCTGTCTATATGAAATATCTCTTCAGAAATTGAATTACCAAGAATTAGTTTTAATTCCAAACATCTAATTAATACTGCCATATACGGTACCTGATAGTATGACATCAGCTTAATTATTGTATCAACTTCATTTCCATCTGATTCTTCTTTAAATTTTGAATACATTCTTTGAAAGCTCACCTCAGGCATTAATAACATACCGGCAAAGAGATTTGCTGCATATTCTTCTTCGTGCTCATAGTAATGGTCATCTGCAAATTCAACTTTTGACACATATTCGCTTTCGCCAAAAAAGACATGATATACCTCATGCGCTAATGCAAAATTTACATTTACTCTAGGTAATGACGTATTAACAACGACATACCCCAAACCATCACCTCTATAACACAATGCTCCAATTTCATCATCAGCAAAAGGTATTTCAAACACAAAAAAACCCTTCTTTTCAAATGAGGATCTAACAATTTGCAAAATATTTAGGAGATCACTATCATATTCAATTCTTGCAAATGCGCAGAATCGTTTTACCATAGAATAAATATCTTCTCGATTCTTATCACTATACGCAATGATTTTCCGTAAACGTTCTACATTCATTACTTATCCCCTTGCTACATTCTCAAATCGACTTTTTGCACTTATTACTTCGTCGATATTCTCCATAAGTTCCATTAACTGTTTAGCAATCTGCTCCTGCTTCTGAGAAGGTTCTCCGGCATAAAATGCGATTTTATTGATTGCCATATTTCCTATCTGTGGAATAACAATAGCATCCGCTAAAAAGAATTCTACACTCTTTCCCAATCCACTCGCTATTTTTTCCATATCTGTGCCACTCTCTTCCTGTGAACCAGTCAATAAGCGCGACATTTTATTCTTATCAATTCCGGTAATCATACTGAGGTA
The DNA here is from genome assembly GCA_045578545.1 of Lachnospiraceae bacterium. Taxonomy (GTDB): domain Bacteria; phylum Bacillota; class Clostridia; order Lachnospirales; family Lachnospiraceae; genus NK4A136. Next base: position 51,533 of record JAZNKK010000045.1, read on the forward strand.
AGTTTGCTTGATTTTCATTTCTGATAAGTACTTGTTTACATTGCTTATAAACTTTGTCATGACACTCACTCCTTTTCCTCTTAAAATATGAGATTTCACTCTGATCAATTATTATTATACTCTTTAGGCCGTGCAATTCAACTGTTTTATCTCATTTTTTGAGATTCTACAACGCTATTTTTTGTTCTTCCATTTCTGTTTTGTCAAATATTATTCCATAATCTCATATTTTAATACATTCTATATTCTACATCACTCTCTCATACCGCTATTCCATTTCGCGATTTTGTGTTTTTGTTTAGGTATTACGAGAATTTTTCATCCCCCTTATACCCCCTCTTGCATGCCGTTGTAACATGAACATTTTGGGATCGTCAAGGAGAACTATAGTGTTAGTCTGAATCCTTTCTCTTGTAGTTCAATTAACTCATCATTAACATATGCCTTAATCAAATACTCTCCTTTTTTGATTTCTTGATAAGGTACATGCTTTTTTATCCAACGATTTAACATTTGATAATCTTTGATAAATGCTATATCTTTTTTTATACGTACTCCTTTTTCGTTAAAATAATCATCCGATATCCATATTCTTCCTTGCAAAACCTTTTTCTCTTCCTGTTTGATTATCGTCTTGCTAAACTCCATTACGGGACCATTTAAGGTATCCATAATGTGGCTAATATCCTGACGCATAATCACTTTTCCGTAATTTTGTTTATATAGATACATACTATAGACATTAGCTGAAAATGGTTGCTCTACAATTTGAGCATTATAATCTAAAAACACAAACTGATTTTGTTCCAAATATTCAATAAAACTTGCCTGAACTTTATCACTCATGTAAAAATTAATTTGTTTTCCCATAAATCATTCCTTTGCTTTCTAAAAATCATATATAATGGGTCCAGAGTCAGAATTGTAGGGTCAAAAGTAAATTGGTGCTCCATCATAATCAGGTGAGTTCTTGATATCTTCAATAGCCTGCGATTCTCGAATCTCAGTTGTTCCGTTTTATTTACTTTACCCACCTGGTGAATAGCTACAATGTTACCATCAACTATTTCTACCGTATCAGCATATCTACAACTTTTGCTACCTTTAGGAGTGACAAATCCCTTTTCATAATTCATTATTCATCTCTAAATTAATCTCCATGGAAAAATCGCCTTTGGCGAGAGCCATTCCGATTAATTTAAAGACCGTGGTTTAGTTTTTAGGTGGTTGGTGTCCTTAAGTGGAGAGATAATTAATAATATAAAAGACCTTTTATCTCATCTGACAATTCTAAAATATTTTTCCATTTTGGATGTTTGATTACAGATTGAACATTCCATAATTCATGATAGTTAGGTTGAATTTCAACAAATGCACTTCTAAGTAATCTACATCTCTTTTCAATCTCCTCATCTATAAAGCCATTTTCATCGGTTACCGAGATTAATTGATTATACGCATTATATCCATACCGGGTTTGACTCAGCATCTCTGCTACGCCGTCTTGGTTTCTGTACGCGCTGATTTCTTCCACTCTTCCGTAGGCGTATTCGTTGCCATAGTCTTGAGAGACTAGTGGAATTCATAACAACCTCACTTTTCAAAGTTGCTTCCTAACAAAATTTTTCTCGCAATTTTTTCACACTTCACCAGGTCTTCTCTATATATGTCTTTTCCAAAACTCTGAACAAAAATTTCATTTATATAATTCGCCAGCAGTTTTTCTTCTACGTGAGAATTATTAAATAAAAATTCACATATTTTCTTAATTTCACTTTCATATTCATCCTTTGGAGCCATTGGATATAAACCAATAGGGTCCCATTTGTTAACCAGAGAAACTATTCTATCCTTCACAAAATCTTCAAACATATGTAAATATACTACCACAGGCAAACTGGTCCCTAATATATATTCATCAATATAACGCTGACTTGATAGCCAAAACTCAACATCCTTTTCTTTTAGTGATTCTTCTGTTTCAACTTTCTGAACATTTCTATGAGCTTCCTCCATATAACTTTTGTATTTTTCTTTTTCAGCAATTTGCGCTAATTCATAATAATTATAGACAAAGCTATATCCTTGGGAAGAAATAACAGATTTTAACAAATTTGATTTATATTCTTCGCTATTCTTCCAATCTTTATCGGCGAAAGAAATATTATAAGCATTTAGATAATATATGATTGCCTTTTCATAATCACTTACGTTACTAATGAAACTATTTATTCTTTCTAAAAAAAGATTGGGTTGCGCTTTCCAGCCAGCAGACAAATACGCTGCAATATATAATAGATTTCTATCTTCCAATAAAAAATCATACTGTTCTATCAATTCCATTGCATTATAGTAATCATCAATCGGTGGCATTAGTTCTGACATCACATATTTTTCAAAAGTACGATAGCATTTACATTTCTCAAATTCTATTTTAAATTGCTTATTTAATCTTTCCCAATCTATACTTTTCATGTATTTTTTCATCACTCTCTATTTTTATCGCTCCAAATTCATCTAGAGCAAAATTCCCCTTCCAAATAGTTTTATCGTCGTATAAGGCGTTTGTAAAAATACATGTTTCCAATCCTTCACAGTCAAAACAAACTCCTCGCAAATCACAGCCTGTAAAGTCCACATTCTTAATCGTAGCATTTTTAAAATTTGAACCATTAAATTTTGAATTATTAAAATTACTGTGTAATATAAGAGCTGATTCAAAATTACAATTCTCAAAAAAAGATTCTTTTGCATTTACCATTATCAGCTTTGCTTCTTTCAAGAGCGAATCATTGCATAACGTATTATTAAGCTCTGCTGAACGGAAGTCCGCATTTGATAATTCACTTTCCCTAAAATCTAACTCATTCAGTAAACAACGATGAAAACAAAATCCTTTTAACTTTATTCCTTTTAGGCTTTCCACATTCAATTCAATTGGTTCATCATGTTCTCTTTGAATTTTTATCATATTATCCACCGTTTTTATATTTATCCTTTAAAAACACCTTAAAAATATGCAAGTATACTTCTTACAACTTTCTGATGTACCTACTGGGTATTGTATCTGCCAGCCATACTTTTTGATTTCCCAAATAAAATCTTACTCCGTCATCCCACGCCTTTTTTGCATCAATGACTAGTATACAGGGCTTATCATCATGGCGCCTTCCGACATTTTCAGCAGTCTCTATGTCTTGTGATAAATGAACATATTGTCTGCTCTGAGGTAATAAGCCATTTTCATTAATGGATTCTAAAAAACGTCTGGCTGTACCATGATACAAAACATCTGGCGGCATTTTTTCTTCTTTTAAAATCTTCATCGGTATCGAATGTCCATAAAATGCCCTGATTTTCCCATTAACCAGTTCATGGCGCTTCTTCTCAGATTTTTCAATCATCTCTTTCAAATCAGCTTCACCGATATTGACCCATTTTTCATTTCTATGTAATGCATCTAAAAGTTGTTCAACCGGAACCCAACCTTCTTCGTCCATTTCCAATTCATATTCCCATGGTGCATGACGCAAAGCATAAGATATTTCTTTACTCAAATTTTCTAGTTTATTCATATTCTGTTCCCTCAAAACCTTTCGCTATATATTGAAGCATCCCGATATCATTATTTTCCAACCTCTTACCCCCTAACTCTAATCAACAACTAGAAAAATAACTCCTATTCTTCACTATCCCACACCAATCTAAATTTGAATCCTGTCAGATTATTCTCTTCAACAGCATTCTTAAATTTCTCAGATACAAAAGCGCGTCGAAGCGGCTCATCTATGATTTTGAAAATATTATTTTGCACTAATTCATCACAAATCCGAAATGCGTATTTTTCAAAAACCATGATTCTGTTTCCATCACTAAACTTGATGTATTCCGCTTTAGAATAATCCACAACATCCAATACTTTTGTGACATTTATTGCATAATACTTTTTTTCTTTACAAATAAGTTTTAATTCCTCAGTAGAGTTTTTTATAATCGGTCTAAGGACCTTCAAGGCCCTATCACTAAAAACCGGAATCGTAAAAAACCCTGGTGCGTCACTTAATTCTAAGTTTTTTTCAGGTTCCATCCTTTTTACCGGCAAGGGTTTCCATTTCCATTTTTTCTTTTTTCCATTAAAAGACCGTATCTCGTCCAATGTAAAATTTTTTTCCGGTATAAGATTGTCATATTTATCTACTTCAAAATCTAATTGCCAAATTTTCATGAAAATCTCCTTTTAAACACAATATGTCTCTTGCTTTCCGTTGACGTTTATTTCGTTACTATTTTCCAATTTCGTCCGCTCCACCAGATATAACCCATTTTTCCCTAAGCTTCGTATAATCTCTTACAAAATTGTTACATCATTATAAACTCAATAAACTCACTTTAAATACATTTCTTCTCCATCACGCATAAATTCTTCAAGTCTTTCCTGCATTGTCCTTCCATCCTCGCATGGCATATATGGAATTAGATTTTGAATTTGCGTCGGATACTCAAATGCTGAATAAGTTTCCTGAATTATTTCAAATACTCTATCTCTATCATATGTATATACATAATATATAACCGCAAAAATCCATTTTTTTAATATTTTCTCTTCTTCCTGTTCTTCTAAAACGCAGAGTTTATCCAAAATTGTCAATACCTCTTCTTTATTGGCTATTGATAACTCTAAAACTACATCATATTTATCAATGGATTCGTTTAATACTTGTATCGCATATTCTTTTATATCGTTACTTGTAATAATCGTTTTCTCCAGCCCAATTTTTAATTCTAACCATTTCCAGTTTGGCATAATTTCACAAAGCCGCTCAAAGTCAATCGCATACTTTATCAATTAATATCCTCCTTTACTACTTGTTCAGGAATTCACAAAGTAATTTTTTAAGCCAAATTATTGTCCCATTTCGATACTCAAAAATTTTTTTGTATATTCTGTTTCTTCGATATGCAACTTTTGATTTTCATATCTAATTACTAGTGTAATCTGATTTTTCGTTCCACCATCTATAATGTATTCTTCTGATTCAGCATCATTTACATATTCAAATGCACATTCATTGCCTATTAGTGTAAATCTTTGACTTCGCAATTTTTCAACTGATAATTTATTCTTATTACAATATTCCTTCACATATTCGATAGCTAATGCCTTTTGTAATTCTCGTTCCATTTTCCTTTGATTAATTTTTTCCA
>JAZNKK010000046.1:0-4790 GCA_045578545.1 Lachnospiraceae bacterium
TTGGTTATTTCAATCTGCGCCTTTTCCTTCATTGTACCTTTTTTTACATCTACATCATAGATTTTGATACCATCTTTTCTTCCCTGTGTATAACAGGAAACATAAGCTACATAATTATCACTCATGGCAACCTCCTACCAATCCGTTTTCTTTTCAATCCTTTCGATTGTCAATCGGGCAAAATTCTCTGTGCGTACCCACATATTTATAAGCAGGACGAATAATTTTTCCTTGATTCACCAATTCTTCCAAACGATGTGCACTCCAACCGGAAATACGGGAAATTGCAAAAATCGGAGTAAATAATTCCTCCGGAATATTAAGCATGGAATACAAAAATCCGCTATACATATCCACGTTGGCACATACCGGCTTAAAGAGTCTTCTTCTCTCTCCGATTAATTTTCCGGAGATATTTTCCACGTTTTCATACAAACGGAATTCATCCAATCTGCCTTTTTCTTTTGCAAGTTTACGTACAAACTCTTTTAAAAGAATCTCTCTGGGGTCAGATTCGGTATAAACTGCGTGACCCATTCCGTAGATCAGGCCGGCCTTATCAAAGGCTTCCTTATCCAAAATCTTGGTAAGATAGCTCTTTAGTTCTTTTTTATCTTCCCAGTCAGATACATGGGCTTTAATATCATGGAACATATGCTGCACTTTCAGATTGGCACCACCGTGTTTGGGGCCTTTTAAGGACGCTATGGAAGCGGCAATGGCAGAATAGGTATCCGTACCGGAAGTGGTGACTACGTGGGTAGTAAAGGTTGAGTTATTACCACCACCGTGTTCTGCATGGAGCACCAACGCAATGTCCAGCGCTCTGGCTTCCAACTCGGTAAATTTTCCGTCCGGACGAAGCATATTTAAAAGATTCTCTGCGATGGACAGATTTTTCTTGGGATTACGGATAATCAAATTTTTATTTAAATTAAAATGACGATATCCGTGATATGCATACACTGAAATCAAAGGGATTTTTCCGATAATCTGCAAACACTGTCTTAATACGTTGGCTACAGAAATATCTTCCGGATTTTCATCATAGGAATACAAATTCAAAATAGCCTTCTGAAGGGAATTCATAACATTCGCACTGGGATTATGCAAAATAACATTTCGCACGAAATCGCCGGACAATTCCTGTAAATCAGACAAAATAGCCAAAAAGCTTTCAAACTGTTTCTTGGTAGGGAGGGAACCAAACATCAAAAGGTAGGTCACTTCTTCAAAGGCATATCTTCTGGTTCCGATACTTCTTACCAAATCTTCCACGTCATATCCCTGATAGTAAAGCTTTCCTTTTCCGGGGATTTTTAAGCCATCCACCATTTCATATCCTATGACATCAGAAATCTCTGTCAGTCCAGTTAAAACACCTTTTCCGTTCGAATCACGAAGTCCTCTTTTTACATCATATTCCGTATATAAATTCTGATCAATGGCTCCGGATTGCATACAAAATCCAACCAGCTCATTAAACAACTCATTTCTGTTTTCATTTAATTCCATCATGGAACTTCTAACCATGCTAACTCCTCCTGTCTTATCGGATTCTCTCAGGGAATCCTACCTTCTTTTGCACTTTGCGCAAGGTTTTCATCGCATAATAGTTTGCTTTTTCACCATTTTCTTTGATGATTTCATCAATGTAAGCTTTATCTTTGGAAAGCTGTTCAAAACGTTCCTGAAGCGGAGCTAATACAGCCACAACCGATTCGCCCACTGCCATTTTAAACTCACCATAACCTTTCCCGTCAAATTCCCGCTCAATCTCTTCCGGTGTTTTTCCGGTACAAGCGCTGTAAATATCCATCAGATTGCGGATGCCCGGTTGGTTTTCGCTGTAACGAACGCATCCTTCTGAATCGGTTACGGCACGTTTAAATTTACGCATAATTGTGTCGGTATCGTCCATCAGATAAACTGACGCATTGGTATTCTCATCGGATTTGGACATCTTCTTGGTGGGTTCCTGAAGACTCATGATTTTCGCTCCCACCTTACCAAGATACGGTTCCGGAACGGTAAACACATCACCATAAACACCATTAAAACGCTGTGCCAAATCTCTGGTTAATTCCAAATGCTGTAATTGATCCTTTCCTACCGGCACCACATCTGCCTGGTAAAGCAAAATATCGGCAGCCATCAAAACCGGATAGGTAAATAAACCGGCATTAATGTTATCCGCATGTTTGGAGGCTTTGTCTTTGAACTGCGTCATACGGTTCAATTCTCCCATATAAGTAAAACAGTTTAAAATCCAAGCAAGCTCCGCATGGCCACTGACGTGGGACTGATAATAAATGCAATTTTTCTTTGGATCTAAGCCGGCCGCAATATATAAGGTAAGAAGCTGTCTTGCACGCTTTCGAAGCTCTGCCGGTTCCTGACGCACGGTAATGGAATGTAAATCCACTACCGAGTAAAAACATTCATACTCATCACAGATATTCACCCAATTCTTTAATGCCCCAAGATAATTTCCAAGCGTCAAATTCCCGGTTGCCTGCATTCCGCTAAACAACACTTTTTTATCATTAATCATTTTTACTTCCTGCCTTTCTGTTTCCTTTGTTTCCCTTTGTGGTCGTTTTATTTCTTCCGGTCTTTTTCAATATCTTTTCACGAATATATTGGTGGGTCTTTTCTTCCCCGTATCGACCGTTCATATACAACAATCGCTCCAAAAGTTTCTGCGTATAGGGATGCAAAAACTGTGCCGTATTTCCGGATTTATAATAACGATACGCATCCCAGTCCGTATATTTTTCCTTATTATATACTTTGGAAGCCGCCACCCGGTCCATAAACATTTCCACAATGTAGCGGTTTGGCATTTTCGCAGGCATCATAACCTCATCCACTTTTCTTCCGCTGTAATCAATCCAATATTCAAAATGATGCTTGTTGCGTCCTTTGTGATGAAGCCAGGCTGCCGAATATCCTTTGTCTTCTCTCTCCGCATTATTAGGGCTACGATCTCCCTGATAATATTTGGCTCCTATCCAAAATTCGGAAGGCATATATTTGGACATATCGTGTAACAACCCCTGCCAATATAAACCAACGGCAAAACAACCTTTCATTACAAGATATTTATGATATGTTATTGTTTTCCAATGACTCCATGGTTTCAAAAGCCGCTCTCCTTTTTATACATTCCAATCAATAATAGCACAAAAAGGCTTGCTTTCCAATCCTTTATTTTGTAAAATGTCTGTAATTGAAAGGGAAAACCCAATTTTAGAAAGGGAAAGGTGCGATTATGGAGAAGAAAAAAAATCCTTTGGAAGACGAAGAAATTTATGTGGATCTTGATATTGACGGAAAGGAAGTCAGTTGTTCCATCGTTACCATTTTTTCTGTAGAAAAAAAAGATTACATTGCCCTTCTTCCGTTAGATGAAAACGGCGAAAACAAAGACGGAAATGTGTGGTTGTACGGATACAAAGAAGATTTGGACCATCCGGAAAAAGATCCGGAAATCATCTATATCGAAGACGAAGCGGAATACGAGGCTGCTGCTGACGCATTTGATGAATACTTAGACTCTCAGGAATTCGATGAACTGATTGACGAAGAAGAATAATACGCAATATCATTTAAAAACCGGCTCTTTTGCAGTCGGTTTTCTTTTGTTTCCTTTACATAAAAAAGATATAATTGTTGCTTCGCCCTTGTCATGGCTACATAAAACACCCGTCGTTCTTCTTCCATGGCCTCTTTGGTAACCGCTTTTTTTTGCGGAACATTCCCTTCATTTAAATCCGGAAGAATTACCATCGGAAACTCCAGTCCTTTCGAACCATGCATCGTAGTAAGAAGCACTCCCTTTTCCTTCTGTTCCTCATTTAACTGCTTTGTAAATTCCTCCTCTTCCTTTTCCATCTTTCTTAACCAGCCTTCTATGGTGGCTTCCTCTTTCGCACTTTCTTTCAGCCATAAAAACATCTCTTTTTTCTCCTTTCCCTTTTCTGCCCACTCCCCTTCCGACAAATAACAGCCGTATCCCATGGATTTTTCAATAAAATTAAGGGCTCCATAGGGTGGTAGGGAACGAAGAAAGTTAATGTCTGCATCCAAACGTAGCAGTGCCTCTCTCTCATAGGGTTTTAAGTCCCCGGAAGCTAATATTTTGCGAAAATTCACCCTTTCCTCCATAAACAATGCCCGTTTTAAATACCGGGAAGGTTTATTTACAAAGCGAAGAAGATGTTTTCTTTTGTAATCTCCCGCCGCAAAAGAAAGCATGGCACGACAATCCTGACACACTTCGCTTTGATAGGGATTTTTCATTTTCTCCCGGAATACAAAAGGGATTCCGGCTTCCAACAACTTTGCCGCCAAAAGTCCTGCCCCGATGTTGGTTCGAAAAATCACTGCCACATCTTCCAACGCATCTTTGTCCTGCCATTTTTTTAATATACCGACAATCTCATCGTTTTGCAGTGAGGCAGAAGCAAAATCCTTAAGTATAATCTCTCCTTTTTCTTTATCGTTTGCCACCAGTTTTTTGGAATACCGTTTCTTATTGTTTTGAATCAGTGATACGGAGGTTTCCACAATATTTTTTTTGCTTCGATAATTTGTCCCCAAAAGAACTTTTTTTCCGTTTGGATATTCTTTCATAAATCCCAGCATAATTTCCGGCTTTGATCCGCGAAAACCATAAATCGACTGGTCATCATCTCCTACAATCATCAAGTTATTTTTCGGAAAAGCCAGCATTTTTACCACTTCATACTGCATTTGATTAATATCCTGAAACTCATCAATCATAA
>JAZNKK010000047.1:0-7661 GCA_045578545.1 Lachnospiraceae bacterium
TTCATATAGATAAAGTCAAAATCCTGATGTTCGGTAAAGCACATCTCTTTCAATCCCAGTTCGATTCCTTTTAAAATCATGGATTCCATAGAAGCCTTGGAATCGCCGGAGAAGGATGAATGCATGTGACAATCTGCTAAAATAGCCATAGAAACCTCCGTTTTGCGATTTGTTTTTCGTTAATTTTCTACATCATAACACAGAAGCGGAAAAAAAATCAGAATCTTAATAAATAATTTACAAATTCTTCTTGAATTTCTAGGACAAATTAGTTACAATAAGTTTGCTGTGATTCGTTTGATAATCATAAAGGCGCGTGAAAACGCGAAACTTAGGTGATTACAATAAAAAATCAATAACAAATTTTTTTAGGAGGAATTAAACAATGGCAGTAAAAGTAGCAATTAATGGTTTTGGTCGTATCGGCCGTCTTGCATTCAGACAGATGTTCGGTGCAGAAGGATACGAAGTAGTAGCAATCAATGACTTAACATCTCCTAAGATGTTAGCACACCTTTTGAAGTATGACTCTTCTCAGGGTAAGTATGCAAAAGCAGATACCGTATCTGCTGGTGAAGATTCTATCACAGTTGATGGAAAGACTCTTAAAATTTATGCATGTCCTGATGCTAACAATTGTCCTTGGGGCGAACTCGGAGTTGACGTAGTTCTTGAATGCTCTGGTTTCTATACCTCTAAAGAAAAAGCTCAGGCACACATCAACGCTGGTGCAAAGAAAGTTGTTATTTCTGCTCCCGCAGGTAATGACCTTCCTACCATCGTATATAATGTTAACCATGAAACATTAACAAAAGATGATACAATCATCTCTGCAGCTTCTTGTACAACAAACTGCTTGGCACCTATGGCAAAAGCTCTTAATGATTTGGCTGGAATCAAATCCGGTATCATGAGCACAATCCACGCTTACACAGGTGACCAGATGATCCTTGACGGTCCTCAGAGAAAGGGTGACCTTAGAAGATCTCGTGCAGGTGCTGTAAATATCGTTCCTAACTCTACAGGTGCAGCTAAGGCTATCGGTCTTGTTATTCCTGAACTTAACGGAAAACTTATCGGTTCCGCTCAGCGTGTTCCTACTCCTACAGGTTCTACAACAATCCTTGTAGCAACTGTTGAGAAGAGCGTAACTAAGGATGAAATCAACGCAGCTATGAAAGCAGCAGCTACAGAATCCTTCGGATACAATGATGAAGAAATCGTTTCTTCTGATATCATCGGTAGCACATACGGTTCTATCTTTGATGCAACACAGACTATGGTTGGTGAAGACAACTTAGTTCAGGTTGTTTCTTGGTATGACAACGAAAACAGCTACACAAGCCAGATGGTTAGAACAATCAAATACTTCGCTGAATTACAGTAATTTGATTTTCTCATAATAAGAGAGGCTTTCAAGGTCCGGTCCTGAGAGGACCGGACCTGATTTTTTTAGAACAGTAGTTTCGTAAATTTAATGTGGTGATTCTGTTTTGGTACAAACGAGGATAGCTTGGTTGGAGCATTACAGTAGCCATGTATAATAAAAATATTTAAGGAGGACATGGAAATGTCATTAAACAAAAAGTCAGTTGATGATATCAACGTAAGCGGAAAACGCGTGTTAGTAAGATGCGATTTCAACGTACCTTTAAAAGATGGACAGATTACAGATGAGACACGTATTAAGGCAGCACTTCCTACCATTGAAAAGTTATTGAAAGATGGCGGTAAAGTTATCCTTTGCTCTCACCTTGGCAAAGTTAAAGAAGGTCCCAATGAGAAAGAATCCCTTGCACCCGTTGCAAAGAGACTTTCTGAAAAATTAGGAAAAGAAGTTACCTTCGTATCCGATTACAACGTTACCGGCGAAGCTGCTACTGCAGCTGTTGCAGCTATGAAAGAAGGCGATGTTGTTCTTCTTCAGAATACTCGTTTCCGTGGTAAAGAAGAAACCCAGAACGGCGAAGAATTCTCCAAAGAATTGGCTGATCTTTGTGATGTATATGTATGCGACGCATTCGGTTCTTCCCACAGAGCACATGCTTCTGTTGCAGGTGTAACCGATGTTGTTCGTGCAAAAGGCGGCGAATGTGCAGTTGGTTACCTTATGCAGAAGGAAATCGATTTCCTTGGTAACGCTGTAGAAAATCCGGTTCGTCCTTTCGTAGCAATCCTTGGTGGTGCAAAAGTTGCTGATAAGCTTAACGTTATCAACAACCTTCTTGAGAAATGTGATACTTTGATCATCGGTGGTGGTATGGCATTCACATTCTTAAAAGCAAAGGGATACGAAATCGGCAAATCTTTGGTTGACGAAGAGAAGATTGATTACTGTAAAGAGATGATGGAAAAGGCAGAAAAGCTTGGCAAAAAGCTTCTTCTTCCTATCGATACCACAATTGCAGCAGGATTCCCGAATCCTATCGATGCTCCCATTGAAGTACAGGTAGTTGATGCAGACAAGATTCCTGCTGATATGGAAGGTCTTGATATCGGTACAAAGACTGCAGAAATGTATGCAGATGCTGTGAAGTCCGCTAAGACTGTTGTATGGAACGGACCTATGGGTGTATTTGAAAATCCTACTCTTGCAGCAGGTACCATTGCAGTTGCAAAATCTCTTGCAGAAACAGACGCTACAACCATTATCGGTGGTGGTGATTCCGCAGCAGCTGTAAACCAGCTTGGTTTTGCAGACAAGATGAGCCACATCTCTACCGGTGGTGGTGCTTCCCTTGAATTCTTAGAGGGTAAAGAACTTCCCGGTGTAGTTGCAGCGGATGACAAATAATTAGTATTAAAAGTGTGAGGAAGAAAAATGCAAAGTAACGGAAAAAAAGTAGCTGGTATTATTATGATTGCAATCGGAGTTATTTTTCTCCTCGTCACCGTGTCTGTTTGCGGAAGCTTTCTGTTTGTCGAGAAGATGATAGAATTATCAGTGGAACAAATGGAAGACGAAATGGATGAGTTTGACGAATTGGAAAGTACCGACGGAGAAATTGTTTATATGGATGGGGACTCTGACTATTCTTACGGAAGTGATTCTTATACGGAAATCGGTTTCTATACAGAAGACGGAGATTACTATGAATTTTCCGTTGATGCTTATTCTTCTGACTATGATGAAGGCGATGAAATAGAAGTGTATTATGATGCAGAGAATCCGAGAAATGCCTTTGCGCCGGAGTTACTGGAAGGAATTATTGACGGAATCAGCGGTGTATTTGGATTGGTAGGTAAAATCGTAGGCATTGTCTTTGGACTCCTCAGTCTTGCCTTTATCATTGGCGGAATCGTTTTATTAAAAGGAAATAGGAAAACCTATGACAATTAAATTAGGAGGAAAATAAAATGGCTAGAAAAACCATCGTTGCCGGAAACTGGAAGATGAACATGACTCCCAGCCAGGCAGTAAAATTGTGTGAAGAATTAAAGGATTTAGTAAAATCCGATACTGTTGATGTGGTATATTGCGTACCTGCAATCGACATCATTCCTGTTGTGGAAGCAGTAAAAGGCACAAACGTTAAAGTTGGTGCTGAAAATATGTACTACGAAGAGAAAGGTGCTTACACCGGAGAAATCTCTGCAGAAATGCTTAAAGATGCAGGTGTTGAGTACGTTATCATTGGTCACTCCGAAAGACGTGACTACTTCAAAGAGTGCGACTGCATGTTGAACAAGAAAGTAAAGAAAGCTTTCGAAGCAGGCCTTACACCCATCCTTTGCTGTGGTGAATCTTTGGAACAGAGAGAAATGAACGTAACTATGGACTGGATTCGTCTTCAGATCAAATCTGACCTTGTAGGCGTTACTGCAGACCAGGTTAAGAGCATGGTTATCGCTTACGAACCTATCTGGGCTATCGGAACCGGTAAGACAGCAACTACAGAGCAGGCTCAGGAAGTATGTAAAGGAATCCGTGATTGCATCGCTGAAATGTACGACGCAGCTACTGCAGAAGCAGTTCGTATCCAGTACGGCGGATCTGTTAACGCTTCTAACGCAGCAGAACTTTTCGGACAGCCCGACATCGACGGTGGTCTTGTAGGCGGTGCTTCCCTTAAGGCTGATTTTGGAAAGATTGTAAATTTCTAATCTAAAACAAAGAATTTTATGATGAGAACGTCCCATTGTTTGATACAGTGGGACGTTTTTTATAATTCTATAATCTGCGTTGTTTGCAAATTTAGGCTTTTCCACAAAATTTGTTGCGACTAACCGGAAAATGGGGTATAATTTATTGCGGTAACCAACAGGCGAACGGCCTGAATACGATAAATTAAAGGAGCAAATAATAATGAGTAAGAAAACAACAGTGCTTATGATTTTGGATGGCTACGGCTTGAATGAAAAAGACAACGGCAATGCGGTAGCGCAGGCAAAGACTCCCGTTATGGACCGCCTTATGAAGGAATGTCCTTTCGTAAAGGGAAATGCCAGCGGTATGGCAGTCGGTCTTCCGGAAGGTCAGATGGGAAACTCTGAAGTCGGACATCTTAATATGGGGGCCGGAAGAATTGTTTACCAGGAACTCACCAGAATTACAAAAGAAATCCAGGACGGAACTTTCTTTGAAAATCCCGCACTTTTGAAAGCGGTAGAGAACTGTAAGAAGAATGATTCCGCATTTCATATGTTCGGACTTTTGTCCGACGGTGGTGTACACAGCCACATTACCCATTTGTATGGTCTTTTGGAACTTTGCAAGAAAAACAATTTGTCCAAGGTTTATGTACACTGCTTCTTGGACGGACGTGATACTCCGCCTGCCAGCGGTAAGGATTTTGCCATTGCATTGGAAGAAGAAATGGCAAAAATCGGTGTAGGAAAAATCGCTTCCGTAACAGGACGTTATTATGCAATGGACCGTGACAATAACTACGACCGTGTGGAAAAAGCTTATCTTGCGCTTACTAAGGGCGAAGGCTTAACTGCAAACAGCGCAGCAGAAGCAATTCAGAATTCCTATGACAAAGAGGAATATGATGAGTTCGTAAAACCTTCCGTAGTCATGGAAGGCGGCGCTCCGGTAGCTACCATCCAGGACGGCGATTCCGTAGTGTTCTTTAACTTCCGTCCCGACCGTGCAAGAGAAATTACCAGAGCTTTCTGTGACAATGATTTTAGCGGATTTGCAAGAGAGAAGAGATTGGATACCACGTTTGTATGCTTCTCTGATTATGACCCTACCATTCCCAACAAAGACGTTGCATTCCACAAGATTGCAGTAACCAATACGTTTGGTGAATGGCTTGCAGCAAATAATATGACTCAGGCAAGAATTGCAGAGACAGAAAAATATGCCCATGTAACCTTCTTCTTTAACGGCGGTGTGGAAGAACCCAATGCCGGTGAAGACCGCGTGCTTGTTCCTTCTCCCAAGGAAGTGGCAACCTATGATTTGAAGCCGGAAATGAGCGCATACGGTGTGTGCGATAAGCTGGTAGAAGCAATTAAGGGCGGTACCTATGATGTGATTATCATTAACTTTGCTAACCCTGACATGGTAGGTCATACCGGTGTGGAAGGCGCTGCAATCAAGGCAGTAGAAGCAGTGGATGAGTGCGTAGGAAGAGCTGTGGAAGCGATTAAAGAAAACGGCGGTGCAATGTTTATCTGCGCGGACCACGGTAATGCAGAGCAGCTTGTGGATTATGAAACAGGAGAACCGTTTACTGCTCATACCACCAATCCGGTTCCGTTTATCCTTGTAAATTATGATGAGGCATATACACTTCGTGAAGGCGGATGCCTTGCGGACATTATTCCGACCATGATTGAGATTATGGGGAAAGAACAGCCGGTAGAAATGACCGGAAAGTCCTTGCTTGTGCGTAAATAAATGGTTTCATAAGGAATGAAAAACCTCCGATTCGTTAAAACTATAAAAAACGAATCTGGAGGTTTTTTTATGAATTTTATGAAACAAATAATCATCAAAGATGTCTATGGGATGGAGGTTTTGGATTCCAGAGGGAATCCTACCGTAGAAGCTACCGTAGTACTGGAAGACGGTCATAGCGGAAGTGCCATGGTACCGTCCGGTGCTTCTACCGGAAAATTTGAAGCGGTGGAACTAAGAGACGGGGATATTGCAGATAAGGCTACGGCAGAAGAACGTTCTATGTGGGTGGAACGCTATGGTGGGAAGGGAGTATGTCAGGCGGTAAAAAATATTAACACAACCTTAAGAGACTGCCTGGTAGGAAAAAATGCCTGCAACCAGCCATTGATTGACCGAATGATGATAGAACTGGATTCCTCTGGCAATAAGGGGTCTCTTGGTGCCAATGCAATTTTGGCAGTGTCTTTGGCGAATGCAGTGGCCTGTGCCAATGCATTTGGGGTTTCCTTGTATCGCTATTTGGGAGGAATCAATGCCAGACGCATGCCTGTTCCTATGATGAATGTATTAAACGGCGGTGTCCATGCGAAGAATCGGATTGATTTTCAGGAATTTATGATTATGCCGGTAGGAGCTTCTTCCTTTGCGGATGGTTTGCGCATGGGGACGGAAGTTTATCATGCATTGAAAAAACTTTTGCAAAAAGATGGGAAAAATACAGCGGTAGGAGATGAGGGCGGCTTTGCCCCGGATTTGCAGGACGCGTTCGAAGTGTTTTCTTATTTGGAAAAAGCCGTGGAGACCGCCGGTTATAAGATTGGAAAAGACGTAGTGTTTGCCATGGATGCGGCGGCTTCTGAGCTTTATGAGGAGAATTCAGGCATGTACTATTTTCCCGGAGAAAGTGAAAATCAAAAAGAACGGGAAAGAAAAAAATTCGGGGAAGAAGGAAACGTGCCGGATACCAAAGAGTGTGCGGTAATAAGAACCACCAAAGAAATGATCGAATATTACGAAAAACTTTGTGAGCGTTTTCCGATTTTTTCTATTGAGGACGGATTAAATGAAGAAGATTTTGAAGGTTGGAAGGAACTGACCAAACGCCTTGGGGACAAGGTGCAGTTGGTGGGCGATGACTTATTTGTTACCAATGTATCCAGGCTACAACAGGGAATTAGAGAAAAGATGGGAAATGCAATTTTGGTGAAGGTAAATCAAATCGGGACGTTAACGGAAGCTATGGATGCTGTGGAATGTGCGCAAAGAAACGGACTAAAGGCAGTGATTTCCCATCGCTCCGGCGAAACGGAGGATTCCTTTATTGCAGATTTGGCAGTGGCTATGAACGCCGGACAGATTAAAACCGGGGCGCCTTGTCGAAGCGAAAGAGTGGCAAAATACAATCGACTTCTTCATATCGAAAGAGAACTCATGGGAGTATCGGAGTATTATCTTTGCAAAAAAGGGGAATGATTGCGTCGAAAGGTAGATTATGATACTATGAAAACAAAAAGAATAGATGCGGAGAGAAAAATGGAACTGACCAAAAAAATGATGAAATATATTGACGAAAGCCCCTGCAGTTACTGGGCAGTGGAAAATGCGTCCGTATTATTGGAAAGTAACGGATATCAGGAACTTTGGGAAAACAAGTCTTGGAAGCTGGAGGATGGTGGCAAATATTATGTGAAAAGAAATTCCTCTTCGCTGATTGCTTTTCGTTATCATAAGAATCCGCAGGGCTTTTTGCTGGTGGCAACCCACAGCGATTCGCCCTGCTTTAAAGTGAAAGAAAATCCGGAGGTTT
>JAZNKK010000048.1:0-84447 GCA_045578545.1 Lachnospiraceae bacterium
TTCGTCCATTTCATCCCAAAACATCTCGGCAACCTCCTTTCGATTTTCCGTCAGAAAATCCGTTAAAACATCCTGCTTCAAGCAGTCCTCCGTTGCCTTTATGATAGCATCTTTCGTATTCATACTGCAACTGTTTTCCCGTACCTTTGCCACGAATACACTATAGTCATTCAGGAGCTTACACCGTTCTTTTATTTCTTTGTTTTTCCCCACATTAATGTTAATCATGGTGGCAGTCCATTCAAAATCCCCGGATTCCTCTTTTTTCTCGAACGAATCTGACAGCCGCAGGATGCGCTGTTCTTCCTCCATCTTATTGTCACTGCCATTGTAAAATACCACATATTTCGGGTTGGGGATAAATAATTTTCTCGTACTGTATAACGCCTCCGGCCTAACCAGAATCTTGCGGTATATGTCCGCAAAGTAAAACAGTCCCCGAAGCGGCATGTTCGGGTTGTATGTACTTTGATGCTCATAGAGATTAAGGGTCCTGTCAAAAATGAAAGACACATCATTTTTCATCTTCATGAAAAGTACATTTTCCAACGTGATGAATTCCAAATCCTCCGGATTATCATAGTTACTGCCATTCACCGCATTGTATAAACTTAAGGCATCCTCCTTTTTTCGGGTAAACAAATGTTGAAATAGGGAACTTTTATACTGCCGGTTTTCTGCCATCCCCTTCCCCAGCCGAATCCGGTCTCTCTTTTCGCTGTCTTTTTCTTTTGTCATAATACCTCCTTCCAAAACCTTTTGTCTGGTGTACGAAAAGATAACATCAAAAACCCCTATAATGATACTACCTTTCCAAACAAAATTTTTTGCTCTTAATATTCTCATATGGGATTGCATTTGGTCAGAACAACCGATAAAAGAAATGGATTCCCGATATGTGCTAGTAAATATAGCACAACCTTTTTCACTTTTCAATACTTTTTTTAATTATATTTTTCCTGTGATACAAAGATATCATGTTCTCTCCAGATAACATATTGTCTTTGTATCGCATGTTATCTTTGTATATCATTACTTTAGCGTAAAAAATCATCCGCATCACAAAAATTTGCAATACGGATGATTTCAATAATTTTCTGTCTTTTTCCGACGGCTGATGCCGGAATCTTCTTAATCTACACGGTTGTAGTTAATCAGACAACCTTTCAAAATGATTTCTCTTTCATCGTCGGTCATTTCGCCAAGAGTTAATTTGAATTCCTTCATTTCACTGCCGGATACCACATATGCTTTCACCTCAGAAGCTTTTTCCTCTACCGCCTTGCGGATTCCGGGAATAAACAGATAATCCAGATTCTTGAAGGGAAGTTCGCCTTCTTCAATTACGAAAGGAAGCATACCCCAGTTAATCAGGTTGGAGCGATAACGCTTGGTTGCATATTCGTTGGCAATATTTGCCCAACCGCCCAGTACCTTCTGGCAGCTTGCCGCCTGTTCTCTGGCAGAACCGTCACCGGGTTTTACGGCAAAAATAGTGGAACCGATACCAAGATTTTCAAGGGAAACCTCGGGATAAGCCTTGGTAATTGCTGCATAAACACTTTCCATCTCGGGAAGTGCTGCCGTAGGATTTTCTCCTGCTTCCAACGCCTTCTGGGCCTTCTGAATCTCTTTGGCACGTCCTACGTACTCCGGATCCTTTCTGGACAGAGTAAACTCTGCAAGTCCCAGAGGATTGCTTCGGTAGGAAGATGTTTCCCCGGACGGAATGAGCTCATCGGTTGTGGTTACGGGATCATGGATTTCGGAAACCACTTTGAGAATCATATTTTCCGGAAGCGCTACCATGGCAGGCCAGTCTTTGATGTTGGGACCGAATTTAATCTCCACATCCGGATCAGCCACGCCCTTAGAGTCAAATACACGGTTATCGTAAATTGTCTTATCAAAAGAGTACTTATATGCGCCAATCTTATCCGGCATATCGGTAGCTGCCGTAAGGTAACCCTTGTTGGCTGCAGTTGCCGCAATGGATCTTGCATCCATAAGTGCCACGGAAGAAATCTGTCCGGACTGAAGTTTGGAGCCTTCACGGTTCGGGAAGTTTCTTGTAGAGTGACGGATGGAGAATGCGTTATTGGCAGGCGTATCTCCGGCACCGAAACAAGGTCCGCAGAATGCCGTTTTCATAACTGCACCGGTCTCCATAATAGTTGCCGCGCAGCCGTTTCGGATCAGTTCCATATAAACCGGCATAGAGGCAGGATATACATTCAACGTAAACTCATCGGGACCGATGCTGGTACCCTTCAAAATATCCGCTGCAGCGCAGATGTTTTCGAAGCCACCGCCGGCACATCCGGCAATAACACCCTGCTCCACGTAGAGTTTATTGTTGCGCACTTTATTCTTTAATTTGAAATCAACCGCTCCGTCTAAGCTTACCAGCGCTTTCTTCTCGCAGTCATCCAAAATATCCATCAGGTTGGCATTCAACTCTTCGATGGTATAGGTATTGGAGGGATGGAACGGCATAGCAATCATGGGTTTTACCTTGGACAAATCGATTTCGATTACCCCATCGTAATATGCCACTGCTCCCGGATTCAATTCCTTGTAATCCTCGGGACGTTTGTGAATATCATAGAACTCCTGAATCTTTTCATCTGTCTGCCAGATGGAAGAAAGACAGGTGGTTTCTGTGGTCATAACATCCACACCGATTCTGAAATCTGCTGAAAGATTTTTTACACCGGGTCCCACAAATTCCATCACTTTATTTTTAACGTAGCCGTTTTTAAATACCGCACCGATGATGGCAAGTGCCACGTCCTGGGGGCCGACTCCTTTCATGGGTTCGCCGGTCATATAAACTGCTACCACACCCGGCATATTGATATCGTAGGTCTGCTCCAAAAGCTGTTTTACAAGTTCCGGACCGCCTTCTCCCATAGCCATAGTACCCAGGGCACCGTAACGGGTGTGGGAATCGGAACCGAGAATCATCTTACCGCCGCCGGCAAGCATTTCTCTTGCAAACTGATGGATAACTGCCTGATGAGGAGGCACATAAACACCGCCGTATTTCTTTGCACAGGTAAGTCCAAACATGTGGTCATCTTCGTTGATGGTTCCGCCTACCGCGCAAAGAGAGTTGTGGCAGTTGGTAAGAACATAGGGAATCGGAAACTTCTTAAGTCCGGATGCTCTTGCAGTCTGAATAATTCCTACGAAAGTGATATCGTGGGAAGTCAGCTTATCAAACTTAATTTTCAACTTATCCATATTGCCGGAAGTATTATGACTCTCCAAAATACCGTAGGCAATGGTGTTTTTCTTTGCTTCTTCTTTGGTTAAATCTTTTCCGGTTTTTGATTTTACTGCCATCAGTGCATCCTGCGCATCAGGCACCAGTTCCGTGCCACCCAGCAAATATGCACCGCCTTCATACAATTGAATCATTTTTCTTTCCTCCATACTTTCAGAAAAGGGAACCACCTTCCGAAGCAACATCATTTTGTATAGAGATTTTTTTAGCAAATACAGAAAATTTTTCTGTATCGAAATAAAAATTTCTATCAAAATAACCTTGCCTTCCGTAGTTCCCTTTTTGATTATTTCATTTATTTTCTACGAATGGTTACTTTATCCAAATGCCAGATATCATTTACATATTCCTGAATCGTTCTGTCTGATGTAAATTTACCGGAGCATGCTGTGTTAAGAATTGCACTTCTTGCCCAACCCTTTTCATCTTTGTAAGCAGCCTCGACTCTCTTCTGTGCTTCTGCATAAGACTTAAAGTCTTTCAAAATAAAGTAAGTATCTGCCTTAGAGGTGCTCTGTGTATTAAGCAATGAGTTGTAAAGCGGTCGGAACAAATCCGGATCTTGCGGAGCATAGGTACCATTAATCAACTGCATAAGCACCTTTCTTACATCCGGGTCATTATTGAAAATTTCCATCGGATTGTATCCGCCGTAGTTTTCAAAGTTAATAACTTCATCCGAAGAAAGACCGAAGATAAATGCATTTTCTTCTCCTACTTCTTCTACGATTTCTACGTTAGCACCATCCATGGTACCGATGGTAAGGGCACCGTTCAACATAAACTTCATGTTACCTGTACCGGAAGCTTCCTTACTTGCAGTAGAAATCTGTTCAGAAACGTCTGCTGCCGCAAAAATCATTTCTGCGTTAGATACACGGTAATCTTCGATAAATACCACTTTAATCTTGCCGCCGATAGAAGCATCATTGTTGATAACATCCGAAACAGCATTGATTAATTTGATGGTAAGCTTTGCGTTCATGTAACCGGCTGCTGCCTTTGCACCGAAAATGAAAGTTCTGGGATAGAAATCCATGTCCGGATGTTCCTTAATTTCGTTGTAGAGATACATTACATGCAAAATGTTCAAAAGCTGACGCTTGTACTCATGAAGTCTCTTAACCTGTACATCAAAGATGGATCTGGGATCTACTTCTACGCCGTTGTGCTCTTTGATGTAAGCTGCAAGACGAACTTTATTGCGATATTTAATGTTCATGAATTCCTGCTGTGCTTTTTCGTCATCTGCATATACTTTTAACTTCTTAATCTTAGATAAGTTGGTAATCCAATCATCACCGATATGCGCTGTTACCCAATCTGCCAAAAGCGGGTTACCGTGAAGAAGGAATCTTCTCTGGGTAATACCGTTGGTCTTATTGTTAAACTTATCCGGGAACAATTCATAGAAATCTCTTAATTCCTGATTCTTAAGGATTTCGGTATGAAGTCTTGCTACACCGTTTACGGAGTAACCTGCACAAATTGCAAGGTGAGCCATCTTAACCTGACCATCGTAAATGATTGCCATCTTACGAATCTTTTCCTGATTTCCGGGATATTTCTGTTCAATATCCATGATAAATCTACGGTTAATTTCTTCAATAATCTGATATACACGAGGAAGAAGTCTGGAGAACAACTCGATGGGCCATTTTTCCAATGCTTCTGCCATAATGGTGTGGTTGGTGTAAGCACAAGTTTGTGAAGTAACTTCCCATGCTTCATCCCATGTAAGATAATGCTCGTCCATAAGGATACGCATAAGCTCTGCTACCGCTACGGTAGGGTGGGTATCGTTAAGCTGGAAAGTCACCTTCTCATGGAATTTCTTAATATCATCATGATTTCTCATGTATTTCTGTACTGCTTCCTGAACGGATGCGGAAATAAAGAAATACTGCTGTTTTAAACGCAATTCCTTACCTGCATAATGATTGTCATTGGGATAAAGAACTTCTACGATATTTCTTGCAAGATTTTCCTGCTCAACCGCTTTCTGGTAATCACCCTTATCAAAGGAATCCAAGCGGAATACATCAATCGGTTCTGCATCCCAGATACGAAGTGTATTTACGATGCTGTTGCCATAACCAACAACGGGCAAATCATAAGGAACCGCACGTACTGCCTGATATCCTTCCTGGTAATAGTTATTTCTTCCGTTTTCATCTACGCGAACACTTACATATCCGCCGAATTTAACTTCCTTTGCATATTCCGGGCGACGAAGTTCAAAGGGATTTCCGTTCTCTAACCAGTTATCCGGCACTTCTACCTGATATCCGTCACGAATCTGCTGTTTGAACATACCGTAACGATAACGAATACCGCATCCGTAAGATGCATAACCGAGGGTAGCAAGTGAATCTAAGAAACATGCTGCAAGACGGCCAAGACCACCGTTACCAAGAGCTGCATCCGGCTCCTGATCTTCTACTACGTTAAGATCCAAGCCAAGCTCTTCTAAAGCTTCTGCTACCGGCTTATAAGCCTTCATGTTAATCATCATGTTACCAAGGGCACGTCCCATTAAGAACTCCATAGAAAGATAATACACTGTTTTAGGATCTTTCTTTTCGTACTGTTTCTGGGTTTCTAACCACATATCAATAACCTGATCCTTTACGGCATAAGACACTGCCTGGAAAATCTGCTGAGGAGTTGCTTCCTCTAATGTTTTTCTGTAAAGCGTCTTAATGTTGTAAAGTACACTTCGTTTGAAAAGTTCTTTGTCAAAAGAATCTCTGATTGTAGCTCCTGATGTGGATGCTGCTTTCTTCGGCATCTTAGTTACCTCCATTCATTTCCTTTAAAACTTATATTTTTGTCACCTAAGAATCCCTTATAGCCTTTCAATTATACACTAAAATCGACAATTAGAAAAGCTTTTATTGTTTTTCTACACTGATGACAACTTTTTCACCATTTACGTTCCATTCTTTGTTAACCTTGTAGGTATTTCCTTCTTCCACTTTATCCGCCAATACCTTTGCCGTGATTGCCGCTTCATTTTTTCTGACAATTTCCATAATCTTGTCGTTTCCGCTAAATGCAATGGCAATATGGTCCATAACTTCAAAGCCGGAATCCTTACGCATGGTCTGAATCTTGCTGATGATTTCGAATACAAAACCTTCCTCAATCAATTCTTCCGTAAGGTTGGTATCCATAACCACCGTAACGTCTCCGTCAGCCTCTGCTACGTATCCTTCCTTCTGCGCCATGGTAATAAGCAAATCTTCTTCTGCAAGGGATACCTCACAGCCGTTTACATCAAATACAAGCGCACCCTTTTCTTTCAATTCATCCATTGCCGCATTGCCGTCTACGCCGCCAAGATACTTCTGGATGCCGCCCAGCTGCTTGCCGTATTTGGGTCCTACGGTCTTAAGCTGCGGCTTAAAGGTATAGGAGGTGAAATCTCTGACGTCCTCGGTAAACTTCACTTCTTTTACATTCAACTCATCTTCGATAATTTCACTGTAGAATTCATCTAACGCAAAAGGCGCTTTGATAAACATGGTACCGATGGGCTGACGGTTCTTAATGTTGGCATTGTTTCTTGCCGCACGGCCAAGCACTACGGCTTTCAGTACTGCTTCCATGTTGTTTTCCAAATCCTTGTCAATCATATCCTGATTTACCACAGGGTAATCGCAAAGGTGAATACTTTCTTTTGCAGAAGGGTCAATGCTCTTAACCAGATTCAGATAAATTTCCTCTGCCATGAAAGGTACCATGGGTGCTGCCGCTTTCGCGATGGTAACCAGGGCGGTGTATAAAGTCATATAAGCGTTAATCTTATCCTGCTCCATTCCCTTTGCCCAGAAACGTTCTCTGCCGCGTCTTACGTACCAGTTACTCATTTCATCCACAAATTCCTGAAGGGCTCTTGCAGCCTCGGGAATCTTGTAGTTTTCCAGACAATTATCCACTTCACCCACAACGGTATTTAACTTGGACAAAAGCCATTTATCCATAACCGGAAGTTTATCGTATTCCAAGGTATATTTTGTTGCATCAAAATTATCAATATTCGCATAAAGCACGAAGAACGCATAGGTATTCCAAAGAGTACCCATGAATTTTCTCTGTCCTTCGGTTACCGCTCCGTCATGGAAACGGTTCGGAAGCCAGGGTGCGGAATTTACGTAGAAATACCAACGGATGGCATCTGCACCGTGTTTCTCCAATGCATCAAACGGATCCACCGCATTTCCTTTGGACTTACTCATCTTCTGTCCGTTTTCATCCTGCACGTGTCCGAGAACGATTACGTTCTGGTAGCAGGGCGAATCAAAGAGCAAGGTAGATTCTGCCAGCAATGAGTAGAACCATCCGCGAGTCTGGTCAACCGCTTCGGAAATAAACTGTGCCGGGTACTGTGCTTCAAAAAGTTCTTTATTTTCAAACGGATAGTGATGCTGTGCAAAAGGCATTGCTCCGGAGTCGAACCAACAGTCAATTACTTCCGGTACTCGGTGCATGGTCTTACCACACTTCTCACAAGGGAACGTTACATTATCGATATACGGACGGTGAAGTTCCACGTTAGCATTGTCCGGATTACCGCTAAGGTCAGCCAATTCCTGTCTGGAGCCTACGCAGTGCAAATGTCCGCATTCGCATTCCCAGATATTTAACGGAGTTCCCCAGTAACGGTTACGGGAAATCGCCCAATCCTGAAGGTTTTCCAACCAGTCGCCAAAACGGCCTTTTCCGATGGATTCCGGAATCCAGTTGATTTTATTATTGTTGGCAATCATCTGCTCTTTTACGGCAGTCATCTTGATGTACCAGGATTCTCTCGCATAGTAAATGAGCGGCTTGTCGCATCGCCAGCAGTGAGGATAGCTGTGCTCAAATTTCGGTGCATCAAAGAGAAGTCCTGCTTCTTCCAACGCTACCAAAATCGGAAGGTCCGCATCCTTACAGAATTTACCTGCCCAAGGAGTTTCCTCGGTCATTTCACCTTTGCCGTCTACCAACTGGACAAAAGGCAAATCATAATTTCTTCCTACGTTGGCATCGTCCTCACCAAAGGCCGGCGCAATATGAACCACACCGGTACCGTCGGTCAAAGTAACGTATTCATCACAGGTTACAAAGAAGCCTTTCTTGTTCTGCTTCTTCACTACCTCATTGGCATAAGGGAACAAAGGAACGTATTCTTTTCTTTCCAAATCTTTTCCCTTGTAAGATGCCAAAACTTCCACATCTTCACCCAGCACTTTTTCTACCAAAGCCTGTGCCATGTAATAGGTAAGACCGTCCTGATTGTTCTTTACTTTTACATATTCATATTCCGGATGCATACAAAGCGCCACGTTGGAGGGCAGGGTCCAAGGCGTTGTGGTCCATGCCAAAATGTAGGCATCTTCATCGACGCATTTAAATCTTACGATGGCTGATTTTTCTTTTACATCCTTATATCCCTGGGCAACTTCCTGCGAGGACAAAGGCGTACCGCAGCGAGGGCAGTAAGGTACAATCTTAAATCCTTTGTAAAGAAGATTCTTGTTCCAGATTTCTTTTAATGCCCACCATTCGGATTCAATGAAATCATCATGGTATGTTACATAAGGGTCGTCCATATCCGCCCAGAATCCGACGGTGCCGGAGAAATCTTCCCACATACCTTTGTATTTCCAAACGCTTTCCTTACATTTCTCAATGAAGGGCTCTAAGCCGTATGCTTCAATCTGCTCTTTTCCGTCCAGGCCAAGCAGCTTTTCTACTTCAATTTCTACCGGAAGACCATGGGTATCCCAGCCGGCTTTACGAGGCACCATATAGCCTTTCATGGTGCGGTATCTGGGAATCATGTCCTTGATAACACGGGTAAGCACATGACCGATGTGGGGCTTTCCGTTTGCCGTAGGCGGTCCGTCATAGAACATATAAGTAGGGCAGCCTTCCCGTTCCTTAATGCTCTTTTGAAAAATGTCATTGTCTTTCCAAAACTTTTCGATTTGTTTTTCGCGCTCAACAAAGTTGAGGTCCGTTGATACCTTCTGATACATGGGTATACTCCTTTCCGGTTTTCTTTTTTATCGTTTTAATGAAATTGGTTATAAAATATTCTGCCTTGCAAAATAAAAAGGTCTCACCCGTAAAAGGATGAGACCGTATCTCACTATACCACCTGTTACGTCCATACTCCGCTTCTAAAGCTTTTATATGTCTGCCGGTAACGTCGGCACTACGGCTCAGCCTACTCAAAATCTTTCAGCCTGCAGCTTGGAAGTGATTTTCAAAATAATCTTACTTTTACCGGTCTCCCACCTTCACCGGCTCGCTGTGAATTTCAGAAAATTCTTACTGTCTTCGTCATCGCTTTTTCGTGTCACTATGTAATTCTTGCTTTCCCGTAATTATATATGCATTTCGCCCCGTTCGTCAAGAGAAGAATAAAGAAAAAAACGCTTTCCTTTGCTTCTTTGTCTATCAATTCAAAATAAGTCGAAAACAAATCAGCGTCAATAGGCCACACAAATTGCACAAATGGTCAAATCGTTTTCCTCTGCACCCGGCAGGCTTCGAATCTCCACCGTATGCAGGGCTGCATCCGTGGTTTTCACACACTCTACGTATTCTGCGTAGTTTCCCCAGCCTCCCGGAAAATCGGCATCTAAGGTTTGCAACGATACGCCGTCTACAATGATTTCATACTCTCCGCCGCTGCCGTTTATCGTTTCCAAATAGACAAATCCCAGCGCCCTACATTCTGCGGAAAAGATAAAGGTGCCTCCCTCCGTAGCAATCCAGCCGTTTTGGTTCGATAACGGACTCGCAGTCATCTCCGGCGAAAAGCCGTCCATTGTGACAATCTCGACTCTGCGTTCTGCCGCCGTTGTACTTCCGGCAGTATTTTCCACAGCGTTTCCGATACCATCTTCCTCTGTCTCTGCGCTTTCAGTGCCATTTTCCTCGGAATACATTTCATCCGAATAAACCAGCTCGGCATTTTCGTACCGGTTTAGTGTTAACGTGCCCTCCGGCACTTCATAAGCCCCGCTGGCCAGAATTTCTTCCCTTCCTTCATACACCTGCCGGTAAAATCCCGTAAGAATGGCTGCAATCACTGCATGCCCCGGATTATCCGGATGCACACCATCCGAATTTCCCACCTGCTGCCAGGAAAGCATTCCGCCGGACAAAAGCGCCGAATAACTTAAAATCGGTACGCCCAGCTTAAACGCCACCGCCGCATGTTCCGCCCCATAGTCGCCGCCGTTTTCCGTCGTTAAAACAAGGGAGAGAACCGCCGGCTCGGACTGTGAAAGAAGAAGTCTTCGAAGCAGACTTTCGTAGGTTTCTTTGTTGTGATTCCGGCCATCATTAACGGAAAATTCCACAATCACCAAATCCGGCTGATGAGAAATAACATCCTCCGTTACACGGTGCACGCCGATGTAAGAATCCGTCGCACCAATCCCTGCATTGACATAGGTAAATTCTGTTTCCGGGAAGGTTTCCTCCCACCACTGCTGGGACAAATAGGCATAGCAACTGCTCTCCTTGGGATTTGCCAACGAACCGTCCGTAATGGAACCGCCCAGATAGGCAATGGTGATATCTTCTCCCGCGCTTGCCCGCTGCATCACTTCGGCCAGACGATAGGTGTTGCCGGCATTGATAACGGATGCCTCCATCATCTCCTCCGAAAAAACAATTTCGCCGGTATCGGTAATGGGCGCAGGGGAAACATCCATTTTTCTTCTGCCACACGCCACACAAAAAATACAAAATACCACCAGTAGAAATCCTAATCTCCATAATTGTTTATTTCTTCCGGGTTTATCATTTTTTGGATTCATATTATCATCCCTTTTCTAAATCTATTTTCTTCCAATGCACTAATCCGGAGTATGCATCATACTATCATCTATCTGAAATTCTTCTTCGTATTCCGCATCTGTAAAAAGGAAGAAACTCTCATCCAATGGTTCGATATATGTATTATCAGAATCTCCCTCGATTGACAGAAACGACATAATCATCTGATCCTCTAGTTCACCCTCATAACTAGCTGAATTATAATATGCTCTTGCTAATGCCCCCATAATAATCTTTGCTGTTTCATCCGTTAATACAAAAGAAGTACCGTAGAATGAGGTTCCGTCATAAGAATTAATCGTGCATATCATTTTACTCTCGTTCATAGTTAAATTTACTTCTACAGAAAACGGAGCCGAGGCATCAAAATAGAATTCACTTATGGTTTCTGCAAATCCGGTAGGTTCGGTTTCATCCATTGTTCCCGGGATCATGCTGAATTCAAAGAATTCATAATATACAAACCCCATTTCTTCCGCAATTTCTTCCAGCGGCCTGGTCACATCTATCCTGAATTCCTTTTTGTTTTCTTCCGAAACCGTTACCTCATAACAATTCATGATTTCCCCTATGTTTTCAAACGCTTCTAAACCGTGAAGGTACCCTGACGATAAGGAATGTAGTTCTTCTCCGGAAGGAGAATACGAACTCATTGTCCACCGCACATCGTCAGTGCCATCCGCCAACGCCTCACAGTTCTCAAAATCATTCGTAACAAATTCTATCAAAGCTTCGAAGTCTTCCTCTTCCATCTTCCACTCTTTTACATAATATGTTCTTTCCTGTTCTTCCAAAGACTCACAGGGCATAACATATTCCGCTATAACCTGAATATGTCTGTCATAATAAACAATATATTCCGTTTCTGCCCAATAACCATCTTGCGAAGCGACGGACGGCTCTCCACTTAATGTTTCATATGCGCGAAACATTACCCACGGACAATCTTCGAGGGCATCATAATATTTTGCAACAATTTCATCGCGGTTTTCCAACTTCCAACCCGTTAATATACTTGTCTTATGATCCGTCAGTAAAAAAGTGCATTGTGTACCTGTTATTTCAACCTCATATTCCACTTCCTCTGCTTCCCGTGAAATAATTGTCGCGGAAAAATCCGCAGGAATGATATCTTCCAGATAATTTACAAGTTGTTCCTCTGAGTATGCCTCTGGTCTGTTTCCTCCTTCACATCCCGTAATCAATACACTGATGAGTAACAATATCAATAATCCGAATGTTCTTTTTTTCATAATAATATCCTCTACATAATTGTGATGTTCATTATGATACAATTCCAACGTATGTTTATATCGTTTTCTTTTTTAACAAACTAAAACATTTGAAAAAGGCAAAACGTCAACATTTTGCCTTTTCCAATCCTTTATTAGTTTTCATTTACCTTATCCAAAAGTTCCATCTTAAGGTCATACAGTTTCTTAGACAAATCCACGTATACCTTATGGGGATTTACCAGTCGGCGCGCTTCATCCCACAGGGTATTTTGCTCGTTCTTGCAGTATTCCCTGATTTCCATAACCTTCGGAGATTCATAGCAGCACTCACCGTCTTTAAATACAGGCACCATCATCTCACGGATGGTAAAGGTGCCGGCTTTCATCTTGGTCTTCTTCCAAGGTTCAACGGGGTCAAATAGCATCAGGCTTTCTTCCTCGGAAAATACTTCATCTGCCAGAGCAATAATGTCTGCCTTAATTTTTCCGGTTTCTTTTTCATAGACACGGAAAACTGTTTTATTTCCCGGATTGGTCACTTTCTCGGAATTTTCGGAAAGCTTAATCTTGGGAATATAGTCGCCCTTTTCTTCATCATATACTGCTGCCAATTTGTAAACGCCGCCAAAGGCCGGTGTATCGGCAGAGGTAATCAGGTTCGTTCCTACGCCCCAGGAAGTAATCGCTGCGCCCTGGGTCTTTAAGGAATCAATCAGGTACTCGTCCAAATCACTGGAAGCCGAAATCACCGCGTCTGTAAATCCTGCCGCATCCAGCATCTTTCTTGCCTTCTTGGACATATAGGCAAGGTCACCGCTATCGAGGCGGATTCCGTAAAAACTTAAATCAATTCCTTTTTCCCGCATTTCCGTAAACACGCGGATTGCATTGGGCACACCGGATTTTAATGTATCATAGGTATCCACCAAAAGGATGCACGCACTCGGATACATATCTGCATAGGTCTTGAATGCAGTATATTCATCCGGGAAGCTCATAATCCAGCTGTGGGCATGGGTTCCTTTCACCGGTACGTCAAAAAGCTGTCCGCAAAGAACGTTACTGGTTCCGATACAACCGCCAATCATGGCAGCTCTCGCACCGTAGGTTCCGGCATCCGGTCCCTGGGCACGACGAAGACCAAATTCCATAATTCCGTCTCCTCTTGCCGCAAATACCACGCGGGACGCCTTGGTGGCAATCAAGCTTTGGTGATTTACGATATTCAAAATCGCGGTTTCCACCAGCTGAGCTTCCATAATAGGCGCAATCACCTTAATCAGCGGCTCTCTTGGAAATACCACGGAGCCTTCCGGAATCGCGTAAATATCTCCGGAAAATTTAAAGTTACTCAGGTACTCCAAAAAGTCGTCATCAAAGATTCCTAACCCACGAAGATAATCGATATCTTCTTTTTCAAATTTTAACTCCTTGATGTACTTAATCACCTGTTCCAAACCACAGGCAACGGCATACCCGCCGCCGGAGGGATTTTTACGATAGAACGCATCAAATACTACTTTGGTATTGTTCCCGCTCTTAAAGTATCCCTGCATCATGGTCAATTCGTAAAGATCTGTCAGCAACGTTAAATTTTGTCTGTCCATGTTTTTTCCCTCTTTTCGTCAAATCAATTCCTTTGTATTTTCTATACAGAAAACTCTCGAACATTATAGAATAAATCATAATTCTTTTTTGAAAAAATGTCTATAAAAACATCATCGGACTTTTCCTGTGCGATTTTCGTTTCTTCGGCAGAAAAAATCTTTCTAATCCTCATGAAATACATACGTAGTAAATCGATTCCCGTTTTCCAAAAACCACTCGGTAGAATCATTCATTCCCACCTTATATACGTATTGATTCAGAGAATTCCCCAACGGATTCATAATGACCGTATTGAGTTCATTGTATCCCACAAGAAGCACTGCCGAGCCGTCTGCAAATTCCACCAGAACCGGAATATCCCGCTCCACATAATACAGCATCGCCTCCAAAGAATCCCCGGTTAAATCCAGGACCTCTGCCTCCGGCAGGTTTTCTTCGATAATTTCCTCTGCGGACATTCCTCTTAGAAGCAGGGCATCGCAATCCTTCGTGATACCTTCGTACAACAAAATCTGTTCCAGACAAACAGCCAAAGTTTCTTCTGCTCCGTCACCGTCTTCCACTCCGGCACCGGTAATTGCCATAATCTGATTTCGTGTTCCCCTCATTTCCTTTCGGAAAATATAATATCCGTCTTCGTTTATTACCACACCGCCGCTTTCATAGGCAACCGCTACCGCATCCGCTTCGTTTTCATAAATACCTTCCAGACTACCTTTCACATATACATAATAAAAAGAAATCTCTTCCGGTTGCTCCGGCGTAAAAGTACGATTTCCTTCATAAATCACCAGTTTGGGGGTTAAAATTTGCATGGTTTCCGTATTAATTTCTCTCTTTACCACCAACTGTACTATTTTTTCATAAACATCAATGGCAACCACTTCCACGTAATTTTTTCCGGTCATAACACTTCCGTTGTTCAAAATCTGATCGTCTGTGGTTTCAATATAATCTCCGTCATCGGTCCTTTTAATCCGGTGCAAAGTAACCATATTATCGGCAAACAAGGTATCCGTTATATAGATATTTTCTTCTGCATAATCTTTTAAAATGCTACCTCTTTCATCCCGAATGATAATTCGATACATAGGGTAAATCAACTCACCGCTGATGTCCTTGGCATAATCATTTTGCCTTGCCATTCCATATATCAAATCGTTTCCAAAGAAACCAATGGCTCTGACATATTCGTTTTCTTCTGCCATAATGCTGCTTTGTCTGCCGGTCACAAAATTGTAATAGACCAGCCCCGGTGCAGTATCCATTTCGGTTCCCATGGCCCACACTGCCATTTCCATACTTTCGGAGGCCATAAAAGAGCCGTAGGGAATGTCTTCCACAAACTTCTCGCACACACTCTCTCCCAACTCAATTCGATACAATGCATTATCCAAATAAAAGAAAAACTCATTGGAACCATTTACATATGCCAGTTGGTCCATATTTTCTTTTAGCATTTCAAACGAACTGTCATAGGGGATAAAAGCTTCTTCCTCCACCGTATTTAAAATACTGTCGTAATAATAAACCGCAATTCCCATTTCTCCTTCATGATTCCCTCGGTTCATATAACCATAAACCATGAAATGCACATTGCCGGTTTCATCAATTTGAAAAATACGAATATCATGCTCCATATAAGCATTTCGCGGGTCCGTCACTTCCTGATCAAAAAAGCCGAATATCACCGCCAATTTGTTATCCGTAATGTTGTAGCTGTATAACTTTCCGGCATTTACAAAAGCAACACGATTTCCGTCCGAGCTTTCTTTCATGGAAACCTCATCAGAGGTAATTCCCAGCACCAATTTGTTATTGGCAATGGTGGCGGTATCCGTATGAAAAATTTGTTCCATATTCCGTTCGTAATCCAAAAGATAGATTCGTTCCGTTCCGAGTCGTACTCTGAAATACTCCGTTACTTCGTAAAAAACATCGCCTCTGCTATCCGGAATCGACACAAAATATTGCAGCTCCAAATGGGCTGTTTCCTCATCCAACTCCTTTAAATAAGCTATAGGTTCCGCTACCCTTGTCACATTCAGACTGCCCCAGGTCACCTGATCCAAACTGCTGTGAATATCCACTCTGTGGAACGTGGTGTTGTCGCCTTGCGCATTGCTTTCCAAATAAGTCGGAAGCTCGTCCGATGCTTTTATCTTGTCAAAGGTGGTATCACTAAAATAGTAAACATACTCCAGTTTTTCTGACACACCATAACCATCGGCTTCCACAATTCTGGTATAATAGCGAATCTCCTGTTCTTTATCAGTGATTAACTTTAAACAAAAGGAGTATTCCGTATTCTCCATAATCAAATCTTTGATTTCAAAATCTACGGTAATCTCGTCTCCGTTCACCACATAATTATATAGCTTTGTGTCTTCAATCAAGCGTTCCCCATCCAAAGAGCGCACTTCATATCCGACTTCCGCGATTTTCGTACCATAAGTATCAATTCGGACAGATAACATTCTCCCTTCCATCAAGGGGGTGATGTGTTCCCTAAGCGTAGATACATCCATTGCATTCGCATAGCCGTGAAGCCGGTTTAAATCCTGTCCGTCATAGCGAAATGTCACCACCGGAAACGTAGCTTCTGCCATCTCCATCGTCATATCCGTGTTCCCGTGATTCATAATCGCACTGATTCCGAACAGAAATACAAAGAACATAATGATACAGTATATGGTTAAAATAACACCTTTGTTGATTTCTCTCTTTCTCACTGTTTTTCCTCAAACAATAACTTTTTTAATGTCGGCTGTACATTCCAAAATTCTTCCATCCGTTGTAAGCCATCTCTTTCTTTGGAATGCGTTTCCTCTTTGGTTTCCTTTGGCGAAAGCCCTGCTTTCATTCGCAGCTGCTCTCCCTTTTTTGTTGCGCGAATCAAAATATTTTTCGGCGTATGTTCCATATCAATAAATTCCAAAATTTGGGTATCATAGCCGGCTTTTTCCAAACAGTTCGCGCGGTATGCATCCGTCAAGAGTGCCGACATTTTTTCTTTTATGATTCCATATTTTAAAATATCTTCCATTTCTTTACAAGCAATCTGTTTGTTCCATTCGTGTTGGCAACAGGGAACTGTCATAATCACCTTGGCATTCCACTGTACCGCTTTGGCAATGGCATAATCCGTGGCCGTATCACAGGCATGGAGAGTGACTACCATATCTACCTCTCCGTCTTTTTCATAATCCTTAATGTCTCCCCGCAAAAAAGTCAGCCCCCGGTATCCCAATTTATCTTTCAATCGATTACAGGTTTCGATAACATCCTTTTTCAAATCCAAACCCACGATTTCTACCGCATACTTTTTCTTTTCGCAAAGATAGTAATACAACGCGAAAGTAAGGTAGGCTTTGCCGCAACCAAAATCAATGATGCGAATCGTTCCTTCTTTTTGTATTGTGGGCAAAACATCTTCGATAAATTCCAAATAACGGTTAATTTGTTTAAATTTATCATATTTGGATTTTACAATCTGACCGTTTGGCAACATAACTCCGAGTTCCACCAAAAAATCCACCGGCTCTCCTTCCGGCAAAAGATACTCTTTTTTCCGATTATGTGACAAACGGGCAAGCTTATCTTGTGCTTTCGGCGCAATTAAATTTTCCTTGTGATAATTCTTTTTCTTTATGGTGAGCGTCCCTTTTTTATTTGCAAGAATCACTACTTTTTTATCGGCACATTCCGCTTCCAGTTGTCCAAAGTCTCCCTGCATATAGGAGATGATTTTTGCTTTTATTTCACCTGCTCCGTAGTTTTCATGAAACACTTTTGTCCCCACATATCTTGTTTCTTGAAACTGCAATCTTTTTTGCAGCATAACCGGGCGAATGGCAATCTTTGTTATTTCTTTTTCGAGCAGCGGACGACTGATAATAATCCGATACAAATTATCGTTTATCATTTCCTCTGCAATAATTCTTAATTTTTCCTGTTGACTGTACTCCATGCTGATGATTCCTTTCTCAATATAGCCATTATATTGCAGAATAACAAAAAGTACCAGCCGTTTTCTCAACAACTGGTACCTTCTTTTTAAAAGAATCGAAGGATTCCGCGGTCACTGCGATGTCTTCTCTTGTAAATTTCATAAAAAAGTAAGACCTGAATCAATTTACCGGTTTCTTCCCACTTCTCTGAAGACGCATTTTTCTTATCGTCCTCTGGAGTCTCTTCCTCTTTTCGAATCATCTCCGTTATATTTTTCGCCATCCGATACAATGAGATCTGGTCCGGAAAGTCATCGTAAATCATACTTCCCTCGTAATCCATTTTATCCAAAATCCCGGCTATCTTTTTCTGATATCGCTTTGCATCTGTCGGATACATCTGTTGCATGTATTCCAAGTCCCGCATCATGACATCTTCTTCCTCATAGTATGCCGGTAGCGGATACGACATATAAAACGGTAATGTCCTATGTTCTCTCATAAAATAGCACCTACTCTATTCCTTTATGCTATTCTATGCTAAACCTCAAAAAATGTTATTTTATCGACTGAATTCTGGTAATCGCACGACGAAGGGCAATCTCAGCACGAATCGCATCCATGCCGTCTTCCTTATTGGCAAGTCGAGCTTCCGCTCTTCTTTTTGCCGCTTCCGCACGCTCAACATCAATCTCACCCGGCCACTCTATAGCTTCTGCCAAGATGGTTACTTTGTCTTGTAATATCTCAACAAATCCGGAATGTAAAGCAGCTGTTTTCTGTTCTTCCGGCATAGTAATGGTGATAATACCGGGGCTAACGATTACCGTTGTCGGCACATGATTTTTATAAATACCGATTTCTCCCTCTGTGGTATTAAACTCTACCATTTCTGCTTCGCCTTCGAAAAAGATTCGCTCGGGTGTAATTATTCTTAATAAAAAAGTATTTTCTGCCATTGAACTGCCAGCTCCTTCTTACTTTAAATCCATCCGCTTTTCTTATTCCTTGTTCGCGCGGGCAACAACTTCATCAATTGTACCTGCACTGAGGAAACAGCTTTCCGGAATGCTATCGTGCTTACCTTCCAGGATTTCCTTAAATCCACGAATGGTCTCGGAAATCGGTACGTATTTACCTTCCATACCGGTAAACTGTGTTGCTACGAAGAAAGGCTGAGACAAGAATCTTTGTACCTTTCTTGCACGGCTAACCACCAATTTATCATCTTCGGAAAGTTCGTCCATACCAAGAATTGCAATGATATCCTGAAGTTCTTTGTATCTCTGAAGAATTTCCTGTACGCCACGAGCTACTTCGTAATGCTCTTCCCCTACTACTCTGGGATCCAAAATTCTGGAAGTAGATTCCAAAGGATCTACCGCAGGATAGATACCAAGCTCGGAAATACTACGGGACAATACCGTGGTAGCATCCAAGTGAGCAAAGGTTGTTGCCGGAGCCGGGTCCGTTAAGTCGTCCGCCGGCACGTAAACTGCCTGAACGGAAGTAATGGAACCATCTTTTGTAGAAGTAATACGTTCCTGAAGAGCACCCATTTCTGTCTGCAAAGTCGGCTGGTAACCAACTGCAGAAGGCATACGTCCAAGAAGCGCGGAAACCTCAGAACTTGCCTGAGTGAATCGGAAAATATTATCGATGAAAAGAAGTACGTCCTTACCACCCTTATCACGGAAATATTCTGCCATAGTAAGTCCGGTAAGACCAACTCGCATTCTCGCTCCGGGGGGCTCGTTCATCTGACCAAATACCATGGCGGTCTTCTCGATAACACCGGACTCGCTCATTTCGTGATAAAGGTCATTACCCTCTCTTGTTCTTTCGCCTACACCGGTAAATACAGAATATCCACCGTGCTCGGTTGCAATATTACGGATTAACTCCTGAATCAATACGGTTTTACCTACACCGGCACCACCGAACAAACCGATTTTACCACCCTTCTGGTAAGGGCAAAGAAGGTCAACCACCTTAATACCTGTTTCCAAAAGTTCGGTTTCTGTGGACTGCTCCTTAAACTGAGGCGCAGGTCTGTGAATGGGTTCGTAATCTACCTCTGTGGGGGCGGGTTTATTGTCGATTGCCTCACCCAAAACATTGAAGATTCGTCCCAATGTATTTTCACCAACGGGTACTTTGATGGGAGAACCGGTTGCAACCGCTTCCATTCCTCTGACAAGACCATCTGTAGGACCCATTGCGATACATCTTACGGTATCATCACCCAAATGCTGTGCAACTTCCACAACCAATACCGAACCGTCTTTGGTTGTCACATTGATTGCTTCGTTGATTTCCGGCAGTCCGTCTGTAAACTTAACGTCCAAAACCGCACCGATAATCTGGGTTAATTTACCCTTTTTCATATCTGCCATCTTTTTTATCCTTTCTCACTAATTTATCGCGTCAGCACCCGCAATAATTTCGGTAAGTTCCTGTGTAATGGAACTCTGACGTGCTCTATTATACAGAAGTGATAAGTTATCAATCATTTCTGCCGCATTATTTGTTGCCGAATCCATCGCCTGCATACGCGCACCGTTTTCACTGGCCACTGCTGCCACAAGGGCACCATAAATAAGGCTGGTGATATATTTCGGGATAATCAAATCCAATGCTTCTTCATCTTCCGGTTCGAAGTTCATGGGAATGTTGGTTTCCTTCTTCTCACTTCCTTCTCCCTCCGGATTCGATGCTTCCATATCAACCGGAAGCAATTTAAGCAATGTCGGAATATGACTTACCGTATTCTTAAAAACAGTATATGCAAGATAGATTTCACCTATTTCTCCAGCTTCAAAGGCATCCAGCAAATCCTTTGCAATTGTCACCGCATCCGTGTACATGGGTTCTTCCACCACTTCGGAATAATCGTTTTTCACTTCATATCCGAGGCGTCTCATCGCGTCTTTACCCTTTTTACCAATGGAGTAGATAACCGTATCTTCCTTCGTAAATCGGGAATCTCTGGTCACCAGCTTAATGATATTGGAGTTGTATCCTCCGGCAAGACCTCTGTTACCGGTAATCATGATTACCGCCTTTTTCTCAGAAGCCCCTTCCTTCAGATAACGATGATTGATGGTTGCGGATCTTGCCAAAATAGAATTCACGGTATCATAAATACACTGAAAATACGTTTTGGACTGTTCCGCTCTGGCCTTCGCTCTTTGCAATTTAACTGTGGAAACAAGTTTCATGGCTTTCGTAATCTGCTGCGTACTTTCTACGCTGACTTTACGTCTTTTTATGTCTCTCATGGAAGCCATAATCAGTCACCTTTTCCTTTACTAAACATGTCTATTTGAAATCTGCTTTAAATTCACCGATTGCCTGAACCAGTTTCTCTTCGATTTCCTGTGACATTTCCTTGGTTGTCTTAATAGACTCGGGAATTTCCGGATACTTGGTGTTGATAAAATCAAACAAACCGTCCTGGAAACGAAGAATATCTTCTACTTCAATATCCAAAAGATATTTCTTGGTTGCTGCATAAATGATGATTACCTGGTATTCTACCGGCATGGGCTTGTACTGAGGCTGCTTTAACATTTCTTTGATTCTTTCACCCTGTGCCAAACGTTCTTTGGTATCGGCATCCAGTTCGGAACCAAACTGAGAAAAGGCTGCCAACTCTCTGTACTGAGCAAGCTCTACTCGAATAGGACCTGCAATCTTCTTCATCGCTTTAATCTGGGCAGAACCACCAACTCGGGATACGGAAAGACCCGCATTAATCGCCGGACGGAAACCTGCGTTAAACATTTCTGTTTCCAGATAAATCTGACCGTCTGTAATGGAAATTACATTGGTAGGAATATAAGCAGATACGTCACCTGCCTGTGTTTCGATAATCGGAAGTGCTGTTAAAGAACCTCCGCCGTATTCTTCGCTCATACGTGCAGCTCTTTCCAAAAGTCTGGAGTGCAAGTAGAAAACGTCACCGGGATAAGCTTCTCGTCCGGGGGGACGTCTCAAAAGAAGAGAGAGTGTACGGTATGCCGTAGCATGCTTACTTAAGTCATCATAAATAACAAGTACATCTTCTCCGTTTTCCATCCATTCTTCACCAATCGCACAACCTGCATAAGGCGCAATGTACTGAAGCGGAGCAAGTTCGGAAGCAGTAGAAGCTACGACGGTTGTATAAGCCATAGCGCCAAATTCTTCCAATGTCTTTACGATGCTGGCAACGGTAGAAGCCTTCTGACCGATGGCAACGTAAATACATTTTACATTCTGACCCTTCTGATTGATGAAGGTATCCAAAGCGATTGCTGTCTTACCGGTCTGTCTGTCACCGATGATAAGCTCACGCTGTCCTCTTCCGATGGGCACCATGGAGTCAATCGCCTTGATACCGGTCTGAAGAGGGGTATCAACGGACTGTCTGGTAATTACACCGGAGGCAACTCTTTCAATTTTTCGATATTTGGAAGTTGAAATAGGACCTTTGCCGTCAATGGGCTGACCAAGAGCATTTACTACTCGTCCGATCATGGCATCGCCTACAGGTACTTCTACAACTCGGCCTGTGGTTTTTACGGTATCACCTTCATTGATATTCTTGTGGTTACCAAGCAAAACCGCACCAACGTTATCTTCTTCTAAGTTAAGTACCATTCCGTATACTTCGCCGGGGAATTCAAGAAGTTCTCCCTGCATTGCATTCTGTAAGCCGTGCACACGAGCAATACCGTCCGCAACCTGAATAACCGTACCCACATCGGATACTTCCAGCTTGTCGGCATATCTCTTAATCTGATCCTTAATCACTGAACTTATTTCTTCTGGTCTTAAATTCATGGATCTTAACGCACCTTTCTTAAATCTTTTTTAACCAATTTGAAGGTCTGACAATTCTTTTGTAAGACGATCAAGTTTTGTTCGAATACTACTATCTACTACCCTGTCCCCAATTCGGATAATCATTCCGCCGATGAGCTTTGCATCTTCTGCATAATGAATTTCCATTTCTTTGTAGGACGTGGTTTGTAATAATTTATTCTCTATTTCTTTTTTCTGATTATCCCTTAAGGATACCGCTGTTGTTACATATGCAGTTCCGATTCCCTTGTAATCCTTCATTTTGTCAATGAAGTAATCCAGAATTCCGTCGATTTCTCCGTATCGGTCCTTCTGTAAAATCAGAACAAAAAATCCGGTCAGTTCCGCACTGAATCCTTTGGAAAAAACGGCTTCCAAAACCTCAATTTTTTCTTCCTTGCTAATCTTAGGGTGATTAAGCAAAGCGGAAAATTCAGGATTTTCTTTTAAAAGCTGTTTTACCGCCTTAGCTTCTTCCAGGAACAAATCCTCTTTTTTCTCTTCTACTGCAAGTTCAAACAACGCTTCTCCATAGGTTCCTGAAACTAGCTTAGCCATGTACTGTCACCTATTTCTTTCAATGTTTCGTCAATTAAACTATCCTGCATGGTTGTATCGATATTTCCTGCTACAACCTTTCCTGCCATCAAAGAAGCAATTGCAACCATCTCCTGCTTTACTTCATCAACGACACGTTTCTTTTCAAGCTCAGCTTCTGCATTGGCTCTTTCTATAATTCCTGCAGCTTCTTCTCTCGCCTCAGCAATAATCTTATTTTCATTGGCAAGGGCCTTCTGACGAGCTTCGCTTAAAATCTTTTCTGCTTCTTTATCAATGTCTTTTAATTTTGCTTCATATTCTGCTTTTAATGCCAGCGCTTCCTCTTTATCATTCTTTGCCGCATCAATGTCACCCTGAATTCGGTTCTTACGATCTTCCAAAAACTTTCTTGCAGGATTGAAAAGGAAGTATGACATAATAAAGAACAAAGTAATAACCGCAAGAAGTGTCAGGCAGGAATCAAACAAAAGCTGCATATCCAAGTCAAACAATCTTTCATAATTGCCTGCCGCCACTGTATCTGCGCCGCTTAAAAGCATACCGTAATTTATATTCAAGATTTAAGCCTCCTTTCTCAATATTTTTTCCAGAGACTTATTCTTAACCTACTAACGGTTTTACGAAGAGTAAAAGCATAGCAACAAGCAAACCGTAAAGACCTGTGGTTTCGGCAACGGCCTGTCCAAGTAACATGGTAGATCTTACTTCACCCTGTGCTCCCGGGTTTCTACCTACAGCTGCTGCTGCGTGTCCTGCTGCGATACCCTGACCTACACCAGGTCCGATACCAGCGATAACGGCAAGACCTGCACCAATTGCGGAACATCCTAAAATAAATTCTTCATTAAACATAATGAAATCCTCCTTAAATATTTGTAATTATTTTTTTACATTATTGACTCTTTTTAATCTCCGATGGCATCGGAAATGTATGTCATAGTGAGCATACAGAATACGTACGTTT
Organism: Lachnospiraceae bacterium; assembly: GCA_045578545.1. GTDB lineage: Bacteria > Bacillota > Clostridia > Lachnospirales > Lachnospiraceae > NK4A136. Next base: position 24,301 of record JAZNKK010000048.1, read on the forward strand.
GAATCGCTCCGGAGAACATATCAAAGTAAACGTGTAATACCGCCGGCCAAAACAGCGCAACCCAGTTAAGCAATCCGTATATCAACGCCATCATAATGGTTCCTGATAACACGTTGGCAAACAAACGAAGTGACAAGGAAATCGGAACCGCCAAGTCACCAATCATGTTAATCGGTGCCCAAATCGGCCAAGGATCGCATAATCCTTTAATGACTCCGCTCACTTTCTGATACTTAAACTTGTTAAACGTTACCAAAGTAAAGGTTAAAATACCCAGCGGAAACGTTACTCCATAGTCTGCTGTAGGCGGTCTAAGTCCCAGCAAGCCGGACAGATTGCTGAACAAAATAAAGATAAAGATGGTTCCGATATAATTGCGAAAACCGGCAGCATTTTTACCCATGGTACCTTTGACCATATTGTCTAACAATTCCACGACAAGCTCGATGGCATTTTGAAAACCACCCGGCACGTCCGAAGCTTTCTTCATCGTGCGGTTCGCACAAAGTGCAAAGATAGTCAAAACAATCAGAACAATCAGCAGACAAATGTGTGAGGTTGTTATCCAGATTTCCGTATCGCCTATATAAAAAGAAAAAACGCCTTTTATCATAAAGCCCAGATCACTCGATAACAGCATACCTGCTCCCATAATTTCACCTCCTTACGAGATATTTTCGTGCTTTTCTTCTTTTATAAATTTTTGAAATAATTTATGGATTAACGGCTGACCATAAGCCGCAATCTTCAGTCCCATTAGCCCCAAAAAGGCACTGAGGGGATTGGCAAATCGCAATACCATAATGACTCCCAAAATAAGTACCACCAAAAAATATCGAATCATGCTGTCCTTTCGTGCCACCTTTGTCGCGGATTCCGGATCCAAAAGCAACGTTTTTTTCAACGCATAATCCATGTGAATTGCCATTCCTGACGCCATTGCTGCGCCTATCCAAAGTCCCAGGCTGTAATCCCATTTATCATTGACGAAAAAAACACCAACCATCTGACAAACTACGGCAAACAAAACAACACCTGTAATCAGCTCGACCAATGTTAAATTTCCACCAATTTTTTCCTTCATTCTTTCTTGTAATCCTAATTTGTAATCCTAATTTTTTTCTTGTTTTTCCTCTTGTTGTTTTTTCGTTGCTCTCTTGGCAAAAAGATATACATTTCGAAATCCCGCCAGAGCACCCACAAAGAATAGCAGAACCGTTAGATAGTTTGTTTCAAAATAACGATCCAAATACATTCCTGCGAAAAAACACAAAAAAATCGGAACAAGCATATTGATTCCAAACTGACTGATGAGTGTAAGCATCCGTAACGTCGTCTGTCTGTCTTTTTGCTTCTTCCTGTCTCTCGAATCCATTATCCAATTACCTTTCCAGATTCTAAGATCATCACCCGGTGTTTCCTTATAAGTTAAAATACATGCCCCTTTCCAAATAGGAAGGGAGGGCAAATAGCTATCGTTTAAAATTATAACCATTTTCCACAAAAATGTCTAGTGAAAAACCCGATTTCATGATAAACTTTTGACAAAGATTTTAATGCTTTTTCACACTTTTTCGCTGATAAAGGAGGTCCTCCATGAAATTACCCTCAAAAGAACCGATTTTATATCGCAAACGCTTGATTCCCAATGAATGCATTCGATTAAAGGATGATATCATTTTGACCTGTAACTCCGATATTATTCTAACCAAATGGAAGGCTTTAAAACCGAAAAAAGACCTTCACCACGGATATTCCTGCTATTTTTTGAAAGAAGGCTTCAAAATCAGCAAATTTTATCGCAGTGATAACACTTTGCTCTACTGGTATTGCGACATTGTGGATTACGAGTACGAAGAAGCTTCCGATTCTCTGACGGTAACGGATTTGTTGGCGGATGTCATTGTTTACCCCGATGGATTTGTAAAAGTCATGGATTTGGATGAATTGGTGACCTGCCTAAACGACAACGTTCTTTCCACGGAACAATTAAAACGTTCTTTAACCAATTTGGACAAACTGTTGCAGATTATTTACAGCGGAAAATTTGAGGAATACTGCACTCCGATTTCCGATGCAGAAGGAAAAGAAGTATGAAAGGAGCAAGATGGGTTCCAGCCTCATTGGCGCTTTTGTAACACAGAAAGGCTGAATAAAATGAAAATTATAGAAAAGAACGAAAACCAGCATGTGCTGGAAATCACAAAACAATATTTGGAAAGCGAGGGCATTCCCACCCGTATCGAACGGGAACAGTTTATGCCCAGAATATATGGCCCCTACCTTCTGGTAACCGAAGAGGAGCATTACGAAGCAGCACTTTCCGCCATAGAGCATTTGGATCCTGAGGCAATCGCAGAAGAAGAGAACTACACCTCCGACAACGAGGATATTGGCACGAAGTCCCCCGACCAAGCATCTGCACCTAAGAAACGCTATGATGCTGTTCTGAAATGGTGTGCAAGAATTTTGATTCTGCTCTTCCTGATTTTTATCATTTATACCATTGCAAAATAACAAAATACAATACCGGCAGCGTTTCGGATACCCACCGAAATGCTGCCGGTAAATTTTATAATTAGTAAAAAATATGATTACCGATCTGAATCCCGGTAAGTCCTTCAATCGGCGTTCTGAAATATACACAATTGCCTACGTTAGTGGCTCCGCTCATGGCCGCATCTGCTGCCCGATAACAACTTTCCGTAGCCCGGTCTTGTGCTATCGCCAGTGCCAAATGGCCATCCAATACCGGTGCAAACTGTCTTCTCTGATAGATTACTCCCGTTATGGTGTTAGGATACACCGAACTCAAAACACGATTCATTACTACGGCGCCTACCGCAAGCTGCCCTTCATAGGATTCCCCGCCGGCTTCGCAGTAAATCAGGTTTGCCAGCAAATACCGGTCCCCTTCCTCAAAAGTCACCTGAGAAATATCACGCCACGAAGACTCCGCTGCCAACTGAGACAACCGCAGCTCTTCCTCATACTGTGCCAAAATCTGCTGGTACTCCGCCTCTGCTGCCGCCGCTTCCGCCGCTCGCTGCTGGCACTCCGCTTCATACGCAGCCATCTGGGCTTCCACTCCGTCAATGGAATCTGCCGTAGCTGCAATGTTATTTGCGGTTGTCGTAATCAATCCGTTCACAGAAGCCTGTTCCGCTTCCGCACTGGCAAACAATTCCTCCAATTCCAGCATTTCCTGTTCCAAAAGTGCTTTGGCTTCGGTAATTGCTGCTTCATTTGCAATATACTCTTCCAACATTCTTCGGTCATAAGCCGACAACTGTTCTATATAATCTGCGTAATTTAAAAACTCACCAAAGCTCTGTGCCGAAAGGAGCATTTCCATATACATGGCATCTCCCCGCTCATACAAAAACTGTATTCTGGCCTTCATGCTGTTGTATTGTTCCACTCTCAGATTTTCTGCTGCCTCCAGCGCTGCCGTGGTCTGCGCAATTTCCAACTGTTTGATTTCAATCTGACTTTCCAAAACCGCAAGATTATCTGCCACCAGTTGCAATTCCTCATTTAAAATTGCCATCTGTCCCTGATAAGTATCCTGAACACTTTCCAGTGCCGCCAGACTGTTTTCTGTTTCACTGAGTCGGTTTTGCGCTTCCTCCAGCTCTTCTCTGGCTTCTTCCATTTCCTCTTCCGCTTCTTCCAACTGCTCCTTGGTATCAGAAGTCGCCCATACAGGCACAGGAAAATCCATAACAACCATCATAATGGTCATTATGGTAGCAAGAACACGTATTTGATTCTTTTTAAAGAAACCGTACAACATTCTGTCCTCTTTCCTAAATTACAAATCCATGGATACCGTTCTTCCGGTAGGCTCATACTGATAATAAGTTACGCCTGCTGCATCAAACAATCGTTTTGCCGCAATATTTCCGGGGGTCTGATCATACTTATCATCTGCATACACCACGGTGCGAATCCCTGCTTGGATAATCGCCTTGGCACATTCATTGCAGGGGAACAACGTGACATATAATTTGGTTCCTTCCAGGGAACCTCCCCTATAATTCAAAATAGCATTTAATTCGCTGTGAGTCACAAAAGGATACTTTGTATCCAGCATTTCGCCTTCTCTCGCCCAGGGGAAATCATCATCGCTGCAGCCATTGGGGAATCCGTTGTATCCCATAGACAATATCTTATTGCTATTACTTACGATGCAGGCTCCCACCTGGGTGTTCGGATCCTTAGAGCGCATTCCCGATAATTTGGAAACTCCCATAAAATATTCGTCCCAAGAAATATATCCCTGTCTTTTCATTCCGTAACCTCCCTTTTTCATCGGTGTTTTATTCTTCACTCATCATCTGATCAATTCTTCTTTGATGTCTTTCTTCTCCGGAAAAATCCGTTGTCAAAAATACTTCAGCAATCTTCTTTGCTTCCTCCGTAGTCATCTGTCCTGCGCCCAAAGCCAGCACATTGGAATTATTATGCAATCTGGTCATGGTTGCTGTATGCTCATTGTGACAAAGTGCCGCACGCACGCCCTTTACTTTATTCGCCACAATGCTCATTCCGATTCCTGTGGTACAAATCACAATTCCCTTCTCGGAAGCTCCGCTCGCCACATCTTTCGCTACCGCCCTTCCGAATTCCGGGTAATCGCAGGACTCTTTACTAAAGCATCCCTTATCCGATACCTCGTATCCTTTTTCTTCCAAAAAAGCTTTCATGCTTTCCTTTAAATCATATCCTCCATGATCGCATCCGATTGAAATTTTCATATTTTTTCTCCTTCTTTTTTAATTTCATGATTATCTCAAAATTTGTTTCGTCTTTTTAAAGCATAGACTTCTTTGAATGAATCGTTCCTTATTCTTTCCATTTCTGAAACCAACGGTCCTTTATATCCTCAACTTTCAACTTTGGCCTTTGGCGAAATCCCCACTTTCTACTCTCTTATTATCGTATAACCTGCCGCCTTCAAAAGCCGGTTCATCACCGCTTGTCCGAAATCTTTATCCGAAAAGCTCTCCGCATAAATCATGGTTACGTCTTCCTCATCAAATTCTCGAAGCACCCGGTACAAATTATGGGCAATCTCTGACTGATTTTCTCTCTTTCCCACACATTTTTTTACATCCGCCGTTACCAAATCATACAATTCCTCGCTGCAAAGTACTCCGGTACGTTCCCCTTCCCGGGCACTTTTTTCCACGCCCTGATTGATGATTTCAGCAATCCGACAAGGTTCTCCTTCCACCAGCACCATCTTTCCTTTCGGTGCGTAATGACGATATTTCATCCCCGGAGCTTTCGGCTTTTCTTCGCTATCCGGATTCAGCAGGGCCTTGTCCGTAGTCACCTCACCCAAAACCCGTTGCAGCATTTCCTCCGTCACATAACCGGGGCGTAAAATCATCGGGGTTTCTCCCGTCAAATCCACAATCGTGGATTCCACGCCGATGCCTACCTCTCCGCCATCAATAATCATATCAATTCGCCCCATCATATCTTCCCGGACATGCTTTGCCAAGGTAGGGCTTGGTTTCCCTGAGGTATTGGCACTGGGCGCCGCCACAAAGCCACCGGCTTCTTCAATAAACGCCAATGCCACCGGGTGCGCCGGCATGCGCACTGCCACAGTATCCAATCCGCCGGTGGTCTCCTTCGGCACACAGGCCTTCTTTTTTAAAATCATCGTCAACGGTCCCGGCCAGAAAGCATCCGCTAATACCTTCGCTTCCTGCGGTACTTCTTTGGCAATCTTTTCCAGACTTTCCCACTTGCTGATGTGAACAATCAAAGGATTGTCCGAAGGTCTTCCTTTGGCCGCGTATATTTTTTTGGACGAAGACGGATTTAATCCATCTCCCCCAAGACCATAAACCGTTTCCGTAGGGAATGCCACAAGTCCGCCGTCCCGAATAATTCTTCCCGCGTTTTTTATCTCAGCCTCTTCTTTTCTTTTTGGGTCCGATTCTCTGGCATCAGCCTCAAAGCCTGATTCCCGGGATTCCTTTTCCATCCATTTTATCTCAATTACTTTTGTATCCAAATTTCTTCTCCCAAAAGCATTTTATCTCTAGCATAGTATATCACAAAGGCAAATTTTGATAAAGAGTCAGTTCCGTGTAAAATAATCTTCCACGCCTTCCATAACTGCCTGCATCATTTTGTCCTGATATTCCGGATTCGCCAAAAGCTCCGCCTCTTCATAACAGGACAAAAACCCGCATTCCACAATCACCGTCAAGGCCTCCGTTTTTTTCAGCAAATAGTAATCCGTATTCCCTTTCGTTTGCCGCGGATTTTCACCACCGGAGGCTTCGTTTAGCCTAAGCTGAATACACTCTGCCAAAAGCTCGCCTTCCGGATTTTCCGCATAATAAAAAACCTGCGCTCCCCGAACACTTTCATCGGTATAACTGTTTTGGTGAATGCTGATTACCATATCCGGCGCCACATCGGCAATCAATTCCACCCGTCTTTGCAAATCCTGCATTTTCCGGTTCGGGGCATCCTCATCGTAAAGACCGGCATCGGTTTCTCTGGTCATAACGACAGTGTAACCTGCCGCTTCCAAATAATCCCTTAAAATATACGCCATCTGCAGGTTAATGTCCTTTTCCAGCACACCATTACTTCCGACTTTTCCGCCGTCTCTTCCGCCATGGCCCGCATCAATAACAATGCAGAGGTCTCTTCCCCCGGGAACCGCATCCATCGACACCGGTTCCTCACTTTGGGGCAAAATCACCTCTGCATCCTGTGTATTTACTTCTTTCATTTTTACCAGTAAAAAAATCGTCATTGCCAGCATAGCTACGGCAACCAGCTTCAATCCCCATCTTTGATACATTGCTTTGTTTCTTTCCGTTTTTTTACCATTCTATGACAAAGAAGCGTCTATGTATTCCTCTTTTGTATTTCTTCGATTTCCCTTATAACTGTTCTAACAAAAAGGGAATTGCCTCTTCGAAGTTTACGCCGTACCATCTGCCGTTTTTATCCTCCATGGTAAGACGAATGCAACGGGCGGTGTAATCTGCTGCCACCCTAGTAGCTTCCTTCCAATCTTTCCCCTGCATGAGCGCACCTACAAAGGTACTGGAATAAATATCACCGGTTCCGTGATAACTAACCGGAAGTTTTTCATGACTGTAATAAAAATATTCTCCTGTGGCACTCTCGTACCCCATTACTCCGGTCATTCCTTCCTGAAATCCCACGCCGGTAAGCACCGCTATCTTGCAACCCAAATCGGCCAGTTTTTTCAACATTTCTTTTGCATAAGCTTCATCATACACTTCCTTGTATTCCATACCTACCATAAAAGAAGCTTCCGTAATGTTGGGCAAAATAATATCGGCTTCACCGCAAAGCGTAGCCATCTGCCCCGCAAAATTTTCATCAAAAGCAGGATACAATTTACCGTTATCCGCCATGGCAGGATCTACTACGGTTACATTTCCTTCTTTCTTAAACTCCCGGAACACGCCCTTCACCAAATCAATCTGCTCCAAAGAACCAAGGTACCCTGTATAAATCGCGTCAAAATCAATGCCTTCCCCTTTCCAATGCTCTGTAATCGGTTTGATTTCTTCCGTCAAATCCCTGCAGGTAAAATTCTGAAACATGGTGTGAGTGGACAAAACCGCTGTGGGAATGATTGCCGCTTCCACTCCCATGGCGGAAATAATAGGGAGCGCAACCGTTAGGGAACATTTCCCTACGCAGGAAATATCTTGTATGGTAACAATTCTTTTCATAATTTCAATTCCTCCTGATTTTCTTTCTCTGCTTTTTGCAGTATTTTTACCGTCTTCTTTTTTCGGTTATTCCTTTACCGGCAAAAAGCACTTTCTTTTCTTGCTTTACAATTCTGACATATCCTATTATACTCAAAATTGACCATATCAAAATATTCAATTTTACAAAAAGTTATATGGTCAGATTGGAGAACTATGCTAACCTATTCTTTTGAAAACAAAGGTGAAGACAGCCTTTATGAATATTTATATAAACAAATCAAGAATGACATTTTGCATTTCCACTTATCTCCGGGAGAAAAATTGCCTTCCAAACGTGCTTTGGCAAAGCATTTAAGCATCAGCACCATTACCGTGGAAAATGCTTATAACCAGCTGATTGCAGAAGGTTATCTTTATTCTGTTCCTAAGAGCGGATTCTATGTGGCAGACATTTCCGGTCGGAAACCTTTGCCGAGTCCTCCTCTTTTCCCCGAGGCGAGAAAGGAGACAAAGGCCGGACAATCCGTTCTGGATTTTAGCAGCAATGCCACCGCCAAAGAAGCTTTCCCTTTTAACATCTGGACCAAACTCATGCGAGAAACCATGTCAGATGACGCCGAAAAGCTTATGGTCAGATCCCCCTCCGGTGGTGTAGACTCTCTGCGCCGTGCCATCGTAACTTATCTTTATCAGTTCCGTGGAATGATTGTCGAACCCTCTCAGGTAATCGTGGGCGCCGGTACAGAGTACCTGTACGGATTGCTAATACAACTCCTTGGCAGAAACAACTGCTATGCCTTTGAGGACCCCGGCTACCAAAAAATCAACCGCATTTACCGGGCGCATCAGGTGGAAAGCATCCCCATTCCCATGGATTCGCAGGGCATCAATGTGGAACTTTTGAAAAAATCGAAGGCCAGCGTTTTACACATTTCCCCTTCCCATCATTTTCCCACCGGAATTGTTACTCCCATCAGTCGGCGCTACGAAATTTTATCTTGGGCTTCCGGCTCCGAGGACCGTTTTATTATCGAAGATGATTATGACAGCGAATTTCGCATGCAGGGAAAACCCATTCCATCACTCCAAAGCATCGATGTACTAGATAAAGTTATTTACATGAATACGTTTTCCAAAAGCTTATCCTCCACCATTCGTATCAGTTACATGGTTTTGCCCAAATCACTGATGAAAAAATACCAAAGCAATCTGGATTTCTATTCCTGCACGGTTTCCAATTTTGAGCAATACACATTGGCAAAATTTATCGGGGACGGTCATCTGGAGAAACACATCAACCGCATGAGAAACTACTACCGCAATCAGCGGGACGAGATTTTGGAATGCATTCGAAGCCAAGCCGGTTTTTCCAAAGTAGAAATCATGGAAGAACATGCCGGATTGCACTTTTTATTAAAAGTTGACACCCCTCTCTCCGATGCAGAACTCATAAAAAAAGCGAGACAGTGTGGAATCCACATATCCTGTCTCAGCCAATATTACTTTGATAAATCCCTTGCCAAGGAACATATTTTAATTATCAATTATTCCGGCATACCCAAAAACCTTATTTGCGACGGCATCAATCAATTGTTTACTCAACTGATTGATTAATTGCGGTCCTGTCTTGGCATGCCTTTTGTTAGCGAGTGGCCCAATAATCAATCAGCGCCTGAATTTTTTCACGCTTCTTTTGATATTGCTCCTCCGTAACGGAATAAAGATTGTAAGGTACTTCCTTTACCAAAATTTCTTTTTCAAAAACAAACCCAAACTTTTTGCTCAAGTTATTCATCACCTTATTATCTGCCCGGTCATCATTATAAACCTTTTCCAAAGCCAGGGTGCCAAATGCCAAATCCAGTGTCCGGATGATGGCTTCCAGTGCATAAGGGCCTTCTTTGGAATACTCGTCGTCGATGATAAAACTTCCCTGCCTACAGGTTTTGTTGTTCTCATCGATTTCATACAATCGTATGGTACCGAGAAAACGACCATCCTTTTCAAAAATACACCAATACAAATCATCCGTTCGTTCCTTGTACTGTTGATACCAAGCGTCCTGATTTTCCTTGGTCAACACATAATCCTGATTTAAATTGTAGCGATTCTTGTCCTTGTTTCGAAGTGCCACAATCTTATCGGAATCCTCCGTGCTAAGCGGAACCAGGTCCAGGCATTGTCCCAAGAGGACTTTCTCTTTATATTCTTTCACCAATGATTGCATCATACCATTATCCTTTTTCCAAAACTTTTCGGTCAATCAGTTCAATGAATTCTCCCACATTCTCCGATGCCTTGATTTCCACGGCCGAAAACTTAATTTCAAATTTTTTCTCTATGCCTACAATGATTTGTATATGGGTCAGGGAATCCCACCCCTCAATATCTTCTGCGGTGGTTTCCTCTGTAATTTCCAATTCCTCGTCATCAAAAACATCTCTAAAAATTTCCTGTAATAAACTTTTTGTATCCATCGCTTACTCCTTTATTTTATACTCAAATTGTCTGTCTGTTTCCGTGGTTTCGTACGTTTTGACTCCCTCCGCAGTTTCCGAAACCAATGTAAATCCGAATTCACCATACAAATCCTTTACCATGGAATTCTTTGCCGTGGGAAGATATTCTCCCACAACTTTTTCACAGTTCTTATTTTTCATGGTTTCCAAAAGTTTGGAAACGGTAAATTTTTCCACGTCTTTTTTCAAAACCCGGCAACTCATAACCCAGCTGTCGATAAAGCAGCTTTTTCCCTCATACTTCAAAATCAGGCAGGCAATGATTCCGTAATTGCTGAATTTATCCTTTAAGGAAACAGAATACAATCCGTAATGTTCCTCTTCCATCATTTGGCTAATCTGAGCTTCCGTGTATCGTCTGGTCCGCAAATTAAACTGATTGGATTTATTGATTAACTGGGAAAACCGAGGAACATTTTTTTCGGTCAATTCCTCAAATTTCCCCTCCAGCTCCAGCGCCTCCAGGTACGCACTGTAATCCGTATAATTTGTCATCATCTCTTCCCGCTTGCGGTTATCTACATAAGTCTGGGAACGGCCGATATCTTCTTTCGTGATTTCCAACCAGTCAAACACCTGGGCTCTGTCCAGAGCGCGCACATATCCTGCCGGGTCCTGAGGCACTTCCACGGTAGTTACCATCGGAAGAAAACTTCTTACCAGCTCCCGCTCCGTAGGATTGTCATCAAAGAACACCATACTGTCCAAACCGATATTTAACGATGCCGCAATCTGTCGAATGTTGCTTGCCTTATCCTGCCAGTTTGCCACAAAGCAGGAAATGTCTTCCAAGTGAAGCAGCATGTGCTCGTTTTTTTCAAAGGGCTCTTTGGCATTTTCCACATCATTTTTACTGCAAACCGCCAAAATGACGCCCCGTTCTTTTAGCTTTAAAATGTATTTTTGGAAAGCAAGATATGCTTCGCCCACAGCATCGTTGGGATCTAGCATGATTCCGTCGTAGCCTTCGTCACCTACTACGCCGCCCCAAAGAGTATTATCCAAATCCAGCACCAAACATTTCTTTGCCCGGCCACTGATTGCCATAAACTGTCTGGCAATCAAATCACAATAATATCCCATATATTCGTAAGCAAAGCCACCCTTATTCATAAAGTAAGCCGTTTCGTCAAACCATTTTCCTTTTCCGATATAGGAAGCCAAACCGTCCATATCCAGCATCGTCACATAGGAAGGACGCTTCGCTATCAGCCCCAAATTAACCTGTCGGTAAAAGGAAGCTTCGGAGAACAGATAATTGGCCTCCAAATTTCCCAAAGGACTTTCAAAGGGCACGACAAAATTGGAGCACAGAATCTGACAATTCGGAAGCATTTCATGAATTTTCTCAAAGGTTTGAATCCAAACGTTCACCACCTTCTCACAACCTTCTGCCACCTTATCTTCTCCGTCCAGTACCTTAGGCAACGGCAAAACATCTCTGTGATCCGGCAAAAGGATTACGTAATCCGGTCGGAAACGGTAAAACTCCGAATCTTCATTCCATACTTCCACGCGGATTCCGTCATACTCTCCTTCAAACACCTCCGGAATAATATCGTAACGGGACAAAAGAACCTTCGTCACCGATACCAACAACTGCATACTGCAAGTACCCAGGAACGCAATCTTTTTGTTATACAGATTTTTCAAATCCAGCTTCCCGTATCTTCGGGCAAGCTTCATCACTTTTCCAAAATCACCAAGATCGGTTTCTTTCAACAACTCTTTGATTTCGTCCAATTTTTCCATAGATTCCATTCACTGCGCCTCCATCTTTCTTCCCTGCAGTTTCTTTTATTCTTTCAAAATCTTATCGTCTTTATGTTCATCGATGATCTGCAAAAAGAGCTTTGCAATATAGGGATCAAATTGGGTACCGATTCCCTTTTCGATTTCTCGGCGAGCTTCTTCCATGCTCAGTTCATCTCGATAACTTCTGCTGGATGTCATAGCGTCATACGCATCTGCCACACCGATAATTCGGGCAATTTCCGGAATTTCATTTCCCTTCAATCCGTCCGGATAACCGGAGCCGTCATATCTTTCGTGGTGCCATCTTGCACCCACATCCAATCCTTCCATGTCCGATACATCCGACAAAATATCTGCACCGATGTCGGAGTGTGTTTTCATCACAACCCAGTCTTCCTCCGTAAGCTTTGGTACTTTTCCCAAAATACTGTCGGGAATTCCGATTTTTCCGATGTCATGCAATAACCCGGCATAAAAAACATCTTCCTGTTCTCTTTCGGATTTTCCCATCCGCTCCGCCAGCATCTTGGCATACTCCGCTACTCGTTGGGAATGGCCTTTCATATACACGCTTTTTGCATCCACCAAAGATGCCAGAGCCGCCATAACCTGTACCGACACTCTTTCCAGTTTATTTCTGCGCTCTTTCATTGCACGCATCTGTTTTTCCACTTCACTGCCAAAATCACGCTGCAAAGCATCGCTTTTCCAAACATTTTCCAACCGCCACACCAGCATTTTGTCGCTGAGCGGAAGATACAAAATATCTGCTACATCTTCGCTAAGGAGTTTTTCCTCCACACCTTCGTCCTGCTTTGCCATGACCAAAACAACAGGCGCCATCGTCCGTTTTGAGTCTTTCATGCTCCGTATGGTTTCCAAAACATCCTCACTCAACATTTGACACTGCAACACAATCAAGCGGATTTCCTTTTCTTTCAATAAGGCGGACCACTCTTTGGTCTCTCCAACTATCACCTCATAATGGGACGATAATGCCTCTTTGCTCACGAGTTCATTGTCTGCCTCATCACTCAATAGCAAAACTGCAGGAAGCATCGCCTTCTCGCTTTCCTGTTTTTCTATACCATCTTCCGGCAGACGTTCTTCTTTCTCTGCCTCCTGTTGTCTTCTTCTTTGAATCGAAGCCTTATCCAGCACCAATTCTTTCGGAAGATGTTCCCGCACCACTTCCAGCAATTCTTTTCCAAGAATGGGTTTTTTCAAAACATCTTCAAATCCGGCATTAATAAAAATTGTCTTATCTTCTGCATCCTGCATTGCGGTAAACGCAAATACCGGAACGTTTTCGCACAAATTTTCTTCTCGGATTTTTTTCATGGTTTCGATTCCGCCCATAACCGGCATCAAGTGATCCATGAAAACCAGATTATACTTTCGTTTCTTTAAACACAAAAGTGCTTCTTCGCCGTTGAGCGCCGTATCCACCAGTACTCTGGTGGGTTTTAGCAAACCTTTCATCAAATCCTGATTCATGGTGTTATCATCCACCACGAGAATCTTTGCTCTTGGTGCCACAAACACTTTCTGCGAGACCTCTTTTTCACCGGTACCTCCGTCGTAAGCAGGAAACAATTTTCCAACCGGTTCTGCATCCGCAATCTTTTGTTCAATACCAAAGGAAAAGGTACTGCCTTTCCCTTCTTCACTGACAATTTCCAGGTTGCTGTTCATGCTCTTTAAGATTTTGGTAACCAGTACCAAACCCAAGCCGATTCCCTGATTGGGATTGGCATGCCTGTCCCCGATAAGAAGATGAGAATTCACGATTCCGTGAATTTTTCCCGGAGACATTCCGACACCGCTGTCTTGAACGGCAAAATGAAGCACACCTTTATCCGTCTCCACAGACGTCCATTTTACCGAAATGGCCACAAAACCGTCCTTGGTATATTTCACCGCATTGGAAATAATTTTATTCAACATCTGAGTGATTCGCACCACATCTCCTAAGAGACGCTTAGGAATATTTTCATCAATCTCCAAACGAAGTTCCAGATTTTTTTTCTTAGCTATGTAAGACGAATAGCTGGCAATATCCTGAAGCATGGAAGATACGTAATAAGCTACCACGTCCATCTTCAGAGTATCTTCCTCCAATTTGGTAATATCGGAAATATCACTGAGCAACGCTTCCAAAGAACGACCGGCAAACTGAATATTTGCCGCGTAAGAACCGGTGGCATTCTCCTTCGTCTCATTCATAATCATTTCGTTGTACCCCATAATCACACTGATGGGCATCTGAATTTCCTGTGAGACATTATATAAAAATTCCGACTTTGCCAAATGGGCCTGGTGCGCCACTTCCTTGGCATTTTCCGCCTGATTTTTCGTTTCTTCCAATTCTTTTGACAATGCTTTTGCCTCCGCAGTTGTCCGAAGATATTTTCTCCAGCCAACCACCGCAAAAACTATCAGCAAAACAATTACAACCAGCAAAGCGATTATAAGGTAATCCATTGAAAATACCCCTGCCCTTTCCTAAGCTTGCCATTCACCTACAACGTTTAATTATATCATACTTTTTCTTTCTCTTCCACCTTCCAAAGAGGCATCTTGTGAAAGACTCCGGAAAAAGCACCTTACCCCAAAGCTACGTCCAGTATCATCATCACGGTAAAACCGGCCGCAAAAGCCAGCGTCCCGATGTTGGAATGCTTCCCTGCCGAAGCCTCCGGAATCAACTCTTCCACCACAACATAAATCATGGCACCAGCCGCAAAGCTTAAGCAATAAGGAAGCAAAGGTGCAGCCAGAGAAATCGCAAAAATAGTCAACAGAGAACCAATCGGTTCAATGATACCGGACAATACGCCGTAACCAAACGCTCGGCCTTTCTTTACCCCTTCCGAAACCAGTGGCATGGAGATAATGGCGCCTTCCGGGAAATTTTGAATCGCAATTCCGATGGACAATGCCAACGCGGCCATCATGGAAATCTCCCCGTCTCCTGCCAGCAAGCCTGCATAAACCACGCCCACCGCCATTCCTTCCGGCAGATTATGAAGCGCTACCGCTAATACAAGCATTGTGGTTTTTTTTAAGTTGCTTTTGGGGCCTTCTGCTTCCTCACTTCCCCGGTGGAGATGGGGAATGCATTTGTCCAAAAGAAGCAAAAACAAAATCCCGAGCCAGAAACCTACTGCTGCCGGAATAAACGCTCCCTTCCCCAGGTGAGAAGCATGATCCATGGCCGGAATCAAAAGGCTCCACACCGAAGCCGCCACCATGACTCCTGCCGCAAAGCCGCTAAGAAACCGAGCCACCTTATTTTTCATTGCACCTTTCATAAAAAATACACAGGCAGAACCTAATACGGTTCCCACAAAGGGAATCATAATTCCCCGA
The DNA here is from genome assembly GCA_045578545.1 of Lachnospiraceae bacterium. Classification (GTDB taxonomy): domain Bacteria; phylum Bacillota; class Clostridia; order Lachnospirales; family Lachnospiraceae; genus NK4A136. The sequence goes on from JAZNKK010000048.1 coordinate 39,677, forward strand.
AAAATTTCTATTGTCATCTCTTTTTCCTCTTTCGGCAAGGATACATTTTTTAGCGTAACCTGCTATCTGTATTTTATGCTTTTTATAAAAAAACGGCAACACTCTTATACCATGTCATTCCATTCGGCTATTTTACAAAAAAATCTGCCAAAGACACCTTCTCGCTGGCTTCGCAAGGGTCTTTCGCAGATATTTTTTCTTTTTTGATTTAATTTTACTGATGATTTACCGGCTTAATATTCATCATCTCATCACAAATATTAAGTGCATGATCTCCGATTCGTTCAAAATCCGTCAGCATTTCCGAGAACAAAATACTTCCTTCACCACTACCGATTCCTTCCTGACTAATTGCAGAAACACCGAGACGCTCCTTCGCAATACTCTTAATATTTACCAATCAATGTACTTCTTCCAAATCTGCATCTTCTGCTTTTTCTTTTAAAATCACTTCGGAGAATTTAGCCAAGTCATTTTCTTTAGCTAATCCTTTCCACCTTCAGTATATTGGTATTACCGGACTTACCATTAATCTGTCCTCCGGTAAGAACCACATTATCTCCTGTTTCTAAGGAAAATACTTTCTTTGCTTCCTGAAGTGCGTTATAGAACATTACCTCAATCGAGGAGAATTCTTCACACATAACCGGTGTTACACCCCAGAACAAATTCAGTTTTCTCCATACCTTTTCCGAAGTTGTCATACCGATAATATCTACCGGGCAACGGAAACGGCTTACCATTCTTGCAGTACGTCCGCTAATGGAACTTACCACGATACATTTTGATTTTACATCAATTGCCATGGAACAAGTAGAGTGGGATACTGCATCTAAGTTATTCTCAATTTCAAACTCTGTGGTTTTAAATCTCTTTACGTAGTGAATTCTTTCTTCGGTATATTCTGCAATTTCTGCCATATTTCGAACCGCATCTACCGGGTGTTTTCCGGTAGCTGTTTCTCCGGAAAGCATAATAGCACTGGTACCGTCATATACTGCATTAGCAACGTCGGAAATTTCCGCTCTGGTAGGTCTGGGATTATAAATCATAGACTCTAACATTTCGGTTGCAGTAATAACGCAGGTTCCCATCAAACGACATTTGTTAATCAAATATTTCTGGGTGGAAGGAACCTCCATAAACGGAATTTCCACACCAAGGTCACCTCTGGCAATCATGATACCATCTGCGATTTCGCAGATTTCTTCCACATTATCTACGCCGGCTCTGTTTTCAATTTTTGCGATAATATCAATGTCTTCGCCGCCGTTTTCATCCAAAAACTTACGCATATCTTCCACATCTTTTTTGGTTGATACGAAAGAAGCTGCTACAAAATCCACTTCGTTTTTAATTCCGAAAAGCAAGTCTTCCTTATCCTGCTCGCTTAAAAAATCGTGTCTCATTACCTTATTCGGGAAATTCATGCTCTTACGGTTGGACAATTCTCCACCAGAAACGACTTCACAAATTGCATCCTTCTTGGTAAGCTTCTTCACTTCAAAAACAACCAGTCCGTTATTTACCATGATAGTGTCGCCTACGCTCAAATCCTCTGTTAAATGGTCATAATTTACAGCCACCTTTTCCTGATTACCGACAATATCTTCTGTTGTAAAGATAAAAGTATCTCCATCCGCTAATTTTATTTTTCCGGATTCAAAAGTCTTGATTCGATATTCCGGTCCCTTGGTATCAAGCATAATCGCAATCGGCAAATTCAACTTACTGCGTACGTCTTTTACCAAATCTATTTTTTTCTGGTGCTCTTCATGGGAACCATGGGAAAAATTTAATCTGGCAACATTCATGCCCGCCTCACACATTTTGGTTAAGGTTTCCTCATTTTCACATGCCGGTCCAATCGTACAAATTACTTTTGTTTTTCTCATAATCATCCTCCAAATTTGTTCTCCTACTCACCATCGGAATTCATCCGGTAACCGACTCCCAGTTCATTGGAAATATAACGGTTCTCTCCCGGCTTCTCCTGAAGTTTTTTTCGAATATTGGCCATATTGACCTGCAACTTCTTAATGCTGCCCATATCCGCATAACCCCATATTTTCTTTATTATTTCCGTGTAGGTAAGAACTTTTCCTCCATGCATGGACAAAAGCTCAACTATATTATACTCGGTTTGGGTCAGTTTTATTTCCTTTCCATCGATGGTAAGCCTTCGATAATCATATTCGATTACAAGATTATTTACAATATATTTCTCTTTATTTTTTTTATCTCCCATTTCTTTTTGCCTTACATTTCTAAGGCAGGCACGGATTCTTGCCATCAATTCGTTCGTGCCGAAAGGCTTTGTTACGTAATCATCCGCGCCCAAATCCAAGGCTTCTACTTTGTCATTTTCACCGGTTCGGGCAGACAAAACAATAATCGGTACATCCGACTCCTTTCGTACCTCTTTAATAAACTCCGTTCCATCTACATCCGGAAGCCCCAAATCCAATATAATCAAATCCGGACAATGAGACCGAAACACAATCATTCCGTTCTTTCCGTTTCTTGCAATCAGAGCCTGATATCCGTTGGTTTCCAAATTGGTTTTTACAAAATTACAAATATTGATTTCATCTTCTACAAGTAATATTTTGTATTTATTCCCCATTTTCCGCCACCTCCGTATCTAAGCTGAATCGGAACAGACAACCGCCGGTCTTTCTGTTCTCCACCGTAATCGTACCATCATGTGCTTTGATGATAGAAGCACACACAGACAAACCAATTCCCATACTGCTTTTTTGATGGTCGATGGGAGTATCCTTCTTTTCAAAGAAACCGGTAAAAATCCCTGCCATTCTTTCTTTTTCAATTCCGCAGCCGTTGTCACGGATTTCAAAGACTGCTTTTTCTCCCAAAAGAAATACTTTAAGTTCAAGTTCTGTCATTCCTTTGGCGTGCTGAACCGCATTTTCCAATATATTCACGATGACCTGTTCTACCAATACCGCATCCATGGGAATCATAACAAATTCTTCCGGGATATCCACCAAAATCCTCTGCTGCGGATACCGTTTTCGGAATCGAACCAGCACCGCATCCACCAATTCTTCCAAAACCGTAGGGGTTTTCACAATTTTTACCCCATCATTATCAATCCTGGTGACCGTAAGCAGATTTTCCACCATTCCGATCAGCCACTGGGAATCATCCCGGATTCCTCCCACCAATTGCAATATCTGTTCTTTGCTCAGTTCATCATATTGCTCCGCTATTGTGGAACTGGAACCGTAAATGGTTGTTAACGGAGTACGCAAATCATGTGACACCGCCCGCAGCAAATTAGCCTTCATCTTCTCACGACCGGTCTCTGCCTTTATCTTTTCCTGTTGCTTGATTTTTGTAGTAAGCGTACCGGTAATCGCAGTAATCAGAAGCATAATTACGGCAGAAACCAAGTTTTCCGGAATGCTGAAGTTAAACTTAAAATACGGAAAAAGGAACGCATAATTCAGTGCAAGTACACTGATGAGGGAAGCCAACACTCCGTACAAGTACCCTTCTGTCAAAAAGGAACATAGAAATACTGCCAAAACAAATACTGCTGGAATCAGTGTCGCTGTACCAAATACCGCTTCTATCCACATGCTTAGAAAAAAAGAAAACAGCAGTATGATTATGATAATGAATGAATTTCGAATAATATTTTTTATTTTTTCCATGATTCCTCCAAACAAAGAAAAGTCTATCATTTTATTGGCTAAAATATGGTTAAGATTTTGTTTCTGTCGAAACTTTTCCCCGCATGTGTTATTATATCTTTAAATATTCTGTTTGAACAAGGAGAACTTGAGCCATGCAGCAAAAAACCAAGCGGATTCTTATGTCCCTTATCGGAACCATTATTTTGTCAGTCAGCATCGGCATTTTTAAATATGTATCTTTGGGGGTCGATCCCTTTCAATCCCTGATGGGCGGACTGGATTTACTGATTCCGTTATCCTTTGGAACGTTATATGTCATTGTAAATACCATCCTTTTGATTTTCAGTTTCCTTTTTGACAAAAGCAAAATCGGCATCGCTACTTTTATTAATCTTTTTTTGCTGGGATACATTGCTGATTTTACCCAAAATACCTTAGGGAGACTGATTCCCTCTCCGGGTCTTGGCCTTCGTATTTTACTAATGATGATTGCCATCGTTGTCATTTGCTTTGCCATTTCCCTTTATATGACAGCGGATTTGGGTGTTTCCACCTATGATGCCATTGCCATTATTCTGGCCGAAAAATGGCACTTCGCCAAATTCCAATTTTGTCGTATTTTTACAGACGTCATTTGTGTAATTTTAGGAGTTGCTATTTTCTTTCTTGCCGGAGGAACCTTAAGCACCCTCTCTTCCATTGTGGGAATCGGAACTATCATCACTGCATTTTTTATGGGGCCTTTAATCAACCTCTTCAACGAAAAAGTCGCTAAGCCCATATTAAAATAATTTTATTCTGTATCGGGAGGATATAACCATGCATGTTTCAGTTTATGAAGAAATAAAAAATAACCCTGAGGTACTGGGTTACATCAAAAAAGGAAATGAAAATCTACGCGTTTTAGGATATACGGACCACTCTTCGGCCCATACCGGACTTGTGGCGCAGCGTGCCGGAGAAATTCTAGCCGTTCTCGGCTACTCCGATACTGAAATTGAACTGGCTAAAATTGCCGGATTCATGCACGATATCGGCAACTGCATCAACCGAAAAGCCCATGCTGAATACGGCGGAATCTTGGCAAATGATATTTTAAGAGGCACATCTCTCTCCATGGAAGAACGCCTCACGGTAGTTTCTGCCATTTCTCACCATGACGAGTCCACCGGAGGCGCCAAAGATGCCGTTTCCGCAGCACTGATTATTGCAGACAAGACCGACGTAAGACGCAGCAGAGTCTGCGATAAAGAATCCGAATTCGATATTCACGACAGAGTAAACTATGCGGTTACAAAGAATCAGCTTCAGATTGATGCCGGTACCAAAGAAATTACGCTTCATCTCACGGTGGATGAGTCCATCTGTACCATGTATGAATATTTTGACATTTTCCTTGGCCGGATGCTCATGAGCCGCAGCGCTGCAGAAATGCTTGGCACCAAATTCAGTCTCCTCGTAAACGACAACAAAGTATTATAAATATACCTTCATTTCCTTACGCAATTTTTCTTCTATTTCGATTAATTTATTACAGAGTTTTTTGGATTCTTCCTCTGCCATTTGATACTGATTCAGATAACGATGCAGTGTTTTTATCCCCATATCGCAACCATCCGTCATCAAATCCGCCACGGTTTTATCGGAAGAATCCATACTCATTTTCATATTGGTCTTCATCCAGGACATTCCCTTTGCCATAAGTCCCGGTTCTTTTTCCTCCGCGCCATGACTGTTTAACTGGCGATGAATTTCATTTCCCAGCTCTTCATGCTGTTGCTTACTTTCCTGCAATAATTTTTTCAATTTCTCATCACTTACATTTTCTATGATTTCGTCAATGCTGGTGACTGCCATTTTCGCCCCCGCATCACATTCCTTTAAAAGTTTTTCGGTATCCGTCAACTCCATCTTCGTCCTCCCATGTTTCTATTTTTTAATTCTATTTGCAAACTATTATTTCATAAAAAAGACTCCTTTATGCACATGTTTTCCCTTTAAAATTTATTTTGCAAAAAAATATCTCCAAAGGATGGCTTAAAACACATCCCTTGAAGATATTATTATTTGTGCTCCGTACAATACTATGATAACGGGAAATTTTCTATAATCTCACAACACTGTGTCCGGATTCCCTAGCCTATATTGACCAGAACCATTCCTACCACGGAACAAACAACAAAAATGATACCGATAATAATAGAGGTGGAATTGTTGCTTACGTATTCCGATTCTTCAAAATATTGCTCCGGCTTGTTAGGATTAATCATAACATTATAGGTTCCGCCCTCTGCCACCGATAACATGCTGGTGTACATGCCGTTATCCACACGGTACAATCGGTCATTGTAGGTATATTCAAACACAGGACAATACACATATCTTGTACGTCTCTGGTTTCCGCTAGTCTCCGTAGCACCGATTTTTTGCTTGATTTCCACACACTTTGCCCGAAGCGGAACCGTACATTTCTTTTTGTTCTGCGCCAGCATAACTGCATTTGCAAAAAGTAAGATTCCCATGAACAAAAAAATGGATATCGCCAGCGTCGGCAAAAGTCCTATCATCTGTTCCTTTATTGCCTCACCACCGAATTCGCCTACCACACCGATAATGCAGGCCAGTAAACCTACATATACAAAAATTAAAAATACCGGAGCAAGATTTTTCTTCTTAATCCCTTCCACCACAACCATGATTCCGATTACCAAAAAAATCTGTCCGAAAACCGTTGCCGCAAACCAGGTCATTCCGGCCTTCGCCACCAACAAAAAACCGGCAAAAGAACCGAAAAACCATAGCACAAACAGGATTCCTACAATCCAGTCCTTTGTTGTGTATTCCTTTTGTTGCATCTTTTTTTCCTCCTAATTCGTTTTATAATAACTTTCTCATTCTATTTTTTAGATTTTCATTACACTCAATTTCCCAAATTATTTTTACAATAAAATACACTTCTACCTCTACCTCATATAATGGCTTATTCCTATTACGACACCAGCTGTATAAAACCGATATAGCCACACTTCTCCATGTAACATAGGGGCTGTTTAACGCAATGATAATCAGTTTTTTCCCTTTGGAAGGATATTCCCCCAAATACATCAGCAGTTTGGAAATATCAATCCTTTCATCATCTGTCGATTTTTCATAAACTTCATTTCCCATTCGTTTCGGATAAAGAGAAGCATCTATTTTTTTGTCAAACAAATCCAGCATTTCTTCTATGTATCTGGAGCGAGCGAAAAGATATCCGCTCCATACATAATAACACGAAAACTTTTTCTGCACTAATTCCCAAATTTTATCTGCAATATCTATTTTGCAATAGTCTGCAAGCCATATACACAAAGCGGTCTCTTCTTCAATGGATTGATCTATCTTTTCTTCTATCGATACTGTCTTTTTCAGGTGATATGCTTTTTCCGAAACTCTCCAGGAATTTTCCCACGTATCAGGAAAAAAGTAATTTTCGAACATGCATATATGTACCAATTCCCGTACCGTAATTGGATGACGCTCTAACTCCCTTAAATAATATATTGCCAAAGGAACCGCTTCTTCATAAACGAATCGGATTCCCCACATCATTTCTTCTTCCGAATCCTCTGCATCCCGTATAGGTTCTTCATAATCTTCTCGATATTCTGCCGTCTCAAATTCGATTAACCCATCCATAATCATTACAGCAGCCTCAAATTCCTCTTCTGTTAAATTACCATTCTCGATTCGCTGAAAATAATCGCACTTCTCATAGCAGTAGCGGGCTATCGGGCTATTCATTATATCGCATTTGTACCCTTCTAAAAAAATCCACTGCTTCTTCTCCTCCGAATCTGCCTTTATTTTGGATAATGCAGTAATTTTTCCATATCCGGACAATGCTTTTGCCATTTCAAAATAGTAATTCTGCTGCTCCTTCTCCATCCATTTCTCAACGATTTTGAAAACATAATAAGAAAACTCCTCGCAATACCCCAATATTTTTATGGTATGTACGATTTCTTCCTCTTTCAAAACATAAGCAACGGATAGCAAGGTTAACCCCAGCTTGACAGATGCAAGCTTTCTTCCGTTTCGAGCAAAATAATATCCAAAGGATACCAATTTATCTTTCGGGTATTCCCGGTCCAAATCCTTCAAATAATTTCTTAAGGGGACATTGTGTTCTACGATCTCGGTAACATCTGCATCGAATATTTCAAAATATTCCAAAGCTTCCTCTTCCTGCATTTTTATATAACGATCCAAAACATTGATTACCGAACCCAACGCGGTTTTCGCACAATTTTCTCTGTAGCCGGGATACTTTTCCAAATCCCTTTCATATTTCCCCGGCGGAGCCAGAGTACTACTTTTTTTCCCTACTTCCAATTGAAATTCTTTTGGCAGCTTTCCCTCTTTTTTTATTTCCTTTTCTATTCGCCGATAGATGCTATCCGGCACTTCCCAAAAATCCATTTTTTACTCCCCCGGATAAACAAGTCCCCACTGTTTTCTGATTTCATCCATCTTTTCCATAACAAAAATGCTATCCTTTAACGGCATGGAAAGACTTTCCGTTTCTTTCCTTCGGATTTGCTCCATTGCTTCCGTAAACTGATATTCGTATCCGCTGATTTGCTTCGGCATGCGAATACTTTTCAGCAAAGTATCGTTTACATCAAACACATCTATCCTCTGCGGATTGTTGATATTTTCTACAATCAGATACCCTTTCTCACCGTAAAAAATGCCCTTGCGGTCAGACCTTCCGTAGATGGAATGGGATAGAACCGCCATTCTGCCGTCTTCATAATGAAGGGTAATGCTCTCGCTTCCGTCAACTCCCGTATCGGTAAATTGCACGGAAGAATCTATTTTTACAATACGTTCTCCCATATGCATCATGGCAAAATTCAGACCATAGACACCGATGTCCAAAAGAGCACCGCCTGCAAGCTCCGGTTCTATCACTCTTTTCTTATCTGCAATCGGATAGCTAAGATTTGCCGTCATCATGGAAATGTTTCCGATGATACCGCTTTCTAACACTTCCTGAATGATTTTCCGGGAGGGCATATACCTGGTCCAAATCGCCTCCGCTACATAAACCTTCTTTTCTTCGGATAACCTTTTTATTTCTCTTGCCTGCTGACTGTTTAAAGTAAAAGCCTTTTCACAAAGAATCGCTTTCCCATGCTCGATACAAAGCTTCATATCTTCAAAATGTCTGGAATGAGGCGTAGCAATATAAACCAGCTCCACCTTAGGGTCGTTTACTAATTCTTCATAGCTTCCGTAAGCTTTTTCAAATCCGTATTCCTCTGCCGCTTCCTTCGCTCTCTTTAATGTCCTTGAAGCAATGGCATAACATTCCATTTTATCCGTTTGTTTTAAGGTAGGCGCTACTACTTTTACAATTCCACCGGTCCCCAATACACCAATTTTCATCTTCTATCCCCTCTTTACTCTCTATCAAAACGGACATGTTTCCCTTTCCTTTTTCTATGGTTTTTCCTCCACTTCCGGTACGAAAAATCGCACGCCAAGCAGCCCCAAGGTTCTAATCGGCATCGTCCTATGCATTTATTTTAACAAATATCATTTGAAAAACCAACTATAATAAAAAAAGACACCTCGTGTCTTTTTTACTAAAATTTATTGCTCTCGAAATACAATTTCCCCGGTGTTCCAATCCATGGATTCCACAATAGCTAACGATTCCAACGGATATCCTAGCTTTCGAATTTTTTCTCCACCCGGCTGAAATCCTTTTTCAATGGCAATGCCAATCCCCTCTACCGTAGCGCCTGCATTTTCAACAATGGAAATCAATCCCTGCAGCGCACAACCATTGGCAAGAAAATCATCAATAATCAGCACATGGTCGTCTTCCTGCAAAAACTTTTTGGCTACGATTACCTGATTTTTGCACTTATGGGTAAAAGACTCCACCTCCGCCACATACATTTCCCCTTCTAAATTAATGCTCTTTGCTTTTTTCGCAAACACCACAGGCACATTAAAATACTGTGCAACAATACAGGCAATACCAATACCGGAAGCCTCAATGGTAAGTATTTTATTGATAGGTTTTCCTTCAAAACGACGCCGAAACTCTTTTCCCATCTCATTAAACAGGGCAATATCCATCCGGTGATTTAAGAAACTATCCACTTTCAATACGTTTCCTTCTTTTACGATACCGTCTTTTTGAATTCTTTCTTCCAAACAATTCATACTGCGTCCTCTTGACCCGTATTTCTAATTCTTTTTGCCCAAAGAGTAATACGTTCTTTTCTCCTCATACATTAATTCATCTGCTTTCGCAACAAATGCATCAATATCTTCTACCTCTTCGTTCCACAAAACGCCAAAGGAAATCTCCACATCGGCAATCTTCATATCCTTTCGCAAGGTCGCCACTTTGGATAGAAACTCTTCTTTTTCCATGTTCTGACATAGCACGAGGAATTCATCTCCACCGATACGATAGATATTTTCTCTATCAAAATTCTTTTTCAAACATTCTCCGGCACGAACAATTAAATCATCGCCTGCCTGATGTCCCAAGGAGTCATTAATTTTCTTCAAACCCAAAACATCGCAATACACCACGCCGGACTTTTGTATTATGGGGTGCGCTTCCATGAATCGGTTTAATGCGTGTCTGTTTTTTACATCGCTTAGGGAATCTTCCATGCTAAGTTTTTCCAATTGTCGTATCAGCCTTCTTTTTTCCAAGAGGGAAACCATAAAATGGCCTACAATTTCTGCAAAATCTTCGATATGTCCCATGATTTCTTCCGAAGGATTATCAATGCCGTAAAAGCCGATAATACAATCCTCCAAAAGCAACGGCGCCGCAATCAGAGAATTGATTTTTCCCTGTTTCAAATATTCATACGTCAGCGGTTCACTGTCTTTGATTGCTTCCGCATCTTCGATAATAATACTGGATTTCTTTTCAAACGCATTATAAAACCACTTCACCGCCTCAAAGGGAACCTGTTGCAAATCGTCTTTTTCTGCGTTCACACCTTCTGCACACCATTCAAATGTATTGGCTACGTAACTGCCCTTTTTTCCTTCAAAGATATATATTCTTTCACAAGATGTATTTTCTCCTAAAATTTGCAAAAAGATATCTATGGCTTTGGTTGCATCTTTTTCTCGCAAAGCCTTTTTTAATGCTTGATTAATCACCTTTTCATTAATGGATTTTAGTTCTTTCATTGGTACCTCTAATTTTTATTTCCTACGAAGATATTGTATCACAATCCCTTCTGTTTCGGGAATTGGTATTTCAAATTTTTTTAAGTTTTAAGAAAATTTTCACACCTTTTCCGGCAATAAAAAACCTCCAAGTCAAACTGACTTGGAGGCGCTTTTTATTCTTCTACCAACTGATAGGTAATGTCAAATATTTTTCTTTCTACTACATATACGTCATGCATATCATCGGTTCTGACAGCCAAGAAGTCTCCCGGCTGACCTAACATATATTTTTCCTTATCCCAGGCCGTAAATACTTTTACGCCGCGCGTAAGCGGCCTTGCATATATTCTGACTTTTCCCGTGGGGACACAAACCGATGCGTAATCACTGAGCAAAAGATTTTTTCCGCTGGTACGGTCTTTAATCGTAGGCACATATTCATTGTCTATGACGTAATCTTTATACACATATTTTTTATCTTCCACGCGATAGGACCGTTCAAATTTTTCCCGGCGAATCGGATATACTTCCCCTTTAATTCCGATAAAAATATACAAGTCTTCTTCAATCACCATATCCATGTCACCTTCCATGGTTCGAATGGTAATGGGTGTTCCCACCGGCAACACATCTTTGGCTTTTACGTAACCCACCGGTATGCTGCGCTTTTGATACATTTTCATCTCATCCAACTTCGCTTCAAACTCGTTGGCATAAATCAGTTCATAGGTATCAAAGTATTCCGTCATTCGGTTATTAAAATATGCTTCGGAATGAAGGTTCTGAAATTTCTCCTGATACATTTTTTTACTGATAAATCCACCGGATTTTTCATAATGACCACCACCGGAGCCGATGCCTTCCGTTAAAAATGCCGCCAATTCACTGGCATTTACTTCCTTTACACAACTTCTTACGGATAATTTAAACCCGTCTTCATTTTCATTGAAGACAACGCAGCTGTTAATTTTATCTACCTGCAACAAAAAGTCACTGATAAGTCCTAACATATTCGGGTCACAGGGCTGGGACTTAATCACTGCAAATCCATACTCTTCGTTAAAGCTGTGACGAAGCATGGCAATTCCTGCAATCTCCAATTCCTTGATGGTTAAATTGGAATTTTTTAATTGGGAAACCATCATTTTGTCATGGCAAAGTGTATCCCTGGCATCACGGTCCAACGGATTATGAAGCTCCGAAAATTGATTGGTATCCGTAAAAAGACCATAGTACAAAGCCGTACCCAATCCGTCTTCATCCGTAATTTCGTACCCTGCTTCCGTCAAAAGCTTCCATACCAAAGTGGAACAACTGCCCAGTTCCGGCTGAATCAAACTTAACTCCACATTATCGATTTCTACGCGATGATGGTCGATAATTGCCACTTTTTCTGCATCAATCTTAGTCACGTTTCCGGCTCCGTACTGACAATCCACGGTGATGAGCAGCCCGCTTAATCGAATCGGCACTTCCATGGGCGGAAGATACTTAATGGGAATATTTAATTTTTCCTCCATCATCACCAAATTGGATTTGTTCATTTTATTTCTTCCGCTGTAAATAAACTGAACCTCTTTCCCTTTGCTTTTGAAATAGCAATACAAACCATAACCGGAAGCTAATGCATCTGCATCCGGATTGTCATGACACTGAATGGTGATTTTGTCAAATTTCTCTAAATCGAATAATTTCATACACGTTCCCCTTTTCCTATTTCCCCTGAAACATTTTCCTTCTTTTCTGCAACGGGTTACCGGATTCCAATAGCATCTTTTTTACCAAATCCCTATGGGATTGTTACCAAATCCCATTGTAATCCGACGAATAACTAGGCTCTTCGTATTCCTCCAAATTATCCTGTCTTTCCTCCAATGCTTCCTGTTGACTTTGCTGCAGCTGCTCCTGAACCTGCTCTTCAAACTCATCCTGCTGGGATTGTGATTCTTCCTCTTCTTCGCCCTCCGACTCCTGGGGTTGTTGCTGCTGCTGCTGTTGTTGCTGTTGTTGTTGCTGTTCTAACTGCTCTATCAAATCATCGATTTCTTCTTTTAATTTCTGGGCTTCCTCATTATGACCGTCCCCTTCCTCGGTAGCGCAGCCCTCTTCCAAAAGGATCTCCCTTGCTTCTTTTAAGGTTGCAATCGAAGCTTCGATATTTTCCGGCGCAGCATATTCCTCTCCCATATTATAAATCATAGCCAGGGCCAGATTGATTCGAATCAAGCATTCCCGCTCCGTGGGAGGATTTTGCTCCAAGGCTGCCTTATATTGTTCGATGGCACCTTCGTACTGTCTTTTCTTATAACATACGTTACCGTAGTTATAATGGGCAATATAAGGCTCAAACCAGTTTCCCACAAACAAAGGCTCCATATCCAAAGTGGAATAGATTCCTTTTTCGTAATCCGCCAACATTATTTCATTGTAGATATAGCTAAATGCCTGTTTGCCTGCAATCAAAAATACAATTGCCACCGGTACAGCTATCAAACCAACAATCCACTTTTTCACACTTACTGTCCCTTTCTGAATATACTTCTACGATAGTGAATAAAATCGTAAACCAACAACACTGCCAGAGGAATCAACAAAATGTAATAATATTCCCGGCTGGTCTCTTTGGTCGCCATCGCCTCTTCCTCATCGGTTAGCTCCAATTCACTTTCTACCAGTTCAATAACCTCATCCACCTTGGAGGGTTTGGTCATGTGAATATACTCTACACCAAAGTCATCGGCAATGCTTTCCAGATTATCCTCATCAATACAGGAAACGGCTTCCACTTCCCGATAAGCATCATCATAGTAGGTAAGGTATTCTGCTCCCGAATAATCTCCCCGGTAATCTTCTACCATCATTCTTCCGCCTTCTTCGGTACCATAGCCTAAGACCGCTCCGGTTTCCACATATTCTTCCAAATCCGAATAGCTTCGCAAACGTTCCTCCATGGTTTCTTCCCCATCACTGATAAAGAACACAATCTGATGTGTATTTCTGTCCTTATCCAAAAAACCTTCCATCATTTCCATCACATCATTTAGGGAAGTACCTACCGCATTCATCTTGGTCTGCCCTTTTAACAAATTGATCACCTGGGTTGTCATGGTAACATCCGTGGTATAAGGCGTAACCAACTGCACGGAATTATCAAAGGTAACCACGGAAAAGGACGCTCCGGGAAAAGCTTCCATAATGGCAAGACAATCATCTTTTACCGCATCAATTCTTCTTCCGTTGCCGCGATAATCTTCCGCCAGCATACTAATGGTGTTATCTACAACAAACAAAATATCAATACCGGTCGTCCCGTCCGCAATGTCATAATCCAGCGGTTCCGAAGGTCGCAAATTGACAACAAACAAAAGTACCACTATTAAAATTTGTCTGATAAAAGAAAATGTACCTTTTCTCTTCATTACCAACAAGCCGATGCAAATAATTACCATCAGCCAGATTGGTATCATGGGTTTTATTATCATAACTTCATCCTTCTAAACATGAAATAGTAAATTCCTACTGCAAGCACCAAGAAAGTAAACAACTGCTTTGGCTGATCATAACTTAAGGTTCCGGCCTCCACCGTTATATTTGCTTCCGTTGCCTTAATTTCATCTACCAAATCATCATACACCCTAGGCGAAGTATTTCTGTAATAAACGCCTCCGGTTCTTTCTATCGCTGCCTTAAAATTGGCTTCATCCACTACATTGTGAGGGGCAATCGCATACACTCTGACTCCGTGCTTTGCGCACAAATCTGCCGCTTCATCCACTGTCACAAAGGGCACACCGTTCAGTTCATTATCCGTTGTGAAAATGATAATTCTGGTACGGTCTTCGTCCTCCTCCAAATCCGGGAAATTGTACAAACAAGACGCCAAACCGTCTCCGATGTACGAACTTCCATAATCACTTAAGGTTCCCTCGTATTTGTAGTAGTAGGTTTCATAATCAAAATCATCAAAGAAAGAATAGTCTATATACGGGCTCTCATAGTATTCCGTCAGCTGCATACTGACTTCCAGCGACTCTTCCAACTCGTCCAAAATCTGCAGAATATACTCGTAATCCGTTGTCAGGGGAACCAGCAAAACAGACTTTGCATTAAAAATGGTAATCCCCACTCTTTCCCCTTCCAAATCACGAACAACACCGCGTAATTCTTCACAAATATCAAGATTCAGCTGATCCACCGAACTGGAAATATCCATACACAAAAAGATATCCCTATTCTTGATTTCATAAGTCACCGTCTCGTATTTTACGGGTCTTGACATCAAAAGAAAGCTGATACCGATTGCCGCCAGCAAACAAAGCAATCCCAAAAATCCCATGAATTTATACGAGCGCATTAACCGCTTGTATAATTTTGTAGATTCCAAAGAGCCGGCATTGGCCACCTTACTTCCCTTTTTAAATTTATCTTTTCTCTTAAATCCCCAAAAGGGCAGGATAATCATAATCGGGATTCCGATGTATAAAAATATCCACGGAGAAATTAATTCCATTGGGAAATTCAATTCCATTCCTCTATTACCTTTCTCGCCTTGCTAATGGTTTCCTGTGCATTTCCTTCGCCGGCCTCATCAAACTCCGGCTTATAACATTCTGCAATCAAATAGTACAATTGAGGTAAATTTACCTGCTGGATTTCTTCCAGTGTATAATTCTGTACTTTGATTCCGGTTGCTTCAAATACAAATCGCCGAATCACTCTACTCATTTCCTGATAAGCAATACGGTCGGAAATCACTTTGTTTTCATGTCTCTTGGCAATTTCTGCAAGAGCCTTCTGATATTTCGACTTCAACATGGCAAGCTTACCGGGTTTAGGCTGATTTGCCTGAATAACTTTCTTCTTTTTCTTCTTACAAAGCTTACGGATAAGACAAATCAGTCCTATCAGTAAGAGCACTGCCAAAATTGCTATTACGGTAATGGTGCCCCATTTTTCATAGGAAAACATTTCCTGCAATTCAACAGTAATCGGTATTTTCTCACTGCCTGCTGTTCGCATACTTGTGTCCTCCCAATAATTCCGTAATTCTGTCCATTACTTCCTCTTCCGTACTGATAATGGTACGAACAATTCCGTATTTATTTAACAGTTGCTCATTTGCCTCTTCCAGCTCTTCTTTATTTTTCTTTTCCAATGCCTTTAACTTTTTATTCTTAGTAACAAACTCCGGCACATACATTCCGCGTTCCACACTGTAAGTATTGTTTTCCGTAAGATTCGCATCGCTGATGCTGATAAAAAGTACGTCGTGCTGGTAAGACAATTTCTTTATGGTATCTTCACTGATACTTGCCAAACCGGTTTCGTCCGTAATGATAAACACAATCATTCGACGGTTAATGTATCGGTTGATATAGGAAAGACTCTTTTCCAAAGAAGCATCGTATTTATCAAACTTCTCTCTGTCAAATTCCGTTAAAATTCTTTCCATATTAAGAAGACCGGTTCTCAATTCATAATACTGTATCAGACCGTTTCTGTTATAAATTGCACCCACATTATTACCGTTGATGGCACCCAGATAGCCCACTATGCCGCCGGCGTGTAATGCAATATTCTTTTTTACTTCTTTTCCTTTGGTATCAGCGGTCATTTTTCTTCCCGTATCCCATACCAGCATAATGTTATGCTTCTTTTCCGCCACATACTGTTTGACCAAAATACGGTTTCCCCGGGCCGTTGCCTTCCAATCGATATCCCGAATATTATCTCCCGGAATGTATTCTCGCAAATTCTCAAAATCCATTCCGTTTCCCTGATAAACCGATTTGTACGAACCGTCAAACAGATTTGTGGTTTTATTCTTGGAATAAATGCTGACCTTTCTTCTGACCTTTCCAATAAAATTATTTATCATGGTGTCTGAATAGCTCCTACAATTGCATCAATAATCATTTCTTCTGTTACATGATCTGCCACTGCTGCATAGTTTAATGTAATTCTGTGACGCAAAGCACTGTGAATCAACGCTTTTACGTCATCCGGTGTTACATAACTTCTTCCGTTCATCAGTGCAATTGCCTTGGAAACTTCCATTAGTACAATAGCACCTCGCGTACTTGCACCCATAGTTACATACTGAGATAAATCTGCTGAAATCAAACGTTCCGGATGTCTTGTCGCGGTAACGATAGTAATGATATAACGCTTAATTGCATCATCCATATAAACACGATTGGCAAGACCCTGCAAATATTTTACGTCATCCAAAGTAACGACTGATTTTACATCCGAAAAAACATCCTGCTCAATACGATTTAAAATCATAAATTCTTCCTCAAAGGAAGGATAATCCAATTTTTCCTTTAACAGGAAACGGTCCAGCTGAGCCTCTGCCAACAGATAAGTACCTTCCTGCTCAATGGGGTTTTGTGTCGCTACCACCATGAAAACATCCGGCATCTTAAACACTTCGTCTCCGATGGAAACCTGATGCTCCTGCATTACTTCCAACATGGCACTCTGAGTCTTTGCACTGGAACGGTTAATTTCATCGAGGAGCAAAAAGTTGGCATATACCGGTCCTAATTTTGTATCAAATTCATTGGTTTTGTAATTCAAAATCTGCGTACCAATAATATCACTGGGAAGTAAATCCGGTGTACACTGAATACGGGAAAACTCACCATTAATTGCTTCCGTCAAAGTCTTGGCTGCCGTTGTTTTTGCAAGTCCCGGCACCGACTCTATTAAAATATGACCGTTACAGATAAGAGAAGTCAGCAGGGACGTACCCAATTTAAACTGTCCTACCATCTTTCCGTAATAGTAATTGTTGATTTTTGTAATAATACTTCTGCTCTTTTCGATTTCCTCAACCGTAATTTGCGCTTTGTTGTCCATCTTTTTGCCTCCCTGTTACAACTTTTTAATATAGTATTTTCATACCTCTTTCACGCGTTGTCTCTTTTACTGAATCAATTCACAATCATATTCATTGTATCACATATTCTTCATTTGAAAAGTTATTTTATACCACATTAAACGCTCCGAATCATTACTAATTGAGAATATTTCCACGATACCGTCCAATAACATAAAAAACAGAGCCACCCCGGTAAGAGTAGCTCTGTCATACATCCCGTCTTTTCTTTTAGTGTCGTACTTCTTCGTAGCTATCCGGATATAAATAATCAATCAATGTCCATCCGTCATAACCATACATAAACAACATATAATATTCCATGATGTAGCTTACGTCGTCATCCACAAACTCAAACTGTACAGTCATTTCTTCATAGTATACGCCATCTTCTTCATATACATTGTCGCTAAGTACTTCATATTCACCCATGTTATCGGATAAAATGTAGAACTCTTTATCATCCACATAGAAGTAATCCAAATCCCAGTAAATCGTATCGTAAAGAATATCATCATCGACATAGTAAGTCGGTTCTCCGCCACCGCTGGTTACCGTAACCTCATAAGAAGTCGGATATTCATAATCTACCAGTTCCCAATAACCATATTCGCTAAACTGGAATTTCATATAGTATTCCATCAAATAACTTGCATCATAATCCACAAACTCAAACTGTACGGTTAACTCGTTGTAATAAACACCGTCCTCTTCGTACATATCGTTGGTAAGAGGAGTAATTGGTCCCATGTTTGAGTCATAAATGTAGAAATACTTATCATCTACGGTAAAGGAATCCAAATTGTAATAAATGGTATTCCAAAGATCATCCTCTGTTACGCCACTAACCGGTACGTATGTAGCATCCTGTGTGCAATCATCCATCTCCCAGTATGCATCTGCACTACTTGCACTGTAGTAGAATTCATAAACAATATCTACAGTCATTTCCATAGAATATACATCTCCGGCGGTAGATAACTGTACATTTACGTCACTGTAATAGGTACCGTCTTCTTCGTAAGGATCTCCGATATCGATGGAAACGTTCTCTGAACTATCCAAATCAATGCCATAATAATATATCATGGTATCATTTACGCTATCCTCATCTACTCCGGTAAGAGGTTTGCAAACACAATCCTCATCCTCGTCCATTTCGAACTCATCCACTTCCCAACCGTCTTCTTTGTCGTATTTTACTACAACAATATAGTAACCGGTATATTCAAACTCCTCGGTTTCTACTACGATTTCAACAGCAAGTTCTGATTCGTCCTTGTCTTCCTCGTCATCATCCCTGTCATAAACCATAAAAGATGTTACATCTCCGTCAATACCACCCTCATCTTCGTCCGTCAGAACATCGATGATTTCATCTGCAGCTTCATTGCCGGTAGACTCATCTTCTACAACATAAATATTCTCTTCGGTTGCTTCCGGCAACTGCTTTAACGGATTTCCGCAAGCAGTAAGACCAAGACACAAGGTCAAAAGCAAACCACTAAGAAGCATTTTCTTTTTCATCAGTTTCCTCCCTCTTTTTATGAAAAATAATATATTGCAAGTATCTTATTTTTTTCGTTTTATGTCAAGTGTAACGAATTATTTTCTGGCTGATGCGCAAAAAACTCGCCTGCATCATGTCCGATACAGGCGAGAAAAATCATTTGTTTTTATTCTAACATTCTATCCTTTAAAATTAGTCAATTTCGTAGCTGGTAGGATATTCGCCGTCATAGTAATACCATGTACCGGTCTGGGAATAGCTTTCAAAATAATATACATAAGTAATTGTGTATTCCATAATGTAGCTGCAATCATAATCGATGTACTCGAATTCCACTTTCATTTCATCGTAGAATACACCATCTTCTTCGTAAATATCTTCGGATAATACTTCAATGTCTCCCATGTTATCGCTTAAGATGTAGAAGTACATATCATCAATGTAAAACTCATCCATGCTATAGTAAATGGTATCCCAAAGAATATCTTCGTCCGGACCTTCTAACGGTTTGAACAGGCAATCTTCATCCTCATCTGTTTCAAATTCATCAACTTCCCAGCCGTCTTCCTTATCATACTTCATTTCTACAATGTAGTATCCTGTGTACTCAAACTCATCCCCTTCGATGATGATTTCTACATATACCTCAGACTTATCTTTGTCATCATCATCCTCTCTGTCATACACAGTAAAAGATACAACATCTCCGTCCACTCCGCCTTCATCTTCATCGGTTAACACATCAATGATTTCATCTGCGGCTTCGTTTCCGGTGGTTTCTTCGTCCTCATCGTAGATGTTTTCTTCGGTTGCTTCCGGCAACTGCTTTAACGGATTACCGCAGGCGGTAAGACCCACACACATAGTTAAAAGCAAACCGGTAAGAATTACTTTTTTCTTCATTTGTTTCCTCCCTCAAAATTTTATTAAAATAAGTATCTCTTTTTTTACATTCCTTGTCAATCCTTTTATACATAGGACTTTTCTCATTTATTCTTTTACCATCTCATTATTTCTTTTATCTTTTCCACCATTTTCCCTGCCGCTTTCTCATGGGTTCTTTCCGTAGGATGATAGTCTGCTACCAAACCGTCCTCCGGAAGCTGCGGAGTAAGAGGCATAACATGAATTCTGCCATCCCCTGTTTTTTCCCGATAACTGCAAACCGCCTTCTCCACAAAAGGATACAACCGGTCCCCCATAATTCCCAATACGCACAAAATCTCAGCCTTGGGATTGCACCTTCGAATCTCTTCTAAAAATGCAGCATACGCTTCTGCAAATTCTTCCTGTCTTTTAGCATAATCCAAAGTATAACTGTCATCATTGGTTCCAAGATTTACTACAACCATATCCGGCTGACGTTTCGAAAAATTCCAGTCTTCTTCCTCCGGATGTTTTCCCAAATATTCCCCATAGGAAAAACCTAATTTTTTATAATAATTCGGCATCAGCTGATTGGTTAATTTTGTTTCCCCATCTTCGCTGTAACCGGAAATGATACCATATCCGCTAAGGGATACCATGCTGTAGTCCGCATTCAAAGCTTTGGCGGTTTTGTACGCATAGGCCTTGGTAACGTTTTCCGTTGCGGTGACAAAGCCGTGCTCCGGGTCTTCATCCTCCACGCCATAACCGCAGGTAATGGAATCTCCCACAAATTCAATAAAACGCGCTTGGTCCTCCGGGGCATACATTTTTGTTTCACTGTCCGTTTCAATCTTCTTAATTCCCACCGTGGACATAGCCGATTCCGTCAATTTAATAATCCGAATCCTGCATGGACCGGGTTCCTTCCCCTTCTGCACCGTATAGGTCTTCTCCGGTGCATCCATCATATCATCCGCGACACATTCTTCATTTACGTAGATCGCAATTCTGGCTTGATTTTCCTTTTCCCTAGAAGCTGCCGTGCTGTCTCCCTGCATGATAATTTTAGCCCCGTTTCCTTCCATAAAAAATTCCGCCCCGGAACCGGAATAAGCCATCCACAACGTATCGTTATACCACATTGTTCTTCCGATTTTTTTTAGCTTTTTTTGCCAATCCATATCTGTCATCCTTTATTTCATCCATCGTCGTGCAAAATTCACTTCCCCTTTTGCATCCGCTTTTTTATTTTACCACAAGATATTTTTTGAGGATACGGTTTCTCCGATTTTTTTACTCCTTTCTAAAACATCCCTTCTAAAATAGCGCCCATATAACATCCCCAAAAGCTACGTCGGAAATAGACATTGCAGAAAAAAAGGAATCTATTGTATAATCAGCCTAGCGGAAAACAGAGATTACACGGATTGCTACCGGGAAAAGAGGATACTTATGAACCAGACTAAAATCAAATGGATGAACGGATTAAAAGGAATTGCATGTTTAATTGTATTTTTCCATCATTTTTTCCTGACCTTTTATAAAGCAACTTTTACGGGAAATCCGGCGGACAGCAAAACCCTTTCCGGAATAGATACCACGTTTGCTTACGAGCCTTACGGTATTATTTTAAACGGGCATTTTGCCGTTTCTCTTTTCGTTATTATTTCCGCCTTTTTGTTTGCGGGAAAAGTAATGAAGCTTCGCATACAGGAAAAAGAAGTGGATTTTTTTAACCTCTGTGTCAAAAGATATTTTCGCTTAATGCTTCCGGTGGCCTTTCTCGGATTCAGCTTATATCTTCTTAAAAACCTCCTGATTTTTATCAATCCGGAGTTACCGATTTTTCCTTTCTATTTAAATCTAAAGGAACTTGTATTGGAAGTATTATTCTTCCAATGGATTACGTTGGACACGAAAATTTTCGGTGTATTATGGACCATGGAAATCTTTTTCTTAGGCTCTTTGTTGGCAGCCGTTCTTGGTTTCTGCAGTACGAAAAAAAGATGGTACATGCCCTTTGTTTATTTATTGATTTCTTACCCTGCCGAACATTTTTGTCATTACAATTTTAATATCATCACGGGTGTTATTTTAGCGGACCTTTTTTACTATGACCGCATCGGCCAGTACGTAGATTTCTTACGGGAAAAGAAGTTGGATTTATCCTTTGTAAAAAAACAAAAATTCCGAAACATCTTCGGAATTTTCGTATTGCTTCTCGGTATTTTAATCGCCAGCTACCCTTACACCTGTGTGCCAACCAATCCGGTACATATTTTCTTCATGAAGGCCTTTGGTGTATTCTTTCCCTTAAGCAGTATGAGCACCATCCACGGCTTTGGTGTTTTTGTTCTCATGGCCGGACTTTTAATGCGAACCGATAACCGTATCTTATCCTCCAAACCGTTTGCCGCTCTCGGCAGTTTATCCATGGGGATTTATTTGGAGCACGGTGTTGTCATGGCACTTTTGGAAATCTTCCTCTTTGAAAAGATGTTTGCCGCTGTTTCCGATTATCACATTGCCGTGCTTATTATTTTTATCATTGCTACCTTACTCACCTTCTTATTAGCTTGGCTCTACCATATTCTGATAGAAAAGCAGATTGATAAGCTTGTAGCAAAAATCAATATCTAAGTCCTCTTACCAGCCCAAATCCATCAACCAGTTATTGAGCATTCTCTCTTTGTCTTTTTCTTTTCGTTCAGCATTTTGCTCCGGTACGTATTCGCCTTTGATGTTTCCGTCCACGATGTACAAAACTCTGGAGCATTTTGCCGCAACCTTGGCATCATGGGTAACCATCATAATCGTGGTGCCCTCTTCGTTTAATTTTACAAGTTCCTCCATAACCTCGTTGGAGGAGGTTCGGTTCAATGCACCGGTGGGTTCGTCCGCGAACAAAACCCTGGGCTTGTTAATCATACTTCTGCAGATACATGCTCTCTGCAACTGACCGCCGGAAACTTCGTTAATGTCGTTGTCGGCTACTTCGATAATGCCAAGTTTGCGCATCAGTTCTTCTCCCCGCGCAATCTTCTCGCTTTTGCTCTCTTTCGTCTTTTTGCTTTCCATGGCGGGCAAAACGATATTGTCGAGAATGGTCAGATTTTTCATCATATACATTTGCTGGAAAATAAAGCCCATCTCATCCAAACGAAGCGCCGCAAGCTCTTTTCCTTTGATCTTTGTAATATCCTTTCCGTCAAACAAAACGCTGCCGGCAGTGGCTTCATCCATTCCGGAAACCGCGTACAAAAGCGTGGATTTACCGGAACCGGACGGTCCCATAACAGCTACCATTTCGCCGTCCTCCACAGTAAAGTTTACGTTCTTTAGCACGTTATTTTGTCTTTTATTTATCACATAAGTTTTGCACAAATCTTTTACTTCCAAAACTGCCATTTTATTATCCTCCAAATAAAAATTATTCAATATTTGTTGTGTCTTTACTTGTTATTTTCTTTGTATATAATGCGGTAAACCAGGTCACGATAACCGTCATCAAAAGTACGCATCCGGGATACAACAGGAAAATCTGCAAGGGGTCAATGTTATATTCCACGTCAACCGCTCCCATAATACCGAAAATCGGCGTAATACAAAGCTCCGTCATAGGAATGGATAAAACTGCCGCAACGATTACTGCAATCAATCCTACCAAGCCGAACCGACATACCTGCCACTTCAAAACCGCACTATCCTTAAAACCGATGGCCTTCAAAATAGCAATCTGACTTTTCTCTTCCGCAATAAAGCTTCTTTCCATCAAAATGGTTACCAGAATGACTACCACCAGGGTAATTCCCAGGAGCAAAAACTGCACACTCTCCATCGTATCCGCCACCGCAGTACAATCAATGCAATACTCTGTAGCGTTCATCACATCATCACAATCCAGTAATTCCAGCACTCTTGCTTTACGAAGCTCCACCTCTTCCTCCGAAGGCTGATCCAAAAAGTCAATCTGCCATGCCATACAAGAAGAAACATGCGCAAAATCCGTAGGGGCATCTTCGTACAGACGGATAATTTCACCTAACTGATTTAAAGTCTGATAATAAGCCGTAACCACGCAATCAATGTCCTCTTCTCCATAATGCACGGTGATAATATCACCGATTTTGGCCCCGGTCAGTTCCGATATCTGGGGCGTGATTGCAATTTCATATTTGCTTTCCGGTGCTACACCTTCCAAATACACATACTCATCATAATTGGTGTTAAGTCCCTGCTGACAGGTAAATACATAATCATTTCCGTTAAATGTCATCGGATATTTGTATTGAACCTCCATGCAAATTTCCGCCGGCATTCCTTCCTGCGTCAGTTCATTTGCCATTTCTTCCATCGTCTGTATCATATCTTCCTTGGTACCTGCCATACCACTCATAATCGCTCTCGCATCATCTATATACAGATGACTCTCCGTTACCAATGTACTGAGGAGATTGGGACTTTTCATGGTTGCCGTCGTGTTTACCAGCATTAACACAAACAGGGTACAAAGACTAAAGGAAATCATAATGGTCAGATATCGTTTCGGACTGCACAAAATATCATTCCATGCCATAAAAGCAGCATTTCCTGCCGGAAATTTCTGCATTCGTAAAACCGTTTTCGTGTGATAGCGTTCTCCAGTCTGTCCGTTTCGGATGGCATCCACCGGAGTGGATTTTTTTACCTTGCCGGTGCAAAGGTAGGCAAAGAAAACAATGATACACACTACCAATACTGCACCCAGCGCATTCGCAAGGATTGCATTATCATTTCCAAGCATCATCTTTTTGTTCACGGAATCCAATAAAAGGTCTCCAAAAGGAATGCTTGCAAAGAAACCGCAAATTGCTCCTAAAATGGCGAGCATAAGATATTTCACAATATATAAACTTCTGATTTTGCCGTTGGATAATCCGATTGCCTTCATTACGCCAATCTCCCGGTACTCTTCCGAAATCGTAAATGTAATGGAAAATTTCAATACGACAAAGGATACAATCATCAAACAGACGCTCAATATAAGTACAATAAAAGCAATAATCATATCCATAATATACGCTGTTTTGATAATCGATCTGGAAGCGTCAAAAGCGATATTAGAGACCTCTGTCATTGCCGCCTTCATTGCCTGCACATTATCCGTGTCGATATAGCAGACTTCGCCCCGGAAATGTTCATAGATTTCTTCATTTTCCAGAAGTTTTTCCATGTCCTCCCGGCTCATGACAAATCTGGTGTTTCCCATAAAATCAGACCCAAGAAGTGCGTCTTTGGCAGTTCCGTCCAAAATAAATTCCATTTCCACACCACTGTGTTCAAAGCAGATTATGTCCCCTGCTTCAAATCCGTTATTTTCCATAAAACTGCCTGCCACATAGATGTGTCCCGGCGTAATGTCCGTAATCGGTTCATTGTCTGTATTAAAAAAAGTAATCGCGGAATCTTCCAGAGACTGATAAATGGTGGTGTTTTTGGACTCCGTCTCCTCACCGTCCCGGGTGGTAATATCATTTTGCGTACCAAATACCACAGTCTCCAGCCGATAATCCTCTATTGCCTCCTGCGTCATCAGCATTTCGTCCAACGCACCAACTGCGCCTTCGCCCATGGTTATGATAACGTAGTCCCCCACTCCGGCCTTATCCAGATAGTAGTCCGTACCGTTCATTACGGTAATCACATTATTGATTCCGCTGGCCACAAACATGGTTGCCAAAACAATGAACAAAAAGAGAATGATGTTCATTGTCTTTTTTCTTTTTAAATCGTTTTTTAAAATGCGAAATATCATTTTTCTGCTCCTTTCTCTTGCTCTGAACTCATCTTACAAGAGAAATTATTAAATAATCATTAAATGCCAAACTTCAGAGCCATGCGGATTTATGAACATGCGGCATTTTGCTAATTGACATTACATTCTGCTTATGCTACTTTTGTATTACAAGTTCCAAATCTCTTTTAATTCCATCTTTTAGATGCGTCGAGTAATTTGGGGCTTTTTTATTTTTCACCCAAAATTATGTAACAATATGAAAATTAAGCCGGCCATTCACCAAAAAAATAACCGGCTCGTTTATTGTATTGCTATTTATAATACTCATTTCTAAGTATTGAATAATAAACCTCATCAATATTTACTACGGATATATCGCCAACCAATTCACGCCTTCCTTACCACCACGGTCACCGTAAAACTCTCTTTCCCGCACTCCGCATAGACTTCTCCGTCCATTTTGCGCATCAGGGTTTTGCAAATGTAGAGCCCCAGGCCGTTTCCCTTAACCCCGTGACTGTTACTTCCCCTGTAGAAAGAATCAAAAAGATTCGGCATCTCTTCCTCTTTCAGATTACAGCCGGAATTTTTTACGTGAATCAGTTTGCAATCCTCTTCTTCACCAAAGGAAATGCAAATGCTCCTTCCGTCACCGTATTTGATGGCATTCTCCATGATATTTTGAAGCACTTCCATCAGACGGTTTTTATCACCTTTAACCAGACATTCCTCTGCCTCTTCCACCTCAAATTCGGTATGTATCACGGACAACTTTTCTTTATAATAGACCTTGGTTGCTTCCATTACTTCCGACAGATAAAACTCTCCGCTTTCCACTTCCAGATTCAGAAAATCTTCTCTGGATGCGGTAACAATTTCATCCACGTAGCCCTTGATTTCTTTCACATTGCGGGCGATTCCCACAAGGGCCTCCTTACGCTTTTCTTCGGTATCATACAAATCTTCCGCCAATGCTTTTGAATAGAGTTCAATCGACGACAAGGGCGTCTTTATGTCGTGAGACAAAGATAAAATCAAGGTCTTTCGCTCTTTTTGGTACTCCAGTTCTTTTTCCTTATTGTCTTCCAGTTTTTCCCGAAGCATGTCCATGCCCCAAAGAAAGCGTCCGAACAGTTTGCTTTTCTCTTCCTTCACCGGCACGGCCAAATTTCCCTTGGCCAGTTCATAGGACAGATGCGTCATGGCATGAAACGGCTGCAGCACTTTCTGATGCACATACCAAAAAACTGCCACCGTCAATAGCATCATCATAAGCAACACACCGTTGATAAAACGAAGCGTTCCTTCGTTCCCGGACGTCCGATATTCTATCCGATACAGTCTCCCGTTTATCTCCTCAACCAGATAGTCATTTCTGCAACTCTCTTCCGGTACATATTCGCTGATTCCCATTATAGTTTCGTATTCCGATAAATCTGTTTGCATAATCATCTCATGAGACCATGCTTCCTCCGTGGCCCCGGTTACGATACGATGAGCTTCTACCCGATACATCCGGTCTCCGCTGCCGCTGTTTTCACGGATATAGATAACGTTACAAAGAATCACCAACGCGAATTCTGTGATTATAATAAAAATTGCAAACCATTTCCATTTACTCAAACCGATATCCTACTCCCCATTCCGTAATAATGTGCTTTGGCTTCTTGGGGTCCTCCTCTATTTTCTCACGCAGCCACTTAATATGTACCGTCAAGGTCTGCAGCTCCGATTCGCTGTCGCTCCCCCAGACCGAGTTAAAGAGGTAATCCTTCTTCATTGTCACATTTTTGTTCTCCATCAGTAATTTCAAAAGTTCAAATTCCTTTATGGTGACATCCACTTCCCGGTCGTTTACAAAGAGGGTATGATTCACCATATTTAACTTGAGATTTCCCTCTGTCATCTCTTCTAAGGCGTATTTGCGCTTGAATATCCCTTTGATTTTTGCAAGCAGAATATCAATGTCATAGGGCTTTTCAATGTAATCATCCGCCCCTAAGTTTAAGCCTTTAAGCTTATCGCCTTTTTCCGTTTTTGCACTGGCAATCAAAATGTGCGTGTTGGAGCTCTCCCGGATTTTGGAACAAAGCGCAAAGCCGTCCATTCCCGGCAGCATAATGTCGAGAATGATTAGTTTTGCCCCGTACCGCTCATACAAATTCCAAGCCTTTTCTCCGGAATCGGCAACACTTACCACATAATTTTCTTTTCTCAAAAAGTCCGCCAGCAGGGAGGCGATTTCTTTATTATCTTCCACAATCAGTATATCTGTCATACATATCCCTTTTCCGACTGAAATTTTCTCAGGCTAAACCAATCCTAAACTCCGGCAAATTGCAAAAGCCAGCATCAAAAGCCCTACTACGAAAAAGATTAGTGCAAAGTTTTTCTGTTCCTTGGCATCTTCCAGACAGTACACCTCTTTGGTGGTGTTATTTACCACAATGGTTACCTTGCGCCCAATCTGCCGATACTTTGCACCGGAGCCCGCTACGCCGCCTTCCAATCTTCGTTCCAAATCATTGAGGAAATAAGAATAGATGGGACGATAATAGGTTGAATGATTGTCCGAATTATATTCTTCTTTGTAATCTGCAAGAGTACCCTCTATTTTGCTGCTGTTTTCCAATTGATTTTTCAGTTTCTTATGCTTTGCAAGAAACAATCCCGCACCGATGGCTGTAAAAAGAATGGCCGACCCATACAAGAGAACTACTTTCATTATCTCCGCAAATTCTTCGGATTTTTTCATCAAATCCAAAGATACTCCAAGGCCAATGAGGAGCACACCAAAACCGATAATCATCCAGCCTCCCTTGGGATTGGAATCCTTTCTATATCGCTCCGGCGTAATCGCATTTTTTTGCGCATCATAATAGACGTCGATGTACTGTCCTTCTTCATAAGGTTCTCTATCCTGAATGGTCTGAATCACGGTTTCACTGGGCGTAAAAATCTCCAATGTCACATTGTAGCAAAAAACGGTCTGGCCCATAAGCTCTGCTTGAGCTGCTTCGCAGGACCTTACTCTTGCCGCTATTTTTTCTCCAGGGTGCTTTTTCTTACCGTTTACCAGCCCCATAATTCCAAGTACAATTACAACAATTCCCACAAACACAACTGCTGCCATTTCTTTTTCCTCCTAATGACTTTCTTTTGTTTCTTTTTATTTCATATGCTTTCGTAACCCGTCACATATCATTTTTAATTCTTTTTCCCCCACCGGGACACCCAGCAACTCTAACACTATTTGATTAATTTCGGTTACCAGTTCCTTGGCATATTTATTTTTCCTGTAATCCGGCACTCGTTCCAAGGTCTCTCTCTTTAGCTTTACGAAAAATTCGTAAGGAACCTCCGGCATCCGAAACAACAATACTTTCATGGACATCAGATAACACAAGGACAAAAACTGATACTCCAATTCTTCCCGGTAAACCTCGGTCAGCCCCCGTCTTTCACATTCCGTCCAGAGCATGGTATCCACCGTCAAAATATCAAAATGGTGCGTCGCGTTGGATGCCAACACGGTAGAATTCGTATTCACATAATAGTGATACAGTCGTTCTTCCAATACATACGCCCTGGTCACGTACATATGTAAAAGCACCGCAAAGTAATGGTCTTCATAAGCCAGCTTTTCCGGAAAACAAATCTGGTGTTCCCTCAAAAAATCTGCCCGGTACAACTTATTCCAAACACCGAATTCTATGCTTCCCAAAGCAAGAAACATTTTTCTCTTTTCTACCGTATCAATTTTAAAAATTTTATCTTCTTTTCCTGTCTTTTTGGGAGGTAACGATTGCCCTTCTTTGGCAAAATCCCTCCAGCTTCTGCACATAGAAACTTCACAATCGTATTCCGTCAATTTCTGATACAGCTTTTCAAACATATCCGGCTCTACCCAGTCGTCCGAATCCACAAATCCAATGTAAGGCGCCGTTGCATATTCCATACCGATATTTCGTGCTCTTCCCTGTCTGCCATTTTCTTCACAGTGGATTATCATAACCGATTCCGGATACTTTGCTTCCAATTCCACCAGCTTTTGCCAGGTATCATCCGTAGAGCAGTCATCCACCAAAATGATTTCCAGCCGGTCCAGTCCTATGGTCTGTTGCTCCAAGGAAGAAAAACACCGATCTATGTAACTTACCACATTATAACAAGGAACGATAATACTGATGATTTTATCCATAGCCATTCTCCTTAATAAATCAAACAATAGGGAGTGCCTTTCTTTAACACCAGAAGCGGTCTGACCTCTTCCCGTTTCTCCCACATTTCCTTGGAAAGACCTACCGTCACTGTCATATTGTTATAGCGGACAGTGGCATAATAGCGGTAGTCACTTGTGAGTTTTTTGTAAAAAGAACCGGACTTCTCTTGATATTTCAAAACCTCTGCCGGAACGCAGGTGTACATCTGCACCCGGATGGCATCGGAAAGAAGCTTGATAAATGCAGCCCCCATTACCATCACAACAAATATTCCTCCCCGGTATGCCCGCCTTCGCCCGCGGGATGCCAGAACGCTCTGGCCATAGCTAAGTACCACGGCACCGGTCTGCTCAAGCAGTTCTGCCTTGGCAGAGGATTCATAATAACGGTGCAAACCGGCAAAAACTCCCAGCACAACCACCACAGCCAAAACCACCAAAATTGCCAACCTGCGATAAATATTTCTCCGTACTCTCTTAACCTGCTCCTCTGTAAGTTCCCGGCCGACCCGCTTTTCCTTACAAAGTTCTTTTAACTTGGCGAGTAATTTATCGTAGTTTGTCGTCTCCCGGTAAATATACTGCCGCCGTTCCTCCCAGACGCCTTCGACAAGAACCGTATAAAACACTTCGCATCCTCTGGAAAAATATTTGATTTTGCTGACGGAAATAATCTTATCACTGTAATGAACGTAAGCCGGACTCATCAAAAGTTTTTCGATAAAATGATGCTTTTGATTTACCTGAAAAGAAGCCTGCATCCTCGCCAGTCTCCGGGCCGCCCTACGATTTTTGCTGCACAAAAGATACAACAGAAAATAAAGCGGTGAGGACGCAGATTTTGATTTTTCTAACGTGGACGCCTGACTGTCTATGTATCCGCGAAGTTTTCCGTTATCCAAGCCGGCTACTGACAAGCCTTCCTCTTCATGCAGGATAAAATAGAAAAACTTATTTCCGACTGCATTGTATCTTGCCCAAAGAACCAATGAGCCGATAGAGGCCGTACAACCAATGGCCAGAATCAGAAAACTCGCCCATGCCTGCCAGGTGCCCGGCGTAATATTACCGCCGACACTTTTGGAAAGCCACACTTCTCCTGCAATTAACAACACCAACGGAAGCAGGGTATAAAGCAAGGCCTTTAGAAGTGCTTTGACAAGCGGCCAGTCCCCGTTATCAAATTGTTCATCTCTGCATAAAATCTGTGTACCGTTTTTCGGAATTTCCATCAGTTCTCCTTCTTTCCTATACTCTTTTTGATTCCGGAGGGAATCTTACCAATCGCTTCCATACCTTTTTGCACCACCAAAACAATGGTATTGTCTGCCAAAAATCCAAGAACAAAGCAAACCAGGAAGCCAACCAGTACCGTCAGCGCGATTCCGCCGATGCAGCCAAACCGAAGCGGCTGCAGTCCGATTTTGCCCCAGGTCACTACAAAAAGTCCGCACCAGTGCACCAAGATAATAGCGTAGCTGTATTTTGCCAGCACCTGAATCAGCACATCGAATTTTCCTTTTATTTTATATTTTTCTTCCAGCTTCGATAAAAGGATAAGTACCGTTCCCGCAAATAAAACCATGGTGGGCGCCTTGTTGCAAACATAATCCTTGGAAGCATAATCCAAAATCATTACCGCAGACAAAATGATTACGGAGATGCCGCCCAAAATCAAAACCGTTCTTTCGATTAATTTTGTGCGACGGTTCGTTATGATATAACCCAAAATGAAAATGCCTTCCCACGCCGCCAAATTCCATATAAATCCGGTCTGAATACCCAGAAGCGGACAGTAGGTGGCAATCACCTCCTGAGCCAAAATCAGATAAAACAATGCGGTAATCTGTCCGTCATTTAGATTTCTTACCATCACCCGAAGGAAGGGGGCTGTTATGTATAAGGAAAGCAGCGTATAAATCAGCCAGTAATGGGGAACGATTCCGGATGCCCCTGCCAATATCAGCAATGCGCCTTCCTTTATGTTTTGAGGCGGAATCAAAGAAATGCCGCCGGACAGACAAAGGAAAATCACATAATATACCAGCATAGGCACAGCTACTTTCACAAATCTTCGAAAGTAGAATTTCCCCAGCGGTTCCTCTTTTTCTTTTCCTAAAAGAAGCGCCCCCGAAAGCATTACATACAGCGGATTGCACACCAGTCCGATTCCCACGCAAACCAGCAAGAGGTTAATCCGCCAAGGCGCTGCATCTTCATCCACCTGCATGGAACAGGCATGGGTCAGAATCACCATCACGGCCGCAAGAATTCTGGCATAGTCCAGATATACTTTCCGCCCGCCGCTGTTTGCTTTCCCGCAAAAAACCTGCTTCACATATTCTTTTGCACCGGCGTCTTTTGCTTCGCTGTAATGCGCCAGTCCGATGAGAACGGCAAACACCGGCATAGCCCAAAGCATTTTCCGACAGGCATATACCGTCTCCGAAAAAGAGCCTCTCCATTCACAATACATCATAACGGCAAATGCCAGTAGCAGCAAAGCCGCCACCAGGCCAATCAGCCACACTTTTCTGTCTTTTTTCATTGGTCTCTCCACCCGCATTTTTTCAAATCGTCACATTACCTGCTATTGTACCACGGATTTCGGATTTCTGAAATTATTTCCCGGTAATTTCCTGCTTTCCTGTTAAAAATAAGCATTATAAAAATCCTGCCCGCTACACTATGCATTGTAACAGGCAGGCCTCTTTCATTTACCTCTTATTTAGTTTTTATATTTCCCCAATATCCGCGCATAGTCCGGGTGCCTGTGAAGATAAGCACACTCCGGGTCTGACTCCAATTGATTTAATAGAAAAGATTTCATGTCAGAAAACGCCGGCGCTTTGGTTTCCGGTGCCATGCGGTGATACAAAACCGAGTCCTCCAGGGGCCACGGCGTTTGAAGCACCGTCAACATTTTATCCAGCAAAGGAAGCATGACATCCGCATTTTTCTCCCGCTCCGCAAGAAAATACTTCGGTACATAACGGTTGTACTCCCATAAATCAAATGCATCCACCATGGCCTCGATTTTTCCTGCAATTGCCTTCGCGTCTTCTTCTCTGCCCGCTGCGTCTTCGGCCTCCATCAATTTCGTAAGAAGCATCTGCATTTTGGAAGCTTTATTATAGATTTCCTTTTCCAGTAACAGCGCTGCCTCCTCCGGTTTTCCCTGCTGCATGTAGATAGATACTTGCAGCATCACCTTATCCGGCAAGGACGCATTCCATTCCCTGTTATCCTCCATGCCCTCCAAAATTTCCCGGGCGGCTTCCGTCTTTCCCTGACGAAGATAACGGCTGACCCGCATGAAATCCGCACTGTTTTTGATTTCCTTCTCTGCGCTGCCGGACAACCTTCGATACCACTCTTCCACGATCTCGTCCAAGTGCGTAGGCGCCTTAGGGGTCTGCAAAAGTTTCGACTCCAAAAGAAGCGCCACATTCAAAAGAAGCTGCTCGTTATGAGGATACTCATGCAATTTCGCATTCGCCTCATCAAATGCCCCGGCAATATCCTCCCCTGCTTTCTGAGCCAGTTTTCTGCAAAACTCTCCGATTTCTTCCGGCGTCAAATCTTCGCCAAAGCCAAACAACGTATTTAAATCCATTTTTAAAAGACGGGCCAGGGGCGGGAGCAAAGTAATATCCGGGCTCGTAACTCCCTTCTCCCACTTACTGACTGCAGGCGTCGATACGCCAAGATACTCCGCCACCTGTTCCTGGGTAAGCCCCAGTTCCTTTCTTTTCTTCTGAATCGTTTCATTCATCGCCATCTCTTTCACATCCCCTTTTTATGCAAACAAATTTATATACTGTAAATCCATTTTTATTATACCCATTATAGCAATCAGAATTTGGGGATTCAATCGAGCCGTTGTTAATCCGTCGTCAGAAAATTTAACTCACGGTTAAAGCCAACGTTGATTGCTTTTTTATCCATACCGGAATATATAAAACGGATTGCGCCCCGGCAAAAAAAGCATATAATGGAGTTATGATTTACTACATGAAAAGGGGAAACTATGAACTACGAAAATGATTTTTCTTATCAGGCACCGCCGGAAGTGGTAAAGCAATCCGGTAAACTTTTGATTGTCAGCACGCTGATTATACTTCTCCTGCTTTTGGCAGGAATTCTTATTCCCACGGACTTTGGCACGTTTTTGCTTGTGCTGAGCCCCTTCTATTTTTTGTGGGAGATCGTGGTTTTTTTGCTGTGGTACCTCGACAAAAACAGTTCGCTGAAAAAATGCGGAGAAGAAATCCGCTATACTAAATTGTCCCGGAAGGAGCGTGTTTTTTCCCTTTCCGATGTTGCACTGGTATCCATCAATCAGTACGGTCGTATTCAATTAAAAAATGCACAGGGCAAAAAGATTTTTACGGGAAATGTATCGGAAACTGCCGGTGCGGTAGAACTTCTGCTACTGCTTCAGGCAAGAAATGTCCCCTTTGAATTTAACCCTCCGGAAATGAGGAATGATTTTCTTAAAGAATTGGAGGCGGTATCCAATGCAGAACATATTTAACCGCGTGTGCGCCATGGGTTTTCGAACCTATAAGGTTCCCCATTATGAAACAATATATTGCGGTCTGCTTCACGGCTATGCCGTCAGCCTTTTTCATTTTTATTACACCGGGTCGCTCATCTTATGTGTGAATACCGTATTTGCCACGCCGGAGGACGAAGCGGCATTTCAGCAGTTTCTCCTTGACGAGCAGGTAAAGGAACGGTTTCCTATTCAGGGAATCGTAATCAAGGACGACTTTCTCCAAATCTCCTGGAAGATTTCAATAGATACGGACCACGAAGAGGACTTCTTTTCCTTTGTCGATTTGGTTTTTCCAAAGCTCTCCGGCTACCATGCCACCGGGGGTGATATTTGCACGGAATGCGGAGAGAAGATTCCGGACGATGCCGGCTGCTGGTGCCACATTAACGGAAGCCTAACCAAGCACCTTCACCGAAAGTGCTGTGGAAGCCTTGCCCGCAAAGTGCAGCAATACCAGTCCTTTTTTCCCTGCAAAAAAATACCGACTTATAAAGCCGGTATTTTGGGTGCGCTTCTTGCCGTATTTCCGATTTCTTTTCTTTGGGCCTATGTGTTCCGTTTTGCCGAAGGCGGCGTTGTGGTAACAAGCCTTTCCATGGCCGCTCTGGCCTGGTTTGGCTATACGTTTCATGCCGGCTTTCGCGGCAAACTAAAACCTCTTATCTGGCTGGGAGCTTCCCTCTTTGGCATCACCCTTGGGGTACTTTTGCTCCCTCTGTTTGGCAGCGCCCGCCTTTTACCTGCAGACGCAACGCCGGCCTCGGTTTTAATATTTATCAGTTACCTTTGGACCCTCTTCATGTTCGCAGTCATCGCCATCGTCGAAGGCATTTATTATGCCAATGAAAAACGGCTGGGCTATTACGGAGTGCGGATACTGAAATAGCAAGCCGTGCTACGCCGGTTACCTATTTCTAAGATTCATTTTTTTATAATCAGACATTTTTTTATTTCCGGCAGGATTGTCTATACACTTCCAAAGTGGTATACTTACATGCGAAGGGGGTGGATAAACATGAGTTATCTCGGAAAATGGAAATTTCATTCAATCGGAACCGTGGACGATGAAACAGACGAGAGAGTATGGCTAAATGCAGAAGAATATTTGAATTCTCCCATGCCGTATGTTGATGAAACAGACGAAGACGCTGTTGCGGATGAAATGAAGGAGCGCAAAAAAACCGTCGGCACACTACTTGAGGTATGTGAAGATGGCAAGCTATTTGTTTTAATGCCTTTACCGGAAGGTGTTTCTGCCAAAGAGGCAGAGGATGCAGCACAAGCAGGAATTATCAAACTCCGCGACGGTATGATGACGGACGACCCTTTTACTTGGGAAGAACGCGAAGGCGAACTTTGGGTAAACCTAGGCGGTGCAGACGATTTTATGCAGTTTAGCGGAGATGAAGAGTTCTTAACCATGGTAACTACTCGTTTTGAACGATTCGTGTAAAAGGAGGATAAACAATGGCATTTTTTGATTCATTTAAAAATCAGATGGTTTCCCAGTTAAAAAGGGAGGCCACAAAAACAGTAAACAATGCAGCACAAAATGTTTCCCAAAATATTGCAAAGGGAAAAAATCGCACCGAAAGTTTTACTTTTGCTGCCCTTCCTACCAATGTGGAGGAGTTAAAAGCATTGCCGGAGGCATCTTTGGATTCTGCATTTAAGACAACAGCACTTTGTATTGCGGCTTTGTGCAATTTAGAAAAGGATGCAGCTGCAACTTGGGAAATGTTGGACTTCTTAAAAGGACCGGAATCGGTGAATGAACGCGAGAAAGCATTTATTAAAGAACGTCTGGCCGGAAAGCAGTACAAGACTTTTTCGTTTTTCAAGGGAGCAACACCGGAGAACGGATATGTACCCGCATCGCCTTACACCATCACAGTAAATGAAAATCCTTATTCTTTCGATGAAGAAAATTGGGCAACGCTATACGTGACAAGCGGTGGCGCAGACGCTCCTAGACCAGTCAAATTGCGTAGAAAACCTTCTACCAATCAATGGTTTATTAACGAAATTCAATGTCTCGCAGACATCAGAATACCCACGGAACAGGATCCGTGGGCATAAAATAAATCGCATAATTTTATAGGCTAAAAAGGGGCTGTTGCGCCGGCTAAATATTTGCCGAGCAACGCCCTTTTCTTAGTCTTGATTCGCCGCTTTCTCCAGTTCTTCCCGGGCAGCCCAAAACGCTTTCATTACCACGGGATCAAAGTGGGTTCCGGTTTCCTTTTCCATGATTTCATATGCCTTCTCCAAGGACATGGCATCTTTGTAGCAACGTTTGGAAAGCAGGGCGTCAAACACATCCGCCACCGCCATGATGCGGGCGCAAAGCGGGATTTCTTCGCCGCTGACCTTGTGGGGATACCCTTCCCCGTTCCACCATTCGTGATGATAGCCCGCCATTGAAATGGCGATTTTCAAATAGCTCATATCGCCCAGGTTATCCTCCGCTTTGCTGAGGAGCTTTTCGCCCTCCAAAGCGTGCTGTTTCATAAGGAGAAATTCCTCCTCATCCAACCGGCCGGGCTTATTTAAAACCTTATCCGGCACATGGATTTTTCCCATATCATGAAGGGGCGCCGCAACAATCATATCTGCTATGTAAGCATCCGTAAGAATGTCCGGATAGGCATTTTGCTTTTGCATACTCCGGGCAATAATCTCCACATAATCCGCCGTTCTGCGAATGTGTTCCCCGGTATTTTCGTCCCGGTTTTCCACGATATCCGCCATCGTCAGGATAATGTTGTGCTGCATCTTTTGGACTTGCCGGTAAAATTGTTCCTTTTTTGCGCTCTGTTGAAGCAATACAATTACAATAATCGAAACCAAGCTGCCGAAAAACATTTGGAAAATTTCAGTGATGGTAATTAACGACATTGCTTCATACATTGTAGGTAATGTATCCATCGTGGGGGGAACATCTACCAAAATAAGGAAATGATTGAGATCCATAAATACGCACATAACATACAGATAACATTTTGACAAAGTACTGAGTTCCCCGGGAAATTCTTCCTTGTCACGTTCCCTTTTCTTTGTAATGATGTAATCCCCAATAATACAAATAATTCCTATCAGTACAGATATCATTTTTGAGGCTGTTACCACATCGACCATAGGTCTTATGACGTACAGAAACACCGCCGTAATAAAACCACTGATGACATCCAAAAAGCTCATTGCCATGAAACCCGAAAGAATCCCTAAAAGACGTCTCTTTCTCCGAAAAAACACTCCCTGAATCACCACAAACAGATATGCCGCTGCAACTACTACCTCATTCATTACAAGACTGAAAAGCAGGAATGCGACACTGCAAATAAACAATATTTTCGTATGCTTCTTTGTCCGTTCCTCCAAAAACACGTGTTTTTGTATAAAATATACGCCCCAGATACCGGCAATAGCGACAAGTAACTCTAATTCTCTAATCCAAAAATCCATTTTGTCTCCTCTCTCTTGGGCATAACGGATTTATTTTCGACCGAATACTTTTAATTTAAGAACCGCTTTGGAATACACGATTGCCACGATGGTTAACACAAAAGCGATTCCCATAAAAATCATACCTACCCAGTAAGTTGCACCGTACATGCTGGACAGCATAAGGAGTATAATTCCTACCATGCCATAACAAATCTGCAGAATCAATGCAACTACTGCGGTCATGTAACCAAACCGGTTTTTGGCGTCATTTTCGGTTGCCAGCAAGCCGTAGGAAACAGCAGGCAAGGCAAGAAAGATGACTCCGCCGCTCATGAGATAGAAAAACAACGATTCAACCACGATTTGAACTAAAGTAAATGAATTCGTATCGTTTACAAAATACAATACCAGTTGCGCAATATTAAGAATAATCAACAACACAAAAACAGTTAACGGAAATTTTCTTTTCATAATTAAATCCCCCTCTTTCGTAATAAATTTCCTTTTGTTATCTATTCGCCCTCGTCCACATTATACTGTATCTTCCTTATTGCGTCAAATTCTCCGCCCACTGCACCTCCTTGAAACCTACCAGCACAGTATCCTCCGCCACAACCAGCGGACGTTTTACCAGCATTCCGTTGGACGCAAGCAGCCGAAGCTGCTCCTCCTCACTCATGGAGGGAAGCTTATCCTTAAGGCTCATTTCTTTATAGAGCAGGCCGCTTGTGTTGAAAAATTTCTTCAGGGGAAGCCCACTCTTAACGTGCCATTCCTTCAATTCATCATACGAAGGATTCTCCTCTGCGATGTGACGCTCCTCATATTTTACATTATGCTCATCCAGCCATTTTTTTGCCTTTTGACAGGTGGAGCATCTTGGATAACAGATAAATAACATTTCGGTTGCCTCCTTTAACTTTTCCATTTGAATCTTATATTCCATCAATCGCA
The DNA here is from genome assembly GCA_045578545.1 of Lachnospiraceae bacterium. Lineage (GTDB taxonomy): Bacteria > Bacillota > Clostridia > Lachnospirales > Lachnospiraceae > NK4A136. The sequence goes on from JAZNKK010000048.1 coordinate 78,762, forward strand.
AAAGGTATTGCGGAACTCTTCTATTTCCTAGTTCCCAATCCGTTTCCGTCATATAGGGAATTCCAAAGTACTCGCAAAAATCTTTTCGATTCATTCCCGTACTTTCTCTTAATTTTCTTAATTCTTCTCCCGCTTCCATAATTATACCTCTCTATGCACTGCTTAATTCAATAATATACTGATAATTTGCTCTCACATATATAACATCTTTTTTGTTAAAAAACCTCCAAATCTCTAGATGACTTGAAGGTTTACTCTTAATCATTTAATGTTAAAACAGATTTTTCCAATCCGCTTTGTTATATAAAATTCTAACTATGTACACTATATCATTTTTTATATCGTAATAATAGAAAATGTTATAATTATCAAAATGTGTCATTCGCAAGCCAAGACTTCTTAGAAAGTCATCGTTTACCAAGGGATGACTTAGCGGATATTCACTTAATTTTTCAGAGGCATTCAAGATACCCTCGGATATTCTTTGTGCTGCCTGTGAATTGCAGAGGTCAACGAAAATATAGTATTCTATGTCCAGCAAATCATATTGTGCCGGCTCAGTAAATACTACATTAGGCACGCTCCGCTCTTCTCTCTTTCAGTTTTTCTCTTACTTCATCGATTGTGCTGGTTCGTCCGTCTTGCATCGCCTTATACCCTTCACCAATCAAACGATAAAATTCCAACTTTGCATTTTCTGTTGGTTCAGTTACTTGCTGTATATTTGACATTGCCATACAATCACACCCTTTCTTGGCTATAAATATACCATATTTCTTCGTCCTCAACAATCGCTTATTTCTCAAATTAATTATGATTTACACCATATCATTTCTGCGCCCACATTTTATGCATTGCATAAACCAATTATACGACTGCTAATTTGTTCAGTCAAGAACTTATCATAAAAAAGAGGCGCCCCATAAGTTTTAACTTAAAGGACTCCTCTATTTTTTACCTGTTTTAATATAACTTTTTATCCCCCTGTCTTATACAACACTAATTTCCCAATAATCACACAGGTTTCCGCAATGTGGGCACGGGCGACGGTGGTCATCGTCATTGCCGCCCGGTATGGTATCCACATTGGCCTTGCACTTCGGACACTGCTTGTACACAATCATTTTGCTTGCCCGCAACCGGACAACTTCCGCATAAGTATCAAAGTCCCACAAAATTGCTTTGCGAAACGGCGCATTTGTGGTGGCACTGTGCCGGCGGCCTTCCCGGGTGATGGAAAGGCCGGGCCTTTTGCCCGCGTCGGAGGCGGGTTCCAGGTATCCCATCTCCATCAGATACCCGTCAAATGCCCTGCGGCTGATGTTCATCTCCCTTCCCCAGGAAGCCGCGCTGGCCCACTCCTTTTTCTTACATTCGCGGCCTTCCTTCTCGCTCCTGCAGCTCTTGCATTCCGTGTAGGGACGGATTTCATCTTTCACGATTTTGTAACCGAAAACACGGTTGATTTCCTCCAAGCCGGCAGATTCTCTCCCGCAACTCGGACAATGCATAAAGATTTCATTTGTTATTTTCATGATGGACCTCCTAACTCCCTATCTCTCTTACATTGCATTTTCAATGCTTTCACCATCGTAGCTCTCACCGTTATAAAGAATAACCAGTTCCTCCGGACAATTGTAGAATACATAATCTTCCATGTCGGCCAGCACGCCTCTGATGTCCACGCTCACAAGGTCTTCACAGTAGGAAAATGCATAATCGCCAATCTCAATATTTCCCCGGCCGATTATTACGTTCTGCACGGAGCAGCTTTGGAATGCTTTATCGTCGATAACCAGCGCAAGGCTGTCATCCTCAGAATCTGCTGCAATCGACACGTTCACGAGGGATGTGCAGTTGTAGAAGCAATAAGAACCGATTTCGATATTGCCGGCGCCTATGATAACCTCCGTCAAATCCTCACAGTAGGAAAATGTATATTCGCCCAGGACCGTTTCACAGCCGGTAATATTAAGTGTGGCCAAAGAACAGCTCTGGAACGCTTTATCATTTATGTTGATTTCGCTGTTTGTGAATGTTACGCTTGCATCATCACCGCTATTGTAGAAGGCATACGCTTCAATTTCCACGGTGCAGTTATCAAATGCTACTGCCTCCATGTCATCACAATAGGAAAAAACATATTCGTCCAGTTCCAATGTACTCTCGCTAATGGTTAACTGCAAAACTGCGCATGACTGAAATGCGTCCTCCTTCAGCGTGCCGCTACAGTTAATGATTTCCATCACTATGTCGTTTCCGGTGTTATAAAATGCATAATTATCCACTTCGATATTACTTCCGCTGATATAGACTTCTTCGACGTCGTCGCAGTAGGAAAATGCGTATTCGTCAATCACCATATCACAGCCGGTAATCACAATCCTCTCGGCCTCACAGGATTCAAACGCCCCGGAATCCAGCTCCATGGTTCTGCCTGCAAATATAATGCTGCTGATGTCCTCTGCTCTGTAAAACGCGTCTTCTGCAATCATTGTAACGGTATCACCCTCCGGGGACTTTTCCGGAATCACAATATCGCTGTCCGTGCAATCGCCAATGCCGGTCAATGTACAGGTGCCGTCTCCGTTGCTTTCAAATTCAAAGCCCGTAGATTCCTGCAAATTTGCATACTCCGCATCTACAATCAAATTCGGGTTGCTTGCGGGTTGCTCCTCCGATTGACTTCCGTCCTGTGACTGACCCTGCTCGTCCTCTTGTTCTTCCGTCCGGGATTCATCCTGCTCTTCATTTTGCTCCTCCGAGGTTTCTTCTGCTGTATCAGAGTCCGTCGCAAGCTCATCTTCGTCGTCTTCATTTTCTTCCACCGTTTCCGCGGACTGCTCCGCCTCCTCTGTGTTATCCACATTGCCGCATGCTGCCAATACAACCAGCATGCATAAAGTCATCAACATTACCAATAATTTTTTTCTCATAAGTACCTCCTTATCTCAAAGCCGTCGTATCCGGCTCCTTCTGTGTCTCCGTCATCCTAACGTTTCCATGTATTCCGTTGCCTCTTTGATGATTTGCTCTAATCTGTCAGCCTCTTCCCCAAGCTCTTTTATGCGCCTCTCAAGTGCCTCCTTCACCACTTCCTTTGGCGCATCGATAATCTCTTTGATTTCTCTTAGCCTGAAGCCCAAATCCTGCATGAACTTAATGAGCTTTGCCCGATGCATCGCCTTCACATCATAGAGCAAATGTCCATACTTATTCCTGGCTGTCGGCCGCATGAGCCCGGCCTTCTCATAGCACTGGATGCTTCGCCTCGAAACTCCTATCGATTCGCAAATTTCTCTTAATGTTAATAATTCCATAATTTTCCTCCTTCAGCCTAAAACTGCACTCAACGTGCAGTCAAAGGCTTTTTTTAATTTGTTGGGCTATAATATGGAATGTTTTTTTCGCGAAATAAGGAGGAGTATTTCTGCTCGACCATCCGAGGATCATACTTTACCTTTAAATTTTGCGCTATATTTTTTTGCATCCTCATCATCAATCAGCCAGCCAAATCTTTGCATAAACTCCAACTTCTTTTCATCCGTATCAAAATGCTCCTCCTCTCTTTTACCGGGGAAATACTCATTTTCCTTTCCATTGAAGAACTTATGCCCCTCTCCTTCTCTGTATGAAACAGGCTCACCATTCTTGATGTACTTCCCGAAATACACTTTCTTGTAATTTCCACACACAAACTCTCTACCTACAATGCCATCAAGTACCCCACTTGCCAGTTTTGCCAATAAATTTTTTTCTTCTTTAGTTTTTCGCATAAGCTCATCCTCCTTTTTCTGCTGTTCTAATTCAAATCCTTTTATATCGAATCTGTCTATTGCTTATTACCAGTCCGAACGCCAGCTTTTGCTTCCGACCGCACTATCTGCAAATTCCAAGCAGGCATTGTCTACCTGTCGCCGATACTTTGGAGTTAAGGAGTTATATTTCTCTTCAAACTCATCGTCATCCATAGTTTCCATGTTACAACACAACTCCGTCACCAAATTTTCCATTTCGTATCTTTCTGCCTTAATCATAGTAAATCCTCCTTATCAATTATTTATAACGTGTAATAGTTCTTGCGGTTGCCATACCCAAGCCGAATCCCGCCGCTACCTTCATTGAACCAACTAGTACTTTTCTAATTATCTGTTCCTTTTCTTCATCTCCCTTTGTAAAAAAATGTAAAAATCCTCTCTTCATCTTTTCATTTCTCTGAGTTACATCTCCATCACCCCCTCACGCATTTATCAGTTCTTTGACTGAAGAATATGTACCTTCCGATGCTTCTTCGATGGCTGCCATCAACACTGCATAATCATTTATAATTTCCTCACAATTTACTTTACAAAGTGTTTTTTGTTCTTTGTGATTGCTTGTTATTATTCTTGCAATCTTGCTAATTTCACTTGCCGACAAAATCTCTTCTTTATTAAAAGCTCTAATGCTATACACAATTCCACCACCATAACATATGGGTATCTGTTTATAGTTATCTCGTACATTTGCATTCTCATTTGAAAACAGAACAATTCCTTGATACAGTTCCGGAAAAAGTTCGCCTAAATATTCTCTGAGCAGTCCTTCTTTCACACTCATTCGTCCGGGCAAATCATACTTAAATTCCTGATCTTTTCTTCTTAATATTCCGTTCTCACTAATCTGTATTTCTGAACCCCAGTTTTTTACTTCTACTACGAATAGACCATAAGGAGTAATTACAATCGCATCATATTCCGCTTGTACATCTTCATCTTCAAGCGCTACGTTATATAGGATTTTTACATTCTTATCAAAAGAAATCAGTTTAAGTGCTTTTTTGGCAATTCGCTCTCCTTTCAATCCTTTAATAAACGTTCCAATGGTATAGCCAAGTTCATTCATATTTTTTTCAAAACGCTTATATGTTTCTGTTTCCTTCAACCCATATTCTGCTGCCAATGTAGAAAAGTGAATCATTAAATCTTTTTCTCGCATATACTCTGCATGCGTCTTTTCGTATATTCCGGCAATCATAGTTTTCTGAATCTCTTGTAACAAATCGACAATCTCTTGATTTGTGTACAATGTTGTGTTGTTTGGTCCTACACCATCAAATAATTCTTTAATACTGTTTACTCTTGTTTTGTTCATTTTTTCCTCCTTTTCTTTTTTTATTTTGTAATTTGATTCTATCAAATGAATTTTTTTACTTATAAAAATGAATTCCAAAAAAATAAGCACGACTGCGTTTTGCAGTTGTGCTTATCTTCATGTTACAATCATATTAACTTTTTTTACATCTACCAATCATTTCTTTACAACGGATTGTTTCGATATGTTCATTTCCTAAACATGCCTTAAATATCTCTAGCGCTTTACAGTAATAGTTCTTTGCATCTTCCATTCTTTGTCCCCATAACATATTTCCTAATTGATATTGACATCTGGCAATTCCCACTTCCCCTCTATTACCATAACCATATATGCTACGCGTTTTAAATTGTTCAATTGCGTGCAAAAAATATATTTCGGCTTGTTCCATTTTTTCTTGAACTAAATACCTACATGCAATATTATAGTACATTTCAGCAAAATAGGTCCCTCTATTATCCCTATCAACTTCTTTTAAATCCAAATATAAACAATCAGTGATTATTTTTGATTTTTCTATATCTCCATTATATAAATATGCACGAGCCAAACC
>JAZNKK010000049.1:0-94948 GCA_045578545.1 Lachnospiraceae bacterium
GAATTAGATTACGAACAGGCAATTGCCGCATACGAAGAAGCCATCGAAATTGATCCTAGGTGCGAGGATGCATACCTTGGCTTAGCGGATGTGTATGTAGCTATGGGCGATTATGAGGCTGCGTTGGAAGTGTTGGAAGAAGGAATTGAAGAATTGGAAGATGCCGGTATGGACGCAGAGGATTTAGAGGAGCGTTTGGAAGTCATTTGGGAACAAATGATGCAAGGAGAAAATGCAGTAGGAGAATTAACGGAAGAACCCACGGAAGATTCGATGGAAGATAGTGTTGGCAGTTGTTGGGTTGCAGTAGAGGCCTGTGCGGTGGATGGTGTGTATCATCATGCATATTATGGGTATGAGTTAACTCCGGAAAGTGAAGCTTTCTTGAATGATTTGATTGCAGATGCGCAATCGGAAAATTATGAAACGGTTACATTGGCATTGGATAGGAATACCATTTTGGCAGAAGTGGAAGCGATTCAGGGAGCACAGTCCAATGCCGGTCCTTTGTACATTCTTTATGATGGGTTTAAAATCATGATAGATCCCTATTATGAGGCACTTCATATTTCGCTGATACCGATAGCGGATGACATAGGATACGCATTTTATTATACGGATTCCTGCTATGGTTGGTTAAGATCGGAATGCGTGAACGGAATGTTTGACGGAAATTTTTCGGCAACGAGTGTACATGTTGGAAATCATAGAACAGAAATTACAGATGGGACCGTAACCAACGGATTGTTAAACGGCACTTTTTGGGTAAATGAAATATACGAGTCCGGTAATGTCTTTTCCTATCAAATATCATATGTAAATGGTTTGGTAGAAATATTAGATTCGCATGTAGATGAAAACGGAATGACGGTATATATGATAGGAAGCGATGAAAATGGAATGCCAACTTATGGAACGTCCGGACCGGAAGTGACAGATTCTGTTTTAGCTGTAGAAAACACATATTCAAATATCTGGTGTTCCGGAGGATATGAGAATGAAACGGGAATTGTACGATATCCTTATTAAGTAGTATAGGAAATCTGTCACAGTAAGGCGTGGAGCGTCTGCTTTTATTTGTGTTACATAAGGATTTTGATTGTGTCATTGGAGTACAAAAAACGACAAAGAACAGCATTACTGGTTATCAATAAATAAATTTATAAAAACCATTGACATTTATCCCGGGATTTGATATTATAATCAAGTCGCGCGGGAATGCTGGAATTGGCAGACAGGCATGACTAAGGATCATGTTTCCGTAGGAAGTGAGGGTTCAAGTCCCTTTTCCCGCATGAAAAAGGAAATGCAATCAGCATTTCCTTTTTTTCTTGTTTTCTTTTCTGTTTTCTTTTTCTTTGTTTCTGACTTTTTGAAAAAGCAGTGCGGTAATGTCGGACGCTTTCTGATATTGTTCCTTGTTAATGCCGTCAGGTCCGTAGGCTGCCTGATGAATCATTTCCAAATAGTTTGGCAGAAGGATTGGCTTTGAACGGTTATTTTTCTCGGTCTGCTTTGTTTCGTTATACTCGAATTCCAGATACCGTTCCAAAAATGCGGTAGTGTCTCTGGGGGTAGGGTTTTGCCTTGTCAGCAATTCTTTCTTTTGCAAATACCAAACCAGATGATGGTAGCTAAGCAGGAGTGCCTCAGCGTATCGCTCCTTTTTTAGGAGTCTTGAAATTCTCCATTTTCTTTGGAAGTCCTGAAAAAGGAAAGCAAGAAGAAGGAGGCAAAAGGCACATGCCAGTATGATAAGTAACGGTTTTAATAAAAAGTCCATGTACCGGAAGGAAAAGCCGGGGGAAGTATCTTCGGTATCCGGGGTTTCCGACGCCCCTTCGGAAAGAAGAATCGTAGCGGAGGAAGCGTTTTGCAACAATCCGGAGAAAAGGCCGGCAAACTGGAACAGATTCACCGTATCTTCCGTGGAAGGGGGTGTCATTTCATAAGGAATCCAGCCATATCCGTCAATGTAAATTTCCACCCAGGCATGGGCCGCACCGTCCGATAGGGCAACATTTACCAAACCGGAATCGGCAAGGTAATTCTCGCCTTCAAACCATCCTACCGTGTTAGTGCTTACCACGGAGGCATTTAACACGTCACTAAGCTGCATGCAATAGCCTTCCGCATATCTTGTGGGAATGCCAAGGTAACGTAAAATAAGGGCAGAAGAAGACGCAAAATGCGCGCAGTATCCTCTTTGCTGGACGGTAAGAAAATATTCTACGGAATCGCTGTTTCTGGGGGCTGTGCCTGGTGCCATGGTATAGTAAAATTCTGTTGCAAAGTATCGCTTTAAAGCAGAAGCAATGGCAAGTCTTGCCTGCTGTGCCTCTTCGTAGGTGGTTGCCGCATCGGCTGCTTCTTTTAATTCCAACAGACCGGCATCATAGCAAAAGTCCTGAAGTACAGGAAGCAAATAGTCCGGAATTTGCAGACAGTCTTCGTAAACGGCGGTTTCCATTTCTTCCGTAATGTCCGGATTCTTTTCATAATAAGTCAAGGATTCGTAAGGGATGTAGTGTATTTCAAAAGCCGTTTCGGTTAAATCCGACAGAGTGTCCGTTTGCGGAGTAAAGGCCTGTAAAATTGCTTCCCCATCTGTGGTAGTAGAAATACGAGGCGAGGGAGCGATGCCTGTGCTGTAAGTATTGGCAACATGATAGTAGGTATCATAGGGAAGAAGGGTTTCCGTGGTATCCAAAAGTGTAATTTGCATTCTGGCCCTTCGGTCGGTAGCGGGAAGCGGGAAATAGTCCTGCGAAGCCGATTCGGATACGAAAGAAAGGGACAACTCTTCCGGTGTGTAAGGAGAAAACAGATTTTGGTCATAATAAATGCCGGTATATCCCTTTAAGTAAATGCTTTCTCCGGAGTAAGGAACGAAGGTGACTTCCAAATCCGTTTCGTAATCCGGTCTTACACTGCTGACGCCTCCTAGCATGCCGTGATTTAATCCGCCGGTACCGCTGTAGCGGTCAAAAAATCCGCCGATTCCGTTCTGGACGAAGATTTTTACATATTCGTCGGTGGTGGCCTTCAATTTGTTTTGGGTATATCGTCCGCCAAAGTCCGAGTAGAAAATACCGGAACAAAGAAACAAGAACAAGCAACTGAAAATAACGCTATAGATGGTTAAAATCAGCATAGCGTAGCCATCGGATAAGTAGGAATGAATTTGCAGATTCTTTTTTCGAATCCGTTCGTAACGTTGCTTTTGCTTTTTGACCGAAGAAATGCGAAAGTGCTCGCTTCGGGACAGGCATCCTACGGTGATATAGCAGGATAAGAGCAATGCCATGTAAAATACCGGCGGGGTTTCCTGAATATAAAGAGCAATTTGAATAAAAGGAAACGTAACCAGAAACGTCCGGAAAAGACTCATGCGGTTTGAGATAGTAATGTTAAGTAAAATGGAAAGAAACGTTCCGATAAAGAGCATGGCGACGCTGATGGTAAGTTTCCGGTCCGTAATGTATTCGGTAGCCTGCCGTACGGAGGACAGGTAAAAATAGTCACTGTACTTTTCGTAAACCGTATTCATAAATGCCTGGTAACCACTGTTGACGTACCAATAAAACGAAAAAATGGAAACGGTAAACAGAAAGAACACCAAAAGATAACCAAGGTAAAAGGTTACGCGGTTATAGTACAGAAACGCTACATACATGGATATGAAAAAGAAGCCAAGACATACCAAAGGAAGATGGAACGGCAGTTCAAAGGCGCTGATTAAGCCGCCAATGGTTCCAAAAGAGGCAAAGAAAATGAGAAATCCCCGAATCATGCAAAGAAAACCCCGGTTTTCCGAGGCGGGGGTGCGGATTTCGGATAAGGAAATTCCTTTCGCTTCCAATTCCTTTTCCTGATACATGTATTCTTTTTTTTCGGGGCTTAAAAAAAGTGAGATCATAAATTACCCATTTCCTTTATCGTGGTTCCGTGAATGTAAATAAAACAACTTTCGCTGCCGTAACGTTGCCGATAAATGTCGGAAACGTTGTAGGGAGCAGGATAAGAAGGTTTTAAATAAAGCGAGAGCATTGCTTTTTGTAACGATTCCTTATCGTTAACCAAAATGGGGGTAAAGCTTTGGTCGCTTTTGCAAAATGCCATTACCTGAAAAAATTCATTTTGGGAAAGGAAAAAGTTTCCTAAAGCATAGAAGGTGGTCAAGGTATCTTGCAGGGTATCACATTGCAGCTCCAAAAGGAAAGACGGATAGTGCAGGGCACTTTTTTCTTGCACTTTTACCAAGAGGGAATCTGCTTTGGCACTCATTTTCCAATGGATTAGTTGCAACCGGTCTCCCGGAACGTATTCCCGGATTTCTTTAATGTCACCGGAGGGCTGTCCGTAAAGTGCAGAGAAGTCTTCCTCAAACTCGGACTCTGTTTTGGAAAGCTTAGCCGGGGCAGAGAGTGTTATTTCCTTTGGAAAGACTGCGCATTGCAAGGAATGATTTAACGGAATGGAATAAGTAATCAGGTGAAGAAAATCCGTGATTTGCAATTCTTTGATAAAAAATTGCATCATGCCTGCATAGCGGGTTTGAAAGGAAAGCTCGTAATCTAAGGTCTTCCCGGGTTGCGCCGGCAAGGTAAAGACCGTGGTATCCTCATTGGGATAATAAAGGTTTTCGTAATGAAACAGAATGCGGCAATTCAGCAAAGGAATCCAGGTGGGATTTTTAAATTTTATCTGCAAAAAAAGGGGAAAACCGATGGTGACAAAGTCGTTTTTGGGGGCAATGGTGATTTGCAACCTTTGGGAAAGATATCGACAAAGAAAAACCGACAGAACCGGTAAAAGAATTAAGAGCAACAAAAGTATCGCCAAGAACGGTTGGCGATAAAACAAAGCACCGAAAAGAAAAAAGAGTAGAAAAGCCAGATAGGAAATTTGATATTTTCGATTGGCTTTTTGATTGGTGATGGTAGTTTTGGTCATGGGAGTCTCCATTCCACCGCCGGGAGGGCGGCGACGCAAACAGTGATAAAAAACAATTTTTGCCGGTCGATGAATACAAAGCAACGAGAGCACATCTAAAAACAAAGTTAGCCGATGTAGTCGGAAGGGGAAAGAGAAGGAATCTCCACCTGCTGTAAGACAATTTCAAGGGTTTCCTTCACTTTTTTGCCTGCCGCTAACGATTTGGAACTAAGCTTTACCCGGTGGTTGGCGGTGGCATAGAATACGTCCTGAATATCTTCCGGAGTAATGTAATTTCGTCCGGACAAGTAGGCGGATGCCTTTGCCATCTTCAAAAGGGCAATGCTTCCTCTGGGGCTAAGACCCAAAGAAAACAGTTCCGGATTCCTGGTGGCTTCGGTTAAGGCGACAATATAGTCATAAAGACATTCTTTCACAAAGACGGCTTCACAGTCTGCCTGCATTTTCAAAAATTCTTCCCGGTTCACCATAGGAACAATAGATAACAAATCTTTGGAGGAATTGCCTTTTAAAATTTCGATGGCATGCAAAGAATCGGGATATCCCATGGAAAGGCATACCAAAAAGCGGTCCAACTGGGATTCCGGTAATTTCTGGGTTCCCGAAGAACCGATGGGATTTTGGGTGGCAATGACAAAGAACGGCTTTGGCAGTTCGCGGGTAACGCCTTCAACCGTGGCTTTTCCTTCTTCCATGACCTCCAATAGCGCCGACTGGGTTTTGGGGGAAGTACGATTGATTTCGTCTGCTAAAAACAAATTGGTATATACGCTTCCCTCCTGAAAGCGGAATGCATTGGTATTTTTGTCATATAAATTAAATCCCACAAGATCGCTGGGAAGAACGTCCGGAGTAAACTGCATGCGTTTGTAATCTAAGGACAAAACTTTGGCAAAGGACATGGCAAGTGTTGTTTTTCCTACACCGGGAATGTCGTCCAGTAAAACATGTCCGCCGGAAAGAATGGCACAAAGAGTCAGAAAAATAACTTCATCTTTTCCGTGGATAACTTTTTTTATTTCTTGAATAATGGGAATCATGAGTCTCTCCTGTTATTTATAAATTTTGTTTCTGTCATTTTTGTGGTTTTTATGATTAAATTTTACTATAAAGACTTTGGGTTTGCAAGGAAAAGGAAACTTGTAACCGGTAGGGAAATGTGATATAATTTACTCATCTATGTATCAAAAAAAACAGTAGTTTGAAAAGATGAATTTTACCGGATTAAAATCTAGTATGATTGGATAAAAAGGAAGCTATTCATGCAGGAAAAATATGGAAAGAAAAAACAATCGATGATGAAAGTCCTCATTGCGGGATTATTTATTCTGGGACTCAGCCTTGAGGTGTGTTTCTGGTTTGTTATGTCTTTGGAAAAAACTTACCGGGAGGAAGTGTCGGAAGATTTTCACTCCAGGCATTATTCCTGTGGTGAAATCTTAGACGGCTCCATTGATTACATTGTGGAGTTGGTGGAGGCTGCGGCAGAAACCATGGGAGATGAGGCGTATGCTTATAACAGTGTGAGAGTTCATGAGGTTTTGCAGGAATTTGGTTATTATGAGAGGATAGATACCTTTTCGTTTATTTCCAATACCGGTGATGTATATTATGACGGTAATCGCTATGACAAAAGCCGGGTAGGATTTTTGTGGGATGAATTGTGGGCGGAATTGGACCAAATTACCGGGACTTATGTGGCGATTTCGCAGAGTGAGTATGAGGACGGAGCGGAGCATATTTTGATTGCATCGCCTATGGAATACGGTGGCTTTGTGAAGGGATATGTCGTAGCTACCGTCAGTTTGAAAAATGTATTTACCGATCGAGCATACAATTACCTGAATGAAATGGGTGAATGCTACATTTTGGACCAGGAAGGTAATATTTTGGCGAGAAGTGAGGACGCAACCATCATTGACAAGGAACATACGGATTTCTTTATGGGAGCCTTTAATTATTCTGACGGCAAGGAGGACGCCCGACTTCTTTTGGAAACCATGCGCCAGAATATGCAGGAAAGTATGGAAGGACATATCAGTATCAAAACGGCAAAGCAGGAAACGATGCAGATTTGTTTCTATCCGGTTCAGAATATGGAAGGCATCTATTTTATCAGTATGTACAATGACAATTTGGTGGATGACAACATTCAGCCGTTGGTATTTCGAAGCGTGCTTTCTTGTATTACCATTATTTCTTTGTTGATAGCTACCATTATTTTCGTATGGGCAACTGCCAAAAAAGCAAACATTACCATCGAAAAATTGGCGTATGAGGATCCGGTTACGAAGGGCAAAAACATCAACTTCTTTAAAGAATTTGCCATGAACATTATGAGTGCGTTTCGGGAGCATCCTTTTGTTATTTATCGATTTGACATTGCCAACTTCAGATACATTAACGAAGCATACGGTCATAAACGTGCCGATGAAGTGTTGGTTTCCTGTATTAAGAATTTTGATGAGATTTTCTCGGATAAAGAGTTGTGCGTTCGAATGAATGCCGACCAGTTCCTTGCCATTATCGTAAATGATAATTCCGTGGATCAACGTTTGATGCAGTTTAAGAAAAAAGTCAACGAGGATGCCAGAGGAAAGGGGGTAAAATATCCCATTCGTTTTAAAACCGGTATTTATCAGGTTCGAAAAAATGAAAAAGATATTGATGTAATGATTGACCATGCCAACGTTGCCAGAAAGACCTTAAACGGTGACGAAAAGGAAATGACGGCAGTATATTCTGAGCAAATCGTTACGGATATGCGTAAAGTAGATCGTATTGAAACCGACATGCAAAGAGCTTTGGCGACCGGTGAATTTAAAGTATATATGCAGCCAAAGTGTGACATCTTTAAAAATCAGGTGGCAGGAGCGGAGGCCTTGGTTCGCTGGATTAAGCCCGACGGCAGTATGGTGATGCCAAATATTTTTATTCCGGTTTTTGAAAACAACGGCTTTATTGAAAAGTTAGACTTTTATATGTTGGAGATGGTGTGCCAGCAAATGAGAGAGCTGATTGACCAGGGGAAAATGGTATATCCCGTATCGGTAAATCAGTCCAGAATTTTGCTTCATAATCCTGATTACGTAAACAATATTAAGAAAATCATTAAGACCTATAACATTCCGCAAAATTACATCGAATTGGAAATTACGGAAACCGTATTCTTGGATGAACGGGTGAAGATGATAGAGACAATGAAGCAGCTGAAGGAATGTGGCGTACGTCTTGCCATGGATGATTTCGGCTCCGGTTTTTCTTCCCTTAACATGTTAAAGGATATTCCCTTTGATATTATTAAAATTGACCGGGAATTTTTCAGTGAATCCGTAACCAGTGCCAGCAGTAAGGTGGTGCTGCAAAAGATTATGGAGATGGCAGAAGGCCTTGGAATCGAAGTAGTCTGCGAAGGGGTGGAAACGGAAGAACAGATTAAAATGCTACAGCAGATGGGATGTCGCATGGTACAGGGATTTTTCTATTCCAGACCGATTCCCAACGAAGAATATGTGGAAAGATATTGTTAAGGTGGAAGTGTGATGCAGACCAATACCACAGGCAAAAAAAATTATCAAAAAGAATTGGAAGGAATTCTTGCGGATTTATCGAAAGAAGGAAAAAAGAAAACCTTGTTAATACATAGCTGCTGCGCTCCGTGCAGTAGCTATTGTTTGGAATACCTGGAAAAATTTTTCGATATTACGGTGTATTACTACAATCCTAACATTACCGAAAAAGAAGAATACGAGAAGCGGGTTGCAGAGCAGGAACGGTTGATTGTACAGATGAATGAAAAAAACGGCGGTGAGCTTAAATTCGCCAGGGGAATGTATGAACCCCTTGTGTATCTGGAAAGAATCCGGGGATTGGAGGAGTGCAAAGAGGGAGGAAGCCGGTGCGAAAAGTGTTTTCGGCTTCGATTGGAAAAGACGGCGCAATATGCAGTGGAGCATGGGTTTGAATATTACACGACAACGTTGACCATCAGCCCATTGAAAAATGCTGATTTACTCAACCGATTAGGGACTGAAATCGGCGCGCAAAACGGCATTGTGTTTTTGCCGTCGGATTTTAAAAAGAAAAACGGATATCAAAGAAGTATTGAATTGTCCAAGGAATATAATTTATACCGTCAGGATTACTGCGGATGCGAATTTTCGAAAAAAGAAAGGCATGGTTAAAGAGTATGAAAAAGTTTATGGATGTAATTTCGGAAGAGATGAAGGCGGCTTTTGAAAAAGCCGGATATGAAGCGTCCTATGGACGCGTAACAATAAGTAACCGTCCGGATTTATGCGAATATCAGTGTAACGGAGCAATGGCAGCAGCAAAGGCTTACAAAAAAGCACCAATTATGATTGCTACGGATGTGGCGAATGTTTTGCAGGAAACGGAAGTGTTTTCTTCCGTAGAGGCGGTAGCTCCCGGATTTTTGAATTTGAAATTAAAAGAAACCTTTGTGGCCTCCTATATTGCAGAAATGATGGAGAGTGAGAAATTCGGTGTGGAAACACCGGAAAAACAGCAGACCATCGTAGTGGATTACGGCGGACCGAATGTGGCAAAGCCGTTGCATGTAGGCCATCTTCGCCCTGCCATCATCGGTGAGAGCATCAAACGTATTGCCAGATATGCAGGCCATAAGGTAATCGGTGATGTACACCTTGGCGACTGGGGACTTCCCATGGGGCAGATTATTACGGAATTGAATGTGCGGAAACCGGAATTGCCCTATTTTGATGAAAGCTTTGAAGGAGAATATCCTGCGGAGCCTCCTTTTACCATCAGTGAATTAGAGGAAATCTATCCGTTTGCCAGTGGAAAATGCAAAACGGATGAGGAATATAAGGCAAAAGCGTTACAGGCAACGGCCCAGCTTCAGAGCGGAAGAAGAGGATACCGTGCTCTTTGGAAACATATTTTGGAAGTATCCGTGAACGATTTAAAAAAGAATTATGAAAAGCTGGACGTTCACTTTGACTTGTGGATGGGAGAATCCGATGTGGATAATTTGATTCCGCCCATGGTAGAAAAGATGAAAAAGGACGGACATGCCTACATCAGTGAAGGTGCATTGGTGGTGGATGTAAAGAAGGACACAGATAAAAAGGAACTTCCTCCCTGCATCATTTTAAAATCCGATGGGGCAGCCAACTATGAAACTACGGATTTGGCGACGATTGTACAAAGAGAAAGAGATTTTTCTCCCAATGCCATTATTTACGTAGTGGATAAGAGACAGGAACTTCATTTTGAGCAGGTGTTCCGTTGTGCAAGGAAGACAGGGCTCATCAGAGAGGAGGCGGCGCTGGAGTTTATCGGTTTCGGAACCATGAACGGGGCGGACGGAAAGCCTTTTAAAACAAGAGACGGCGGCGTGCTTCGGTTGGAATACCTTTTGAAACAGATTAGCGACCAGATGGAAGTGAAAATTGCGGAAAACAAGGAACTTCCCGGGGAGGAAGCCAAGAAGACCGCTGCAATGATTGCATTGGCAGCAGTAAAATACGGCGATTTGTCCAATCAGGCAGCCAAGGATTATATTTTTGATACGGAAAGATTTACTTCTTTTGAAGGGGACACCGGCCCCTATATCCTTTATACCATGGTAAGAATGAAATCCATTTTGGCAAAATATCAGCAGAGTGGTGGCGTTTTGGAAGGGCTAAGTCGCAATGTTCCGGAAAGCAAGGCGGAAAAAGAGCTTTTGATGAATCTTGCCGGCTTTAATGCCATGATTGAGGAAGCTTTTGAAGAAAGAGCCCCGCATAAGGTTTGTGCTTATATTTATAATTTGGCAAATGTATTCAATTCTTTCTACCACGGAACTAAGATTTTGGCCGAGGAAGATGCAAAGAAAAAGGAAGGCTATATTGCACTTTTGAAGGATACGTTAGCAATTTTGGAAAGCTGTATTTCTTTGCTTGGATTTGAAGCACCGGAAAGAATGTAAGCTGTATTTATGGCGAAACGGAAGCTTTTATGGAGAAGTTTAGGATGTATTTAAATGCGAAGTGAACGCTTGGCAGAGATGGTTAAGATGACTTTTTTGGAAGCGGAAGCATTGAAAAGTGAGAAAGCGTATCGATACAGAAATGGGAAAACTGAAAAAGTTGACATACAAAATTTCCTGATATAATATTAAGCTAACGAAACATTTGAAAATGCAACGTGTGTGGTTGTGGAATAGGAGGATAAAATGGCAGAAAAGAAAAGCAGTACACCTAAGAAAGCAGTTTATTTAGAGGTATATAGCCAGCAGTACGATATGGATAAGCTTATGGAGAAGGCAGTGAAAGATTACAAGGCAAATAACAAAGCTGCAATTAAGGATATCAATCTTTATGTTAAGCCGGAAGACCAGAAGGCATATTATACCGTAAATGACGGTGCCGTAAACGGAAGCATTGATTTGTAATATGTTGTAATTGTAATGAATTAAGGAAAAGAAAACCGTGAAATGCGAAGGAGAGCATTTCACGGTTTTTTTGTTTTTGGGAAAGCGGTTTTGGAGTGAAATAACATTGTCGGGGCGACTTATATTAGGATCTGCAGTGGCGATGTCTTGACAGTCGAGAAAATTTGATTTATAATATTGTTTAGTTGCTAAACAACAAGGGAGGAAACAATGAATTATTTAGAAAATGTCTATCGCATCATTAATAAATACAATCAAAAAACGAAGAAAGCAAAACAATACGGAACGGAAGATTGGCTGTATCCGGCTGAGGTGCATATGATTGAAATCATTGGTTCGCATGGAGAAATAACCACGACAAGGATTTCCTCGCTCTTAGGGATTACCAAAGGGGCAGTATCGCAAACGACCAATAAATTGGCAGAGAAGGAGATGATCATAAAAAAAGCGTCGAAAGAGAGGACAAATGAGGTATTGATTTCGCTTAGCAAAAAGGGACAAACGGTATTTTGGTATCATCAAAAGTTGCATGAAGAAATGATAAAGAAGGTAGAGGATTTGCTACAGGAAATCCCGGAGGAAAACCGAGAAGTGCTACAAAAGATACTGCAAAGTTTAGAACAGTCCATAGATGAATTGTAGGGAGGATATGAATATGAAATTTGAGGTTTACGGAGAAAAAAATCACCCGGTGATTGTGATGCTTACCGGTTCTTTTTGCCCGGGAGAATGTTTGGAATACATCGCTACCCAATTGTGTGATGAGTACTTTATTGTTATACCTACTTACAACGGACATCATGAAAACAGTAAGGATTTTACGACAAGAAAGGGAGAAGCAAAGGAAATTGCCGAATACTTGGCGAAAACCGGGATTGACTGCATTAAAATGATTTACGGACAGTCCATGGGAACGGAAATTGGTATGGAGCTTTTTCGACAGTTGAAGGAAAGCGGTACAAATGTGGAAAATCTGTTTTTTGACGGTGCCCCTATGATTCGTTTGTCAAAAGCTTATAAGGTGTTTATGTATTTTAAATTTAAATCCATGCTTCGCTTGTTTAAAGAGAAAACAGTGGATGAGGCAATGAATATGAAGTTTTTGAAGGCGTTTGCGGGAGATAAAATAGCTTCTTTAAAGCCAATGATTATGTCCTTGGTATCCGTGGCTCCGTTTTTGACCCGGCAGTCCATCAAAAATCAGGTGGAATGTTGCTATACCTTCGATTTCCCGCCTGCGACGAAGGAAATGCAAAAGCAGATGTATTTTTTCTTTGGTGAAGACGAAAAAGCCTACAAAACATGCCGAAAGGGGATAAAAAAAGCCTATCCTGAAGCGAACTATAGGGTGGAAAAAGGACAAGGCCACATGACGTTTTCTTGTGAGAATACAAAAGTGTATGTGGATTGGTTGAAGGAAATATGTAAAACCGGGACCTGTAAAGCATTTTAAATAAAAAAGTAAACAAGATTTCAAGAAAAGAAATGACACAAAAAAATAGTGGAAACCTTTGATTTTTCAAGGTTTCCACACATTTTGGGTAGTAGCGAGAGGGGGATTTGAACCCTCGACACCACGGGTATGAACCGTGTGCTCTAGCCAACTGAGCTATCTCGCCATAGATTGTAACAGGAAAATGAATTAAATGGGGCCTACAGGGCTCGAACCTGTGACCCTCTGCTTGTAAGGCAGATGCTCTCCCAGCTGAGCTAAGACCCCGTTTTGGTCACTCATTTTTAACCTGCTTTGCTATTGTATCCAATTTAAATTAAATTGTCAACACTTTTTTGAAAAAATCATTTACATTGTTTTTACGACAGTTTTTATAAAAATGATAGGAAAAAGGAATTGATTTCTTAAAGATGATTGTTTATACTTAATTATGTGTCACATAAAACGGATTCGGAATATTATTATGGAGATTCGTTTGTGATAGAGAGGTATTGAGGAGGCTATCGTTTATGGCAATGTTGGAGTGCCCGGGATGTAAGAGAATTGTCGATGATTCGGTGAAACTTTGCCCGAATTGTAAATTCAACGTAAAAAAACATGTTAAGGAAATGGCAAAACAGGCAAAGAAGAATGGCGGAAAGGGAGCAACCATCGGAACGATTGCACTTTCTTCTGTGTATAATGCAGAGCCTAAAGCGATGATTAATGTGCCTAAATTGGAATTTCTTTCAAATAATAACAATGCAAATGTTTCGGAAGGAGAAACACCGTTATTTGAGTCTCCTTCTTTAAATGCAAATAAAGCAGCGCAGCCTCAGAGTGCACCTGCATCGGAGTATGTGTTTGAAACACCTTCACTAAACGCGCAGCCTCAGAGTGCACCTGCATCGGAGTATGTATTTGAATCTCCGTCATTAAACGCGCAGCCTCAGAGTGCACCGGCACCGGAGTACGTATTTGAATCTCCGTCACTAAACGCGCAGCCTCAGAGTGCACCTGCGCCGGAGTATGTATTTGAATCTCCGTCATTAAACGCACAGCCTCAGAGTGCGCCTGCGCCGGAGTATGTGTTTGAAACACCGTCACTAAACGCACAGCCTCAGAGTGCACCTGCGCCGGAGTATGTATTTGAATCTCCGTCATTAAACGCGCAGCCTCAGAGTGTACCGGCACCGGAGTATGTATTTGAATCTCCGTCATTAAACGCGCAGCCTCAGAGTGCACCGACACCGGAGTATGTATTTGAATCTCCGTCATTAAACGCACAGCCTCAGAGTGTACCTGCGCCGGAGTATGTATTTGATTCACCCTCGTTAAATGCGGCCACCAATCCGTTTTTGGGTGCATCAGCGACAAGTGCAAACAATTCTTCGGAATATGTATTTGAAACACCGTCTTTAAATCAACCAAGAGTAGGTGCGGCAAATGTTATTCCTGCAACAAGTGATAATTCTTCCGTATCGGAAGCGTCCTCATACAATACAGGCGGTTCCGGTAGTTACGGAGCAGCTTCTCAGGAATATGTTTTTGAAACACCTTCTTTGAATAAACCCAAAACCCCGGAACCTCCCGTACAGGAGACTTACGTGCCGCAAGGATACGGAGCAGGTAATCCGGCATTGAGCCAAAGTAATCCTATGTTGTCCGGAATGGGAAATTCCCCTTACGGTGCCGCTCCCGTGACTCAATCACCGCAGCAGCATAGTTCCTTATATTCGGGAAATCCTCTTCTTGGCGGAGCAACTCAGGTGACGCCCGCCGCAGCGCCGCAGCAGGCACCTGCTTTTGCACCTCTCTACGGAGGACTTGGGCAAAGCACTCCTTATGGCGGAAATAAACAGTCATCGGGAATGAATGCCGGATATGGCGAGACAAATGGATACGGAAATGGTGGAATGGGTACCGGTAACGGCGCAAATCCGTTAACCGCAGCCAATCCCCTGTTGGGGCATAATCCGTTATTGGGTGGAAGATCATAAGTTGTTTGGGCCGGTAGTAATACCGGCCTTTTTATGTGAAAATAGAGAATTTAAGAAAGAAGGAAAATATGAAAGGGAAAAAAATATATGGTGCAGCCCTGAAAATTGCGATTCCGGTTATGATACAGAATGCAATTACAAATTTTGTAGGGCTGATTGATAATATCATGGTGGGCCAGCTGGGAACGGAACAGATGACCGGCGTGGCAGTAGTGAATCAGCTTCTGTTCGTTTTTAATCTTACCTTGTTTGGCGCGGTATCCGGTGCCGGAATATTTACAGCGCAGTATTACGGAAAGGGAGATACGGAGGGGATTAAATATTCCTTCCGATTTAAGCTTTTGTCCTGCTTTCTTTTGTGCATTGCAGGAAGCTTGCTTTTGTTTCGGTTTTGGGAGCCTTTGATTTCACTATATTTACAGGGCGAATCTGCAGACATTTCGCCGAAGCAGACACTGGAATACGGAAGACAATACCTTTATGTCATCTTAATCGGAATGATTCCAATCGGCATTGAGCAGTCCTATTCCGGGACTTTACGGGAATGTGGGAAAGCAACCCCGCCTATGGTGGCAGGTGTGGTGGCGGTGGTACTAAATACCGCATTAAATTATGTTTTGATTTTCGGAAAATTCGGATTCCCTATGATGGGAGTGGAAGGGGCGGCCTTGGCGACCGTCATTTCCCGATTTGTTCAGTTGGGAATTGTTGTATTATGGGCGCATGGTCAGGGGGCGAAGCTTCCGTATGTGAAAGGAATTTATCGCAAATTTTACATACCCAAGCAACTGACATGGAATATATTAAAAAAGGGAACGCCACTTACCATCAATGAAATGCTTTGGGCAGGTGGTTCTACGGTAATGCTTCAGTGTTATTCGGTGCGAGGCTTGGAAGTGGTAAGTGCAATGAATATTTCTTCCACCATTTCCAACCTGTTTAACGTTACGTTTATTGCGTTTGCGCATGGAATTGCTATTGTACTCGGACAGCTTTTGGGGGCGGCCAAATTAAAGGAAGCTAAGGAAGCGGCACCGAGGTTGATTTGGTTTTCGGTGGGAACTTGCGTTGCGGTGGGTCTTATTATGGTTCTGGTGGCACCGTTGTTTCCGGCGGTATATAATACTACGGATTTTGTCAAAGAGATGGCGGTCAAATTCATACGTATTTCCGCTGTCTGCATGCCGATTTATGCCTGTGCCAACGCAACTTATTTTGTGCTGCGCTCCGGCGGAAAAACCATTGTTACTTTTTTGTTTGACAGTTGTTTTGTGTGGTTAATTTGTGTGCCTTGTGCTATGCTATTGGTAAAGTATACCACCCTTGGAATTATTACCATTTTCTTCCTTTGCCAGATGTTAGAGGCGGTGAAATGTGTGATAGGTATGATTTTGGTAAAAAAGGGTGTGTGGATCAATCGGATGGTTTAAGTGGTTTGCCGAAAACAACGGAAAAGTTGAATGTGGAAGATTAAAAAAGAGAGAAAGGAGGTGCCCGTGGCGTAGTGTGAAAAATACACTTTTGGATATGACACGGCAAGAAAAATGATTCACGGAATTAACAATCAATATCCGCAGAATCCCTATGTAAAAGGGACGACAGGAAAGAAGAAAACAGAAGAAAAAGCACCTGCCTTTTTGTTGGACTACGATGACAATGGTGTTGTATGGGAACGATCCGAAGAGAAAAAGGAAGGTTTCAAAGAAAAAGAAATATCCAAGGCCAAAGAGGAAAGAAAAGCAACGGATATCACCGCTCGTCGGGAAACGGAAAAAAAACCGGGCAATTCTAAGCAGGAATGGCAGGCAGAGGATGGCCTGAAAGAAATAAAAAATACTGCAAATCAAATTTGGCAGGGGATTAAAAATGCATTTCAAAAACTTCTGCAGATTTTTTGGTATGAAGAAGAACCAACCAAGGAGAAAGAAACTGCGAAAATATTGAAGGGTACGCAAGAGGCGTCAAAAGCCGAAGCGGCGGAGAAAAACGAAGAAAAGGTTCAAAAGACAGAGGGAGTTATGCAACAGGCAGGAGAGGAGAATGCGACTCCGATTCTGACCGAGAAGGAGAAAGATGAAAGAATCAAGGAATTGATTCAGAAAAAAGATACGGAAGGTATGATGCGTTTGCTGACGGACAATCATACCAGACATGTGGCGAAGAATTCTTCCCTGCTTAGTTACTATGATCGCCACGGGAAAATGGTGTCGGTGCCGGCCAGTGAGCAGGACAAAATCTTATATGGTGACACCAGAAAGAAAAATTACCGGGAAAAAGTATGAATTAAGGAATAGTACTTAACAAAAGCGGGAAAAAGTGCTATAATGACGGCAGTGATTATTTTAAAAGCAATGCAGTGGGGATAGAGATTCAAAACTGCATAAAATGAAATTTTGGAGGTTTACACATGCAGGAGAAATTGGTACAGGTTACGGAAACATTAAGTATGATGGGAAGCATGACCAATCAGGAGATGTTGGCAGAATTGTATGATGCACAGGGAACCCTTGTATTTAGTCAGGGATTTGGAGGAATGGACAGCCGTTTGGCTGTAGGTAGCCCCGCAGGTTCTGATTCTGATTGGATTGAAAGTACCATGGAATCCGGCTCAGTGAATCATAGTACTGCTTGGAGTGATGATGACAGACCGTTGGAACGTAATTATGTTCCCGTGATGGATTGCGGAGAGGTAATCGGTTGTATCGTAACCACTTTTGCGAAAGGTGGTAACTCGAATGAATTGGCAATGCAGAAGGCAGAAATGTTTATGGATTCCATCGATCGAATCAACAACTCCATTGATATGATGACCATTCATTTTGAAAATCTTTTTGATAAATTGCAGGAGATGCAGGATAAGACCGGAAATATTGGAAAAGGTGTAGAAGAGACATCGGTAGTAGTTTCTAAAATTAAGGCAAATGCCTCCAAGTCAAAGATTTTGGCATTGAATGCTTCCATTGAGGCAGCAAGAAGTGGTGAGGCCGGCAGAGGGTTTACCGTTGTTGCAAAAGAAATGGGTGAAATGGCAACTGCCAGCGGTACATCTGCAGTGGAAATCAACACCGCGTTGAAATCCATTTTCGGAGATTTGGACGAAATTACCGCATCTATCTCTACAGCGAATGAACTGGCAGAAAAACAGACCGGTTCCATCAAAGAAATTGAAGAATACCTTGGTGTGGCATTACAGGCAGCAATGGAACTCGGAGAGGCATTGCAGAATGGCTAAAATGCCCACGAGGATAAAATAATGGAGGTATTACCGTGCGAATAGGTATGGGATATGATGTCCACAAATTGACAGAAGGCAGAAAGTTGATTGTCGGAGGCGTGGATATTCCGTATGAAAAAGGACTTCTGGGACATTCGGATGCGGATGTACTGATTCATGCGATTATGGATGCTCTGCTTGGGGCGGCAGCCCTTGGAGATATCGGATTACATTTTCCGGATTCGGACCCGGCGTACAAAGGAGCCTCCAGTATGGTTCTTTTGCAAGAAGTGGGTAAGATGTTGCAGCAGCAGTGCTTTCTGATTGAAAATATTGATGCAACCATTATTGCTCAGGCACCGAAAATGCGACCTTATATTGATGCAATGCGTCAAAATATTGCTGATGCACTTTCGATAGAACTTTCACAGGTGAATGTAAAAGCCACTACAGAGGAAGGATTGGGATTTACCGGAAGCGGGGCAGGAATATCGTCTCAGGCGATATGTATGTTGACCAGCCCAAGGGAGTTGTATTCCAAAGATGTATCAGAGGAGTGTGGCAAATGTTGTTGTAAACAACAATAGTCGTGATAAAAAAAGCCTCTTACCCGAAGAGGCTTTTATTATGTGTATTCTATCTATACGGAGCAAAATATGGGATTGATCAGTAATCTAAAAAAAGAAATTCGCATTGTGAAGGAAAGAGACCCGGCCATTCACAGCAATTGGGAAGTTTTGTTATATCCTAGCTTTAAGGCAATGGTAATGTATCGGGTAGCTCACAAGTTATATTGTAAAAATCATTATTTCTGGGCGCGATTGATTTCCCAAAAAGCAGTCCGAAAAACAGGAATTGAGATTCATCCGGGAGCGGTAATCGGGGAAGGATTTTTCATTGACCACGGAAACGGAGTGGTGATTGGAGAAACTACCATCATTGGAAATAATGTGACTTTATATCAAGGGGTGACGCTGGGAGGTACCGGGAAAGAGCAGGGAAAACGACATCCCACCATCGGCGATAATGTAATGATAAGTGCCGGGGCCAAAGTGTTAGGGTCCTTTACCATAGGCGCGAATTCCAAAGTAGGTGCCGGTAGTGTAGTTTTGGAAGAAGTTCCACCCAATTCCACCGTGGTTGGCGTCCCGGGGCGCGTAGTAAAGCGCAAGGAAAGTTATGCACCAAGAGAAAAATTGGATCAGGTACATTTGCCTGACCCGATTAGAGAAGAAATGAATATATTAGAAAATTCCAATCGGGAATTGATTGCCCGAATATTGGAACTGGAAGAACGCCTGAATGATTTGGAAGAAAAAGGGCGTCCGGAGAATGGAGGAGAAAATGAAAATTTATAACACGTTATCCAGAACGGTAGAAGAGTTTGTGCCCAGAGAGCCGGGAAAGGTTGCTATGTATACTTGCGGACCTACCGTATATCATTTTGCTCATATCGGTAACTTGAGAAGTTATATTATGGAAGATGTACTGGAAAAAACATTGCGTTATCTTGCTTATGATGTAAAACGTGTCATGAATATTACCGATGTCGGACATTTATCCAGTGATGCAGACACCGGAGAAGATAAGATGTTAAAGGGTGCCAAGAGAGAAAAGAAAACGGTCATGGAAATTGCGAAATTCTATACGGACGCCTTTTTCTCGGATTGTGCAAAATTAAATATCAAGACCCCGGACGTAGTAGAACCTGCGACCAATTGTATTGACTCGTTTATCCATATGATTTCTGTATTGTTGGACAAAGGTTATGCCTATATTGCAGGCGAAAATGTGTATTTTGATACCTCCAAATTAGAGGATTATTATGTGTTCTCCAATCAGAGTGAAAAAGAATTGATGGTTGGCGTTCGTGATGACGTACAGGAAGATGTCAATAAGAGAAATAAAAGCGACTTCGTACTTTGGTTTACCAAGTCCAAATTTGATGACCAGGAATTAAAGTGGGATAGCCCCTGGGGATACGGATATCCCGGTTGGCATATTGAGTGTTCTTGCATCAGCATGAAGCACTTGGGCGAATACATGGATATTCATTGCGGTGGCGTGGATAATATCTTCCCGCACCATACCAATGAAATTGCACAAAGTGAAGCATATCTTGGGCATGATTGGTGCAATTACTGGTTCCACGTGCACCATTTGATTGATAAAAACGGAAAGATGAGTAAGTCTAAGGGAGAGTTTTTGACGGTTTCATTGTTGGAAGAAAAGGGACACCTTCCCTTGGCATATCGTATGTTCTGTTTGCAGTCCCATTATCGCAAACCTTTGGAATTTTCTTTTGAAGTGTTGGATAATGTTACTGTGGCTTATGAAAAGCTCGTAAAGAGAATTGCGGATCTTTCTTCGGAAGGCGAAGTGGAGGAAAAGGCATATAAGGAGTACGAGACCAAATTCGGGGATGCATTGGCAGACGATGTAAATACTTCCATGGCGCTTACCGTAGTATATGATATGCTGAAAGCACCGATTTCCGACGTGACAAAACGAAAATTGGTAGAGCGTTTTGATGAAGTGCTTTCTTTGGATTTATTGACAGCAGGCGAAAATTTGAAAAATCAAAGCAGTGTGGATCCGGAATTGGAAAAATACGTTCTTGCTAAAATTGAAGAACGTAAGGCTGCGAAAAAAGCGAAAGATTTTGCAAAAGCAGATCAAATCCGTGATGAATTGGCAAAGGAAGGAATTGTTTTAAAAGATACCAGAGAAGGTGTAGAGTGGTATAAAGCATAAAACAAGGAAGGAATGTTATGACGGAAAATTTTAATTTCGTAAAATATATCCGTGAAGAATTTGAATTGGGCGAACAGGAATTAAATTCCTATTCGCCTTTGGTTCTTGCATATATCGGTGATGGAATCTATGAATTGATTATTCGCAGTATGATTGTGCAGAAAAAAAATTGTGCTGTGCAGAGATTGCATAAAGAAGCAACCTGGTACGTGAAGGCTGCATCACAGGCCAAAATGATGGACGGACTATTGCCGGAATTAAATGAAGAGGAAGAGCAGGTCTATCGGCGGGGAAGAAATGCAAAGTCGCATACCGCACCTAAGAATGCAGATTTAAAAGATTATCGGAAAGCCACAGGGTTTGAAGCAGTGATTGGATATCTTTTTTTGAAGGATGATTTGCCAAGAATCACATATCTGGTCAAAAAAGGAATTCAGCAATTAACGGAAACAGCGAAGGAGTAACGTTATGGGATATACGGAATCATACATAGAAGGAAGAAATGCAGTAATAGAAGCCTTTCGTTCCGGAAAAACCGTGGATAAATTATTTGTGTTGGACGGATGTCAGGACGGACCGGTTATGACAATCAAAAGGGAAGCCAAAAAACAAAATTGTCTGGTGAAATTTGTATCCAAGGAACGATTGGATCAGATGTCGGAAACCGGTAAGCACCAAGGCGTAATTGCTGTAGTGGCAGCTTATGAATATGCAGAAGTGGAAGATATGCTGGCACTGGCAAGAGAAAAAGGAGAAAAACCTTTTCTTTTCCTTTTGGATGGAATCGAAGATCCTCATAATCTGGGGGCGATTATCCGAACCGCACATCTTGCCGGGGCCCATGGTGTGATTATTCCCAAAAACAGAGCCGTGGGACTTACGGCTACTGTGGCAAGAACTTCTGCCGGAGCATTAAATT
Source organism: Lachnospiraceae bacterium (assembly GCA_045578545.1). Classification (GTDB taxonomy): domain Bacteria; phylum Bacillota; class Clostridia; order Lachnospirales; family Lachnospiraceae; genus NK4A136. The sequence goes on from JAZNKK010000049.1 coordinate 21,700, forward strand.
ATACGATGGTGGCAAAGGTAACAAATTTGGCTGCCACGATAGAAGCATTGAAAAAAGAAGGAATGTGGTTCGTCTGTGCTGATATGAAAGGGGAAACCATGTACCGCTTGGATTTGACCGGTGCTATTGGCTTGGTCATCGGTAATGAGGGGGAAGGCGTTAGCAGATTGGTAAAAGAAAAGTGCGATTTCCATGCTTCCATTCCCATGAAAGGTGAGATTGACTCCTTGAATGCATCGGTAGCAGCCGGTGTTTTGGCGTATGAAATCGTTCGTCAGCAGATGACAAAGTGAGGCTAACATGAAGGATTATGAAAATTTTTCCGATGAAGAATTGATTGTTCGAATTCGTGACGGCGAAAAGGAAATCACGGATTACATCATTAACAAATACAAGGATTTGGTGCGAAAAAAAGCAAAGTCCATGTTTATTCTCGGTGGTGACAATGAGGACTTAATTCAGGAGGGAATGATTGGATTATTTAAAGCGATACGGGATTATGACGCAGGAAGAGATGCCAGCTTTTTTACTTTTGCGGATATCTGTGTGTCCAGACAAATTTATACTGCGGTGCAGGCGGCACATCGTCAAAAACATTCTCCCCTCAATCATTATGTTTCCCTGTACAGTGACGGAAAAAAGAGTGAGGGCGAGGGAGAAGATGCGCTTTTGGTGAATGCACTGGTGGTTGAGGGAGGAAACAATCCGGAAGATTTGTTGGTGGATAACGAAAAACTGATGCAAATCGAAGCCATTATGGAAAAAGAACTAAGCGCATTGGAGCGGCAGGTGTTGGACTTGTATCTTACTGGTATGAGTTATACGGAAATTGCCAAGGTGCTGGGACGAGATGAAAAATCCACGGACAATGCATTGCAGCGTATCAAAGCGAAAATAAGAAAGCAAATCAAAGAAGCGTAAGAGTGGCCTTTGATTGCCGGATAAAATAGATGGGCGGTAAAGATAAACATTCAAAAAAGAAAAGCATTTAATAAAAAACATCGAATAAAGACATGCTATCTAAGGTCTTTATCCGATGTTTTTGTATTTGTTATGTTGTGTTAGTCTTCGTTGTTCTCATCCTGAGATTCTTTGCTTTCTTCCGCGTCCTCTTCTTCGGATTTTTCCGGAAGCTTTAACAATACGGACTGAATTCGATTGCTTTCAAATTCTTTTACTGTCAGGACAGAACCGTCCTCCAAAGTAACTTCGTCGCCTTCGTTGGGGAGGCGGTCATCCAAATGTTCAATGATAATTCCGCCGATAGAATCATAATTTTCGCTGGACAATTCGGTACCGATTCGATCGTTGATATCACTTAACTTCATGCTTCCTTCAATTAGATATTGGTTTTCGCCAAGATCCTGTAAAAGTGTCTTTTCGTCTTCGTCATATTCGTCTCGGATTTCTCCTACGATTTCTTCCAGCAAATCTTCCATGGTAATCATACCTTCCGCAGCACCGTATTCGTTTAATACAATGGTAACGGCTGCGGTCTTTTCCCGCATTTCACTCAGCAAATCAGGAATTTTTTTGTATTCATAAGTGTAGTAAACTTCCCGCATGTTGCTTCGTACATCAAAGGAAGAAGTATCTTTAATAAAAAGAAAATCTTTGATGTTGATTAGACCGATGATATTATCCGGGGTATTTTCGTAAACCGGAATACGGGTGTACATATTTTCCTGAAACAGTGCCACAATTTCATCGTAAGTGGAGTTGACATCGGCTTCTATAATATCAATTCTGGGAATCATGATATCTTTTGCCAAGGCATCGGAGAAGTCAAACAAATTGTAAATAATTTCTTTTTCTTCGGATTCAATGACGCCTTCTTCGTGACCGGCATCCACATAAGAGAGCAGTTCACTTTCGGTAATGTTAGTAACCTTTTGGTTCGGATCGATACGAAGTAACCGTAAAACACCGTTAGACAAAATATCAATAATATAAACCAAAGGTGTAAATAAGATGCAGAGTGTGTTGATAATGGGCGCATAAAGCAATGTTATTTTTTCATTGTTAATTTTCGCCCAGGTTTTCGGAATGATTTCACCAAAAAGCAAAACAATAACGGTCAGAGTACCGGTAGCGATACCGATTGCAGTAGCAACGGCTTGATCGCCGAAGGTGCGACTTGCTATGTTGGTTGCCAATACCGTTGCAAGGGAAGAGGCAACAATGTTTACGATGTTATTGCCAATGAGAATGGTACTAATCATTCTGCTGTAATTTGATAAAATTTTGCACGCAATCTTAGCCTTGCGATTGCCTTCCTCCGCAAGGTTCTTCAAACGTATTTGGTTTGACGTTGAGAAAGCGGTTTCCGCAGATGAGAAAAATGCGGACAGAAAAACAAGAATCAGCAGAATACCAAGTTGTAGGCCATCTGTAGAGTTCACAGAAATTTTTCTCCTTAAAAATAGTATTTGTCAGCTTACCATCTGACATTCACCACTATAATAAAGAAAAGCAATAAAAAAGTCAAGTTATTTACCGATACGGAATATATATGAATAGGAAAGAGAAAATGGCAGGTAAAGAGGGAAATGTAATTTGCCAAATAAAGGAAGGGAGAAAAAATGAAAGAAAATAGTGTGGGTGTTTCTTTTGCAAAGTATTTGTTGTTTTCGTACATAGTTACCGGGATCATTCTTGTTATAATTTCTTTTTTGCAATGGAAACTTCAAATGAATGAAAATGGTATTATGATTTTGCTTACGCTTACTTATATTTTTTCGGCCGGTTTTGCCGGATATTTTGCGGGAAGAAGAGTGGAGCAGAGAGGATTTTTGTACGGACTGTGTATGGGAGGTCTGTATTTTCTGGTTTTGGTACTGATTTCTCTTTGCGTGAAAAAAAGTACCATACAACCGAACGGCGAATTTGTCCGGATTCTTTTCCTTTGTGCAAGTAGCGGGATGTTGGGAGGAATCTTGGGGAAAAACAGAGATTTGGGTTGATTGGAAAAATGAAAATTACATTGATATATAAGAAAAATTGTGTTACAATACTAGAAGTATTGGAATAAATATCCTATTTACTTATCGAAAGATAGAAGACGGAGGAATATTAGAATGAAACACATTAAAACTTTAAACACAAGAGATTTCAAGAAGAGCGCAAAAAAAGGCGGTTGCGGTGAATGCCAGACATCTTGCCAGTCCGCATGTAAGACATCCTGTACCGTAGGAAATCAGAGTTGCGAACAGACAAAATAAAGAAAAATTATAAAGATGAAATTGGGGAGCAGCGATGGTCGGTCGCTGCTTCTTGCATGATATGGAAATGCGCAACGAGAAAGAACCGAAAGGCTGGGAAATAAAATGATTCATCAATATAAGAGTAATGGATATAATATTGTATTGGATGTGAATAGCGGAAGCGTTCATGTAGTGGATGACTTAGTTTACGATTTGATAAACAAAATGGAACCGGATGTAAAGGCTAACATGACAGAGGAAGAACTGCTGAAAAAGTATGCCGGCGAGGGAGACGCGCAGGTAAAAGAAGCGGTGGAAGAAATTCTGGAATTAAAAAAGCAGGAAATGCTTTTTTCAGAAGATATTTATGAACCTATGATTGATGCCTTTTTACAGAGGGAGACCGTGGTAAAAGCCATGTGCCTTCATATGGCCCATGATTGTAACCTTGCCTGCAAATACTGCTTTGCAGAAGAGGGGGAATATCATGGAAAAAGAGGCCTCATGAGTTTGGAGGTAGGAAAAAAAGCGTTGGATTATCTGGTGGCAAATTCCGGAAGCCGTGTGAATCTGGAAGTGGATTTCTTTGGCGGTGAGCCGCTTTTGAACTGGGAAGTGGTAAAACAATTGGTGGCTTACGGAAGAGAACTGGAAAAGACCAACAATAAGAAATTCCGCTTTACCCTGACGACCAACGGTACGTTGTTAAACGATGAAATTATGGAATTTGTTAATAAAGAAATGAGCAATCTGGTGCTTAGCTTGGACGGAAGAAAGTGTGTGAATGACAAAATGCGTCCTTACCGCGGTGGACAGGGCAGTTATGATAAAATTGTTCCGAAATATATTAAAGCTGCGGAGTCAAGAAATCAGACCGATTACTATGTAAGAGGTACTTATACCCATTACAATACGGATTTCGCCAAAGACGTTCTTCATATGGCAGATTTGGGATTTAAACAGATTTCGGTGGAACCGGTGGTAGCTCCCCCGGAGGAAGACTATGCACTTACAAAGGAAGATGTACCGGTGTTGGTGGCACAGTATGACGAACTGGCAGCAGAAATGCTTCGACGGGAAGCGGAAGGCAACGGATTTAATTTCTTCCATTTCATGATTGATTTGGAAGGCGGTCCTTGCGTGTATAAGCGTTTGTCCGGTTGCGGTTCGGGATGTGAATACTTGGCGGTAACACCTTGGGGAGAATTCTATCCCTGCCATCAGTTCGTTGGAGAGGAAGAGTTCCTTTTAGGAAATGTAGAGGATGGAATTGTAAATAAGGATATACAGAAACAGTTCCATAACAGCAATGTATATACCAGAGAAGCCTGCAAGAATTGTTTTGCAAAATTCTACTGCAGCGGCGGTTGTGCGGCAAATGCATACCACTTCAACGGTAATATTGACGGTTGTTATGAAATCGGTTGTGAATTACAGAGAAAAAGAGTGGAATGTGCCATTATGATGAAAGTGGCAAAAGCGGAAAAAGATAGTTAAGAAGGGTTGTGAGTCTTAAGATGAAAAAACAGGTAGCAGCATTTTGGTTGGTAGTATTGTTGGCAATCATGACAGGCTTTGGCTATATCATGATGTATGGGGTAGATGAAAACCGAAGCGGGGCGCTGAGTGCGACAAAGCTTGGGCTTGATTTGGCCGGTGGTGTCAGCATTACGTATGAAGTGGTAGGAGAGGAACCGCCGACGCAGGCTGAAATTGATGATACCATTTCCAAACTGAGAAAGCGTGTGGAAAAGTATTCTACGGAATCACAGGTGTATCAGGAAGGTGACCAGAGAATCAGTATTGAAATTCCCGGTGTTACGGATGCGGAAGCAGTGCTGAGAGACCTTGGGTCCCCCGGTAGCTTGTATTTTATCCGCGCCCAGGATGCTGCAGGGAATATGAATTACCAGATGATGCTTAGCAGCGAAGGGTATCAGGTATATCAGGAAGGAAAAACTTATTTTTGTAATGTGAATTCTGCTTCGTTTTTGTATGACGTGGAGACGGATTCCGTGGCATTGGATGAAAATCAGATGCCGATACCATATACCATACAGGATAACTATATGGTAACTCCCTGCTATGAACTAACCAAGGATTTGGAACAGATTATCGCAGAGGGAAGTGCCGTTCTTAGCGGAACCGATGTGGAAGTGGCGCAGGCTGTAAACTATGTGGATGAATATAATCGTTCCCGCTACGCGGTTGCGCTGGAGTTTTATGATGACGCTGCTGTTGTGTTTTCGCAGGAAACCGCAATTGCGGCAACCAAATCAGGACTTCCGGGGACCATTGCCATTTATTATGACGGAGAGATTTTAAGTGTACCCAATGTGCAGAATCGTATTGATGGCGGTGAAGCACAGATTACCGGTATGCCAAATTATGAAGAGGCCGATCGTCTGGCACAAAGTATTCGTATCGGTGGTCTTACCCTTCAATTAGAGGAACTTCGCTCTAATGTAGTAGGAGCGCAGCTTGGATCAGAAGCAATCAGCACCAGTATTCAAGCCGGAATGATTGGCCTGATTCTTGTGATAATTTTTATGATTGCAGTATATCGTATTCCGGGACTTGCCAGCGGTATTGCACTTATCTTTTATGTAATGCTGAATCTTTTATGTATTAATTTCTTAGAGATTACGCTTACATTACCGGGAATTGCCGGTGTAATTTTGTCGATTGGTATGGCGGTAGATGCTAACGTTATTATTTTTGCCCGAATCAAAGAGGAAATTGCGGAAGATATTCCGGTGGATGAAGCGATTAAATCCGGATTTTCCAAAGCGATGTCTGCTATTTTGGATGGTAACATTACTACGCTCATTGCAGCGATTGTGTTAGGACTTATGGGAAGTGGTACCATCAAGGGATTTGCTTACACCTTGGCTTTGGGTATTGTATTATCCATGATCACTGCATTGGTGATTACCCGAATGATTATTAATTGCTTTTTCACATTGGGAATACAGGATAAAAAATGGTATGGTGTTGCCGGAGAAATCAAAAAGACGAACTATTTAAACCACAAGAAAAAATTCTTTGCGATTTCCGGTACGATTATTTTAGTCGGAGTCATTACCATGGCAGTATATACTGCAAAAACAGGAAAACCGTTGAATTACAGTTTGGAATTTATGGGCGGAACAGCTACCAATGTGACATTTACGCAGGAGATGTCCAGAGAAGAAATTGACGGCGGAGTGGTTCCTTTGATTGAGGAGATTACCGGGGATGCGAATGTACAGTGGCAGACAGTAAACAATACCAATGAGGTGATTTTCAAAACAAGAACCTTAAGCGGTGAAGAAAGAGAGCAGCTGAAAGATGTGTTGGCACAGCATTATGGTGTCAGCAGAGATTTGATTAGTGAGGAAACCATTAGTTCTACGATTTCCGGGGAAATGCAAAAAGAAGCGATTACTGCCGTGTTGGTAGCTACTTTGTGTATGTTGATTTACATTTGGTTCCGTTTTAGTGATATTCGATACGGAGCCAGTGCGGTAATAGCCCTTTTACATGATGTATTGGTGGTATTAACTTTTTATGCGGTGGCAAGACTAAGCGTAGGAGGAACCTTTATTGCTTGTATGCTTACTATTGTAGGGTATTCCATCAATGCTACCATTGTAATTTTCGACAGAGTAAGAGAAAATTGGAGAGAGAAAAAAGAGGAAGCGGAACTGACAACTATAGTAAATCAGAGTATTTCGCAAACGCTCACCAGAAGTATTTTTACTTCGTTTACTACCTTTTTGATGGTTGCGGTATTGTACGTAATGGGGGTTTCTTCCATTAAAGAATTTGCCCTGCCACTTATGATTGGTATTGTCAGCGGAACCTTTTCTTCCGTATGTCTTACTGGTGCTATTTGGTATATTCTCAGAGAAAAATTCCCGCCTTCTGAAGACGAAGATGAGGATGATTAAAGGTTAAAAAAGAAAAAGCAACGAGAAAGGAATCAGAGAATGGAAAAAAGGCGTAAATGGAAAATTGCCTTAGGTTGTCTTTTGGGCATCCTCCTGTGCAGCGTGGTATTGATTGCTTTTTTGCGATTGCTTTTTTCGGAAACCTTAAGTCAAAAAAGTGCGGAAAGATATGAGGTTCGTGGTGTAGATGTATCTTATTATCAAGGAGAGATTGACTGGGAAATCTTAGCTTCTCAAGTGGATTTTGCGTATATTAAGGCAACAGAGGGAAGTAGCCATGTGGATGTTGCCTTTGAAAGAAACATGGAAGAAGCGATGAGGATGCAACTTCCGGTAGGGGCTTATCATTTCTTTAGCTTTGAAAGCAGTGGAGAAACCCAGGCTGAGAATTATATTCGGGTCGTGGGAAACCGAAGCGGAATGCTGATACCGGTGGTGGATGTGGAGTATTATTCCCTTGCTCCAAACGGTGATTTGGAGGAAACCGTTCCCTTTGAGGTGTTGGATGTTTCGGCAGCACGAAGGGAATTGCAGGTCATGCTGGATTGTCTGGAAGCCCATTATGGAGTAAAACCCATGATTTACGTTACGATGTCATCGTATTATCATATATTGGGTGGTGAATTTGCAGGGTATCCGATTTGGATTCGTAATACCTATTTTGAACCGATGGTAACCGCAAGAGAATGGACCTTTTGGCAGTATTGTGACAAAGGAATCCTGGAAGGCTATGATGGCGAGGAATACATTGATTTGAATGTATTTTACGGCAGCAGGGAAATGCTGGAAGAATATCGAATTCGCTGAGAACGGATGAAATACAAATGAATCAAAAGATTCTTTTTTTCATCTTTAAGAAATAAGAAAGAATGATGCAAAGAATTATTCAAATAAGAAAGAACCGTTAAATGACATTTTCAAAATGACATTAACGGTTCTTTTGTTTTTGAGACGGACTAAATATCGATTTTATTTGTGCCGGTCCAAATGATTTTTCGTACAAAAACGTGTTTAGGGAAGGATGGTGGCATTTTCCATCAGGTAATCCAAAACACGATTAGCCATAGCCATTTGTGCAACATATTCGTACGAATACGCATTTACGGTATCCTGATAAGTGATTTCATCGTAGCCACTGCTAAGGTAATAGTTTTTCACTTCCTCGGTTGTGTTGGTGAGACCTTCCATTTCATAAATATACTGAACGGACATGAAGTATTCTACATCATCGGCAACCGTTGCCGCGATGTATTGACGATATTCTTCTTCGCTGGTATATCCAAACATTTCATACACTGAATTGTACATATTATATCCGAGATATTCATAGTACATGCTGTTATAGGACTGAAGTTGTTTTTGGTTTTCGCTTAAGTAAATGCGTTCCATGTTTTCAGCGTAATCTTCCGGATACTGTAAAACAACGGTATTCATGGATAAACTGTCGGTAACGGCAGCTCTTAAGTTTTCATCATAGTATTGCTGAATCAGGTTTTGACGGTATTCTTCAGCGGATGCAGCTTCTCCGGACAGGTATTCTGCAACAAAGGCATCGTCAAATTCCGGAACAACATACACGCCTGCAACCAAAATATCATAGGTTACGGTAGCGCCTGCAACGGTGGTATCGTAATAATCTGCAGGGAAAGTGATGTCGATGGAGAATTGATCTCCGGCACTGTGACCGATGAGTGCATTATCAAATTCTTCGGCAATGGCGGAATTACCAATGATAAAGTCCTGACCGCCTTGCTCCGGTGTAATTTGATTTAAAGATACGCCATCCATGTAAGTTGTGTAGCTGATGTTGATTCGGTCCCCCATTTTACTAACCACAGAAGTATCGGTGGAAAGGAAGGAATAGCCTTCGCAAATTGTCCGAAGATCAGCATCAATGGTTTCATCCGCAGGAAGCAAATCCGATTCGTGGAATGTCATATCCTGATAGTTTACGGTTACGTATTCTTCGATATTGATATCCTCGATAATGCCTTCTTCTGACAGATGTTTGGAAAAATCCACTTTAGACTGTTGATACAAAAAGTAGGCAAGTACCACCAAACCGATGATGGCAAGGGGAATCAAAATATAGCAGAGGGTAGAAAGCAGTTTCTTTTTCTGCTGTGCTTTTCTGGCCTTTTCAATTTCCAAACGTTTTTGCTTGGATTTACTCATATTGTTGTCGCTCATAATAAACCTCCCTAAGGACTAATTTCGCCACTCCAAAGTATAACACAAAAAAAACAAAATGAACATTCCTTTTTCCATATCCGGTTCAGGAGATGGTGGCGAAAAGGTAAGGGATGATGTATAATGTTGATGACGGAAAAAGTAGGGGGCATGAAAAATGGCGAAGTGGTTATTGATTCGCAAAAGCGGTGATTATACAGAACTGGGACAGGAATTTAAAATCAATCCCCTGCTGGCGCGGGTGGTTCGAAACCGAGGCGTATCCACGAAGGAGGAGATGCGGCTGTATTTTTACGGAGATCGAAACGATTTCCATGATTCCTTTCAAATGAAGGACATGGAAAATGCCTGTCTGTTATTAAAAAAGAAGTTGGAAGAAAACAAAAGAATCCGAATTATCGGAGATTATGATATTGACGGTGTGTGTGCCACCGCCATTTTGATGAGAGGTTTTCAAGCGTTGGAGGCAGAGATTGATTCTGTGATTCCGCATCGCATGAAAGACGGCTATGGCATGAATAAGGACATGATTTTGGCTGCTTACGAAGAAGGAATCGATACCATAGTTACTTGTGATAACGGGATTTCTGCGAAGGATGCGGTGGGACTGGCCAAAGAAAAGGGAATGACCGTGGTGATTACCGATCATCATGAAGTACCCTATACGGAAACGGAAGGAGAAAAATGTTATGTGATTCCGCCGGCAGATTATGTGGTGGATCCCAAACAGGAGGATTGTGGCTATCCGTTTCCCCATATTTGCGGGGCTTTTGTAGCCTTTAAGCTGGTTTACGGTTTGTGCTGCGTATGTGAAAAAAGACAGGTGTGGGAAGCCTTGGAAGAGGAACTGCTTCAGCTGGCTGCGTTTGCTACCGTGGGAGATATCATGGAGTTAAAGGGGGAAAACCGAGCACTGGTAAAGGAAGGATTGGCCCTTATGTCAAAAAAACCTTCGGTGGGAATCGGTGCATTGCTCTCGGTTTTGGGACTTCAAAATACAAAGGTTTCGGCGTTTCACTTAGGCTTTTTGCTGGGGCCTTGCCTTAATGCAACCGGCCGCATTGATTCTGCGGATCGAGCATTGGAACTACTATTGACAAAGGACAAGGTAGAAGCAATGAAGCTGGCCGGGGATTTGAAGGCCATGAATGATAGCCGGAAGATGCTGACAGAGAAAGGTACCGCTCAGGCCATCCGTGAAATTGAGGAGAAAGAATACGATAAGGATAAAGTTTTGGTGGTGTTTTTGCCGGATTGTCATGAAAGTGTAGCCGGTATTATCGCCGGCAGAATTCGAGAAAAATACGGAAAACCCACATTTATCGTAACCAAAGCCGAGGAAGGATTAAAAGGCTCCGGCCGTTCCATTGAGGCCTATGAAATGTACGAAGAAATGTGTAAGGTGAAGGAAGTATTTACAAAATTCGGAGGACATTCCCAGGCGGCCGGATTTTCCCTTTTGGAAGAAAATTTGCCGGTGATGCGACAAAAGCTTAACGAGAATTGCAAACTTACGAAGGAAGAGATGCAGAATAAACTGTATCTGGACGCAGAAGTGCCTTTGTCGTATATTACCGGAGAGCTGGTGAACCAGATACAGAGACTGGAGCCCTTTGGAAATGGTAACGAAAAGCCGATGTTTGCACGAAAAGATTTGCGCCTGATGAGCGGAAAACTTTTGGGAAATGAAGGTAAAGTAGGAAAATATAAGGTGTTAGAACAAAACGGTCAGGGATTTGAACTGACCCTCTTTCAAAGAAACGATGCATTTCGGGTGTTCTTACAGGAAAAGTACGGAGAAGAAGAAATGCAGGCGGTATTTGCCGGGCGAGGCAGCGGTGTCACCGTGAATATTGCATATTATCCGCAGTGGAATGAATATCAGGGAAGAAAAAGCCTGCAGTATGTCATGGTGGATTTCTGTTAAAGTATAAATGGCAGATCGATATTTAGGAAAGGACAGGTGTTTCATGGAAACAAAGATGAATACGGAAAAGAAGGAACGATTGGGATATATCGATATCTTAAAAGGAATCGGTATCTTTTTTGTGGTACTGGGACATACCAACCGAATCGAAGAGAGCTGGCTGCAATGGATTTATTCTTTTCATATGGTATTGTTTTTTCTGGTAGCCGGCTATTTGTACGGAACAGAACGGCAAAAAACAGATAGGGTGCCGGTTTTATGGAAAAAATATGCGAAAAATGTCTTGGTTCCCTACTTTTGGTTTAGTCTTTTGGCAATCACCTGGGATGCGGTGGGGATTTTCCTGGATCCCATGCAGTATTCCGCGGATGGAATGAAAGAAAAAATCGAAGATTTTTTTAGCTTATACGGAATCTCGGTATTGTGGTTTTTACCCGCGTATTTTATTGCCGTGGTTAGTTACCGGCTTCTTAGAACCAAAATCAGATACCTCTTTTCGCTCATCCTTTGTATCGGAATGGCTGCGGTGTACGTATTGATTTCCTTTGTGCCGGACTATGTGGCAGGAAGAGAACTGGCTGTGGATGTATTTTGTCTTAAATTGGCATTTGCTATATGGAGAGGAATCTTCTGTATGTTGTTTGTGGCATTGGGTGAGGGTGTTTCTTTGCTGCTTCAAAAGCTGGAGGACAAAAAACTCCTTGGATTTATGCTTGGAGTGGCATGTCTTGGCCTTGGCTCTTTGGCTGGAATGGTTAATTCCATGACTTCTCTTCGTTATTTACAGCTGGGAAATGTGGCTTTGTTTGTGGTTTCCGGCGTAGGGATTACCGCCGGCCTTTTGATGCTATGTCGCTGGTACGGGGAATGCGGACCGATAGAGTTTATCGGGAAAAATTCCCTGATTATTTTAGTGACACATCTGGATTTACGTGTCATGAATCTTGCAACGAAATGTTCGGATAAGATGTTCGTACTGTTTGATAATAATTTTATTAAAAATGTAACCATGGCGCTGGTGATTCTGTTGTTGGAGGGAATCCTGATTGTGGTAATCAACCGCTACTTTTATTTTGTATTGGGAAAAAGGAAACGGGTTGTAATGAAAAAACAAAAAGATGCTTAAAAAGGGGAAAAACCACCGGGAGACGGTGGTTTTTCTTATGAGGGGGGAGATAAAAGTGTACTAAATTTATATCATACACTTTTAAGTTAAGCAGTATTGCAAAAATGCAATATGCACGGGATAGTGAGTGCATCAACTATCGTATTTTAGATTATCGCAGAGTTGTGTTTTTTTTGTGTCCAAACAGTGAAAGATTTTTTATAAATGAAAGAAATGGTAAGGTGCGTGGAATTCTTGTCATTTGAAGGAAAAAGCGATACAATATATCATAGAGAAGAATGGGTTGACGGAGGGAATGGAATGCATTCTTTAAAAGAGTTATTAAATAAAACGGAATACGAATGCAGGCAGGGTTCCATAGACAAAATGGTGACCAAGGTAGTATATGATTCCAGAAAAATAGAAGAAGGTTGTTTGTTTGTCTGTATCAAAGGAGCCAATTTTGACGGTCACAGTAAGGCAAAGGAAGCGGCAGAAGGTAATGCGGCAGCAGTTGTTGTACAGGAGGAAGTGGATTTGCCGGAGAGTGGCACCACCGTGATACGGGTAAAAGACACCAGAGCAGCATTGGCATCGATTTCAGCAGCCTACTTTGGGCATCCGGCAGAGAAATTAAAGACCATTGGAATTACGGGAACCAAAGGGAAAACTACAACGGCCTACTTGGTGAAATCCGTATTGGAGAACGCCGGGTATAAGGTAGGACTGGTGGGAACCATAGAGGTTATTACGGGTAAGAGAAGGATTCCTGCTGTAAATACTACCCCGGAATCTTATCTTCTTCAGGAATATTTTGCGGAAATGGTAGAAAACGGCTGTGACGCAGTGGTACTGGAAGTCTCATCCCAGGGGCTTATGATGCACCGTACCGGCGGTTTTGTATTTGATTTTGGTATTTTTACTAATTTAGAGCCGGATCACATCGGACCGAATGAACATGCCGATTTTGAAGAATATAAACGTTGCAAGGGAATGTTGTTTCGGCAGTGTCGTATCGGCATTGTCAACGGAGACGATGCCCATTATCGTTCCGTTTTAGAGGGGCACACCTGCCAGGTGGAGACTTTTGGCTTTCAGGAGCACAATGATTTGCGCGCAGTTAATCCGGTGTATGAGAAAAAAGACGGAATGCTTGGCGTATCCTTTGCTTGCGAAGGCTTGCTTTCCATGGAGGTAAGAGTTAATATTCCCGGAAAGTTTAGTGTTTATAATGCATTAACAACGATGGCAATCTGCCGTCATTTTGCGGTGAAAAATCAGGATATCTGTTTGGCCTTGGCATCGGCAAAGGTAAAGGGAAGAACGGAACCGGTGAAGGTTTCGGAAGACTTTTCTTTGATGATTGATTATGCCCACAATGCCATGGCACTGGAGAGCCTTTTGACTTCCTTAAAGGAGTATGCGCCGAAGCGATTGGTGTGTTTGTTTGGATGCGGCGGAAACCGTTCCCGTCTTCGAAGATATGAGATGGGAGAAGTTAGTGGCAGATTAGCGGACCTTACCATCATTACGTCGGATAATCCGAGAATGGAAGAGCCCATGGAAATTATTGCGGATATTCGTAAGGGAATGGAAAAAACTTCCGGCAAATATGTGGAGATTCCGGACAGAAAAGAGGCCATTGCCTATGCCATTGCCAACGGGCAACCGGGGGATATTATTGTCCTTGCCGGAAAAGGTCATGAGGATTATCAGGAAATCAAAGGGGAAAAATTCCCCATGGATGAAAGAATATTGATTCAGGAAATCTTACAAGAAAAAGAAGGAAAGATGTAGTGTGTTTGCAAATGTAATTATAGATATTTCCCACGAGAAATTGGATCGGTTATTTCAATACAAGATACCGGTTTCTTTAGAAGATAAATTAACGGTGGGAATGTTGGTTACTGTTCCTTTTGGAAACGGCAATAAAAATCGAAGTGCATACGTATTGGAAATTACGGACAGACAAGATTATCCTTTGGAAAAAATGAAGGAAATTCTGGAGATTAATGAAAAGTCCGTTTCCATGGAGCAAAAACTAATCGGTCTGGCACATTGGATGAAAAACCAGTACGGCTGCACCATGATTACGGCGATGAAAACCGTGCTTCCGGTGAAGAAAAAAATAAAGGAAGCGCAAAGTAAGACCATCATCCGGGAAGTGGAAAAAGAAACGATTCTGGAATGGATGGAAAAGTGTAATCCCAGAAGACAGATGGCAAGGCTTCGGTTGTTGGAGGAACTGCTGAAGGTAACGGAAATGCCGTATCACTGGGCGACCGGAAAACTGGCAATATCTTCTTCGGTTATTGCCACGATGGAAAAGCAAGGCATCATATCCTTAAGAACGGAGAGGGAATACCGGAGGCCTTATATAAAAGCTTTGGAAAAAAAGGAACCAATCACCTTATCGCCGCAACAACAGCAAGCGGTGGATGGGATTTTAGAACAATTAAAAAAAGAACAAAAGACCAATGTATTGCTCCACGGAATTACCGGAAGCGGTAAAACGGAAGTCTATATGGAAGCCATAGGGGAAGTGCTGCGGCAGGGGAAACAGGCGATTGTGCTGATTCCGGAAATTGCCCTGACGTTTCAGACGCTTCGAAGATTTTATGAAAAATTTGGTGACCGGGTAGCGGTGCTGCATTCCCGATTGTCTGACGGGGAGCGATTTGACCAGTATCAACGGGCAAAAGAGGGGAAATTGGATATTATGATAGGTCCCCGTTCCGCCCTGTTCACTCCGTTTCCTAACTTGGGACTCATTGTTATGGATGAGGAACATGAACCGGGCTACAAAAGTGATAAAATGCCGAAGTATCATGCAAGAGAAGTGGCGGAGTACCTGGCAAAACGAGAAAATGCACTTTTGCTTTTGGGGTCGGCAACGCCCTCGTTGGAGTCTTATTACAAGGCAAAAAACGGGGAATACTTATTGTATGAAATGCCTACGAGAAATGCGACGGCAAAGCTTCCGAAAGTGCACACCGTGGATATGAGGGAAGAATTAAAGCAAGGGAACAAAAGCTTGTTTAGTAAAAAATTAAAGGAATTGCTCACCGAGCGATTGGTGCGGGGAGAGCAGGCCATGCTGTTTATTAACCGCCGGGGATATGCCGGTTTTGTATCCTGCAGGGAGTGCGGCTATGTCATCAAATGTCCGCATTGCGATGTGTCTCTTTCCCAACACGGAAAAAGAATCGGAAGCGGCAATCAAAGAGAGTCTTTGGTTTGTCATTATTGCGGATATGAGACGGAGCCGGTGAGTGCATGTCCCTCCTGCAATTCCAAGTGGATTGCCGGATTTCGTGCAGGAACGGAAAAGATAGAGGAAGCATTAAAGAAAGAATATCCATCCATTCGGATTCTTCGTATGGATGGGGATACCACCAAAAAGAAGGAAGATTATGAAAAAATTTTATCGGCTTTTTCTGCAGGGGAGGCAGATGTTTTGGTGGGAACCCAGATGATTGTAAAGGGGCATGATTTCCCCAATGTTACGCTGGTAGGAGTGGTGGCGGCGGATTTGTCGCTCTTTTCCGCAGATTACCATGCCGGAGAGAGAACCTTTCAATTGATTACCCAGGCGGCAGGGAGAGCCGGACGGGGAAATAAGACGGGAGATGTGGTGGTTCAAACTTATCGCCCGGACGCATACAGCATCCGACATGCGGCAAATCAAGATTATAAAGGTTTTTTTGAAGAGGAGATTTTGTATCGGGAATTGGCAGATTATCCTCCGGCCAAGCACATGTTGGCGATGCAGTTTTACTCCGCGGATGAGATGCGGGGCTTTCAGCGGGCAGAAGCCCTGGTAAAGCAGATTCGGGAAAAACAGGAAGGAATACAGATTATCGGGCCTTCCAAAGGGATTATCGCCAAAGTAAATGATATTTACCGGACCGTGGTCTATTTTAAGCACGCAGATAAAAATCGACTGATTGAGATAAAAGATTTTGTGGAAACACAAACCGAGCATTTGGATAAGGGAAAAGAAAGCATACAGTTTGATTTTGACCCGGTGAATATGATATAAAAGGACAGAACATAGCAAGAGAAAAAAGAAAGGCAGGAAGAAAAAATGGCAGTAAGAAATATCAGAGTGATGGGTGATGAAGTATTGGAAAAAACTTGCAGAGAAGTTACCAAGATGACGGATCATACTTTGGAACTGATTGAAGATATGCTGGATACAATGTATGAAGCAAACGGCGTTGGACTGGCGGCTCCCCAGGTGGGCGTGTTAAAGCGAATTGTGGTGATTGACGTTACGGGAGAAGACCCGATTGTCATGATTAATCCCAGAATCGTAGAGAGCAGCGGAGAACAGACCGGAAGTGAAGGGTGTCTTAGTGTTCCCGGAAAAGCGGGTGAGGTGACAAGACCCAATTATGTAAAAGCCGTGGCTTTAAATGAGAAGATGGAAGAAATTACCGTGGAAGGCACGGAACTGTTAGCAAGAGCAATTTGCCATGAACTGGATCATTTGGATGGTCATTTGTATGTGGAAAAAGTTGAGGGTGAATTGGTGGATGTAGAGCCTTTGGATGAGGAAGAATAAAACACCGGCAGGCAAAGGAATTACAACAACAGGGTTTCCTGCACGTAAAAGGTGTTTGGACTTTGGGTTCACAGACTGTGGAAAGGACATGGGAAGGAAAATGAAAGTGGTTTATATGGGAACTCCGGATTTTGCAGTGGGAGCATTAGAAGCCATTGTAAATGCCGGTCATGAGGTGGTGCTGGTGGTAACCCAGCCGGACAGACAAAAGGGAAGAGGAAAGGAAGTTCAGTATTCGGAGGTAAAAAAGGTAGCTTTAAAGTATAACCTGCCTGTTTTTCAACCGGAAAAAATTAAAACGCCGGAAGCGGTGGAAGAACTGAAAAAATATGAAGCAGACATTTTTGTGGTGGCTGCCTTTGGTCAGATTCTTTCCAAGGAAATTTTGGAGATGCCCAAATACGGTTGTATCAATATTCATGGCTCCCTTTTGCCAAAGTACAGAGGGGCTGCACCGATTCAATGGGCAGTCATTGACGGAGAGAAGGTAAGCGGCGTTACCATTATGCAAATGGATGAAGGCTTAGATACGGGAGATATTTTGTTTACGAAAGAAGTGAAACTGGAAGAAAAAGAAACCGGAGCCAGCTTGTTTGATAAATTGGCAAAGGAAGGTGCCGATCTGGTGGTGGAAGCACTGGAAAAAATTTCTAAGGGAGAGGTGCATCCCGTAAAGCAAAATAGTGAGGAAAGCACCTATGCCAAAATGCTCACCAAAGAATTCGGGAAGATGGATTGGAATCTGACGGCAAAGGAGCTGGAACAACGAATTCGGGGATTAAATTCCTGGCCCAGCGCTTATACCTATTATCACGGAAAGACATGGAAAATCTGGGAGGCGGACGTAGTAGAGAGGGAAGGCGGAATCCCGGGAGAAATTACGAAAGTGGAAAAAGACGGATTCGTGGTAGCTTGCAAAGAAGGCGCACTTCGTATTAAGAGTGTGCAACCGGAGGGGAAAAAGAGGATGTCGGTGAAGGACTATCTTCTTGGTCACAGCATTTCTGTGGGAGAACAACTCCGTTAAGGAAAAGGAGGAAGGAAATATGTATATGGAAGATATTTTATATTTTGCGTTGTTATTTATGGCATTGGTGTCTATGATTGCTTCTGCCAATGTGAAATGGACATTTAATCGCTATGCAAAGAAATTAAGCGCAACGGGAATGACGGGAGAGATGGCTGCCAGAAGAATTTTGCAGATGGCAGGAATCGGTGATGTGATTGTACGTCCCATTAAGGGGACGTTATCCGATCATTATAATCCGAGTACAAAAGAACTCTGCCTTTCGGAAGAGGTCTTTTATGGTGCATCGGTGTCCTCCATCGGCGTAGCGGCTCATGAATGCGGACATGCGATTCAGCATCAGCAGGAGTACGCACCCCTTAAAATTCGTTCGATGCTGGTACCGGCAGCCAATCTTGGTTCTAAATTAGGAATCCCTCTTGTGTTTCTCGGTTTTTTGTTGGGAGAAATTACCGTGCTGGTGGACATCGGAATTCTTATTTTTTCCTTTTCCGTTTTGTTCCATTTGGTCACCCTTCCGGTGGAATTCAATGCTTCCCAGAGAGCGGTGGAACTGTGTGATTCCTATGGAATTTTGGCGCAGGGAGAGAGTAAGGAATGTAAGAAGGTATTGTGGGCGGCTGCGATGACGTATTTGGCAGCAGCAGCGATTTCCGTATTGCAGCTTTTGCGACTTATGGCAATTCGCGGAAGAAGAAATTAACCGGGAAAGGATATCGTCTTCGTGGGAAAAAAGGCAACAAAAACCAGAGAAATCATTTTGGATATTTTGATGGTTTCAGAGGAAGATTCAAAAGAAAAAATACATATTCTGATTCGGGATGTGTTGGATAAATACGACTATATGGAGGAACGGGACAAGGCACTGATAAAGAGAATGGCGGAAGGAACCGTGTCTCGGAAACTGCAGCTGGATTATATTATTGATTGCTATGCAAAGACCAAAACCGGAAAAATGAAGCCGGTGATACGAAACATTTTGCGAATGGGTGTTTATCAGATTCTGTTTATGGACAGTGTTCCGGATTCGGCTGCCTGCAATGAAGCTGTACTTCTGGCCGTGCAACGAGGCTTTGTAGGGTTAAAGGGCTTTGTCAACGGAGTTTTGCGTACCGTATCCAGAGAGAAAGAGGCACTTCCTATGCCAAAGGAGACCGCGGCAGCAGAATATCTGTCCGTTCGGTATTCCATGCCGGAGTGGATTGTAAATCTGTGGCTTGCCCGCTACGGGAGGGAGAAAACGGAAGTTATCCTAAGGGGAATGGATGCCATACCGGGATTGACGTTTCGGATGAAAGAAACGCTGACCAAAGAGGAGCAGGAAGCTTTTCTTTCGAAAGTCCAAAAAGAAGGATGTGAAATGACAAAACATCCTTATTTGCCTTATGCGTACGAAGGAAAAATTGCGGGAAGTGTAACCAATATGCCGGGCTACCGAGAAGGATTGTTTTCGGTACAAGACATCAGCTCTATGCTGGCTGTGGAAGTGGCAGGCATTAAAGAAGGGGATAACATACTGGATGTATGTGCAGCACCCGGAGGAAAAACCATGCATGCAGCCTTAAAGGCAGGAACAAAGGGCAGTGTATTGGCAAGAGATTTGCTCCCTTATAAGGTAGATTTGATAGAAGAGAATAAAGACCGATTGCAAATGGAATCGGTTCAGGTAGAGCAGTGGGATGCGCTGGTGCCGGATGAGAAATGCAAAAATGCATTTGATGTGGTTATTGCGGATTTGCCCTGCTCAGGGCTTGGTGTAATGGGAAGGAAAGCGGATATCCGATACCATGTCACACCACAGCAGCTAGCGGAACTGGCAAAGCTGCAAAGGGATATTTTGTCCGTGGTGTGGGAATATGTAAAACCCGGTGGTACTTTGCTATACAGTACTTGCACCATTAATGAAGAAGAAAACGAGAAAAACAGGGAATGGTTTTTGAAGCATTATCCTTTTGTGGCAGTTTCCATAGAGGAAAATCTTCCCGGGGAGTTGCAAAAGGAAACCGGAAAAGAAGGGTATTTACAGCTTTTGCCCGGAGTACATTTATCGGATGGATTCTTTATTGCAAAATTTAGAAAAAACGGAGAATAGACGTTGAAGGATATAAAGTCGCTGACGCTGGAAGAATTAAAAAAAGAGATGGAGCTTTTGTCGGAAAAGCCGTTTCGGGCAAAACAAATCTACGAATGGATGCACAAAAAATTAGCCCTTCGATTTGAAGATATGAGCAATTTGTCCAGGGAACTTCGGGAAAAACTGCAGAGCAATTATTCCTTTCCCGTATTGGAAATGATACAGATGCAGGAATCGGCGGAAGACGGTACGCGAAAATATCTTTTTTTGCTACCGGACGGCAATACGGTGGAAACGGTATGGATGAAGTACCATCACGGAAATTCCGTATGCATTTCTTCCCAGGTGGGATGCCGGATGGGGTGCAAGTTTTGTGCTTCTACCTTGGATGGCCTGGAACGTTCTTTGGAGGCGTCGGAAATGCTGGAACAGATTTATCAGGTGACCCGTCATACCGGCGAGCGTGTTTCGAACATCGTGGTCATGGGAACCGGGGAACCGCTGGATAATTATGATAATCTTTTAAAATTCCTTACTATGATAACGGATGAAAACGGCTTACATATCAGTCAGAGGAATATAACGGTTTCTACCTGTGGTCTTGTGCCTAAGATGCGGGAATTGGCGGAGGAAAAATTGCAGATTACCCTGGCGCTTTCCCTTCATGCCACCACCGATGAAAAAAGACGGGAAATAATGCCCATTGCCAATAAATACAGTATTCGGGAATTAATGGAAGCTTGCCAATATTATTTTGAAAAGACAGGAAGAAGAATTACGTTTGAATATTCTTTGATAGGCGGAGTCAACGACAGCGTGGAGGAGGCTAATGCCTTGGCAGCGCTTGCAAGACCATTGCACAGCCATATTAATTTAATTCCGGTGAACCCTGTGGCAGAGAGGGGATTTACCCAATCTTCCAAGGCGGCAATCCAGGCTTTTAAAAATAAACTTGAAAAAAAACAAATAACCGTTACAATAAGAAGAGAAATGGGTAGAGATATTGATGGCGCCTGCGGACAATTAAGGAGGCGCTATGTCCATGAAAAAAAATAAGTACCTATTTTGGGGTGTTTGGAGGTAGCAATGCTGGTTACGTCTTATTCCTTGACGGATATAGGAAAACAAAGACAATTGAATCAGGATTATGTATTTTCTTCTGAAGTGGCAATCGGTTCGCTTCCGAATCTGTTTATCGTGGCAGATGGGATGGGAGGACACAAGGCCGGAGAATTTGCGTCCAAGAGTGCGGTGGAAACCATTGTGAATGAGGTGAATCGCAGTCAGGACAAAAATACGGTGAAAGTTCTTTCCGGTGCGATTCAGAAAGCCAACGAGAAGATTCGGCAAAAAGCATCTTCTGATGAGAATTACCAAGGCATGGGGACAACGCTGGTGATGGCTTCTTATAACGGGAAGGAGCTTTGCGTTGCCAATGTGGGTGACAGCAGATTGTATGTGATTGGCGAAGAAATCAGACAGATAACCACGGATCATTCTTTGGTAGAAGAAATGATTCGCATGGGCGGTCTTGAAAGAGAGAAGGCAAGAAGTCATCCGGATAAAAACATTATTACAAGAGCCATAGGCGTAGTAGATGTGGTGGATGCGGATTTCTTTGAAATAGAGGACATAAAACCCGGAGATGTGTTGCTGATGTGTTCCGATGGTTTGTCTAACATGGTGGAAGACAGCGAGATGGAGGCTGTGGTGAAGGGAAACGGAACCTTACAGCAAAAAGCTACGAAATTGGTGGCATTGGCAAATCAAAAAGGCGGTCGGGATAACATTACGGTTATTCTGGTAAAACTGCAGGTAAATGAGGAGTAATAAATGATTAAGATTGGTATGCTGATAGCGGAGCGCTATGAGATAATTGAAAAAATCGGAATGGGCGGTATGAGTGATGTCTATCGTGCGAAATGTCACAAATTGAATCGTTTTGTGGCAGTGAAGGTATTGAAACAGGAATTTTCCGAAAATACGGATTTTGTTTCTAAGTTTCGCGTAGAAGCTCAGGCGGCAGCAGGATTGATGCATCCGAATATCGTAAACGTTTATGATGTTGGGGAAGAAAGCGGATTCCACTACATTGTTATGGAATTGGTGGAAGGTATCACCCTGAAAAAATATATTGAAAAGAAGGCCAGATTGTCGGTGAAAGAGGCAGTTAGTATCGCTATTCAGGTATCTATGGGTATCGAAGCGGCGCATAATAACAACATCATTCACAGAGACATCAAACCGCAAAACATTATCATCAGTAAGGAAGGAAAAGTGAAGGTAACCGATTTTGGTATTGCAAAAGCGGCAACCAGCAATACCATTACTTCCAGTGTTATGGGAAGTGTGCATTATACTTCTCCTGAGCAGGTTAGAGGAGGTTTCTCCGACGAAAAGAGTGATATTTACTCATTGGGAATTACACTGTTTGAGATGTTGACCGGAAGAGTACCGTTTAACGGAGAGACTACGGTGGCGGTAGCAATCAAACACATTCAGGAGCAGATGCCGTCTCCGAGAAATTTTGTGCCGGAAATTCCCATCAGCGTAGAGCAGATTGTAATGAAATGTACTCAAAAGAGTCCGGACCGTCGATACCAGTATGCTCCGGAATTGATTGAAGATTTGAAACGTTCTCTGATTAGTCCGGATGAAGATTTTGTAAAAATCGATACGGACGATACTCAGGGAGTTACCAAAAATATTACCAATGAAGAATTTCAGGAAATTAAGCGTCATAAGATGAGCCGAACCGGAAATCTTGCGGTGGTAGAAGAAGCGGCACCTCCGGTCAGAACCGGCAAGGCAAAAGCTGAGCAGGAGCCGGAATATGAAATGAAGCGGGAGGAAATCAAGCAACCGGCAACAGCGATTCCGATTGAAGTTTCGGAGGAAGAACTTCCCGTGCGTATGCCGAAAAAATCATCCGGTAGCAGCGCAAATAAAAATAAGTCCAAAGGAAACGGAAAGAGCAGCGGACAATCTTCTTCCAAAAACGGAAAACCTTCCGGAGGAAAGCAGAAGACTTCCGGTGGCAAAAATGCGGGAAGCAAGAGCGGTAACCCGAAAAATGCTTCCGGTAAAAATAGCACCACAAGAACCTCAGCGAAGAAAGGAAACGGCAAAAAAGGTTCTGGACAGTACGAGGAAGAAGTCGATCCGAAGATGGAACTTTTGACTACGATTTTGATTGGTGCAGCAACCATCATTATCGGTTGTGTGTTTATCTATTTCTTTGCCAAAGCATTGGGAATCAATCTGTTTTCCGCAGAGCCTGTAACAGAAAGTACTACGCAGCGAAGCCAGGTAGAGATGATTGGTGTTACCAATATGACCGCAGATGCGGCAAAAGAAACATTAACTTCTATGGGGCTTTTGACTACGATTGAATATGAAGAATCTGCCACGGTTCCGGAAAATCAGGTGATTTCGGCATCGGTTATGGAAGGCACAATGATAGACACCGGTTCTATGGTAACGTTGGTTGTCAGTAGCGGAGCAGATGGTGTGGCACTTCCAAATGTAGTGGGACGAACCAGAGCAGAAGCGACGGCAACATTAGAAAGCGAAGGTTTTGAGGTATCTGTTACACAGGTAAATTCCGATACGGTGGCCAGAGATATGGTAATCTCCCAGACACCGGAAGCGGAGAGCAGAATCGCCAGAGGCGGCACTGTGGAGATCGTGGTGAGCCTTGGAGCGGAAGAAGTGGAAGTACAGGTGCCGGATATTTTGAATCAGACAGAAGAAGATGCCATTGTGATTTTGGGAGAAGCCGGTCTTACCGGACTTATGGTATTAGAAGAGTACAGTGATACCATCGAAGCCGGCCGTGTAACCTATCAGGATTATTCTCCGGGAATTACGGTAAACAGCGGAACGGAAGTGAAATTTAGGGTTAGTATGGGACCGGAGCAGGTGTTCTTTAACTGCCTTACCACCGTTCATGCACCGGCGGACTATGCCGGAGGAGACGCGGTGATTGAATTAAAGGGAATGGACGGAAGTACCATTCATCAGGTAACCACATCGTCCTTCCCGGTTGAAATTAACGTGTATAATATTTTTGCCATGTCACAAGGTGAAATATATATTACCTATCCGGTAAATCGTCAGGAGGAAGTAACGGATGCTTCCGGAGTGGTTTCCATTCAGACGGTTTCCGTACCTACCACCATCGGACCGCAGTCCGTAACCTTTACCAGAGTGCAGTAGGAACGTGACTATGGGAAATGACAAAATTTATCATGGAAAAATTGTGAAGGGAATCGCCGGATTTTACTATGTGGATACCCAGGAGTATCAGGAACTGGAGTGCCACGCCAAGGGAATCTTTCGTAAGGAACAAAAGAAACCTTTGGTAGGCGATGATGTATGCGTAGAACTTCTGGATGCGGAAAAGAAACTGGGAAGCATTGTTTCCATTGACGAAAGAAAGAATCAGTTGATTCGCCCGGAAGTAGCCAATGTGGATCAGGCGTTGATTCTCTTTGCCCATGTCTCTCCGCAACCAAATTTGAACCTGTTGGACAAATTTTTGATTATGATGCAGATGCAATCCGTTGATTGCATCTTGTGTTTTAATAAACAGGATAAGATTGACGAAGCAAAAATTGCGGAAATAACCCGCATCTATGAAAATTGCGGTTGTCGTGTGTTGTCGGTGAGCGTGCAACAAAAAGAAGGATTAAAAGAGATTGAAGAACTGATTACGGGAAAGACCACCGCATTGGCAGGCCCCAGTGGCGTAGGAAAATCCACGATGCTCAATCACTTTTGCAAAGAAAATCGGATGGAAACCGGAGAAATCAGCAGAAAGCTGGAACGGGGAAAACATACCACCAGACACTCGCAGTTGTTTTATGTTAAAAAAGACACGTATCTTATGGATACGCCGGGGTTTACGGCGCTTTCTTTAACGGAAAATTTGGAAAAGGAAGAAATTAAACATTTTTATCCGGAATTTTATCCTTATGAGGGACAATGTAAGTTTGCAGAGTGCCATCATGTGCATGAACCGCAGTGTGCCGTACAGGAAGCGGTGCAGGAGGGAAAAATAAGCAAAATCCGTTACGACGGGTATTGCGCCATTTATGAGGAAATCAAAAATCGTAAACGATATTAAAGGGGAATCGGGATATGAACAAAAGAGTAAAGACAAATTTTATTTTGGCAATGATACCGACCGCTGTTTTAGGGATTGTGGTTTTGCTGGCCTTTTTGCTAGTACTGGCAATCCTTTTGTTTGACCAGGAGTTGTTAGGGTATTTACACTTTTTGGGCGGTTTATTATTAATACTGGAATTTTTTGCAGGCGGATTGGCGATTCTTATCATAATTTTGCTTGGGGGATATGTGGCCGCATTATTTGCCTTTGCTTTAATTCCGAAACTTTTGATAGAAAAAAATAAGGGCCGGCTGGTGGCCTACCGGGTTCTTATGACGATTGAATATCTGTTGCAGGCGCAAATCGTACTTTTTTGCGTCGGCATGATGAGTGAAGAAATCAGTGTATTTTGGATTGCTGTGGCAGTGGTTGTGACAGTACTCAATGTGATCAGTGCGATTAACACTTACACAAAACGAATTTTAGTATAAAACATGAGAGAGGAAATGGTAATATGAATCATTTTGCACCATCCATACTATCGGCGGATTTTGCCCATTTAAAAGAAGATATTGACGCTACGGTAAGAGGCGGCACGGATTATTTGCACGTGGATGTGATGGATGGCGTGTTTGTACCGTCGATTTCGTTTGGTATGCCGGTACTTAAATGCATCCGGAAAGCAACGGATTTGTTTTTGGACGTGCACCTTATGATTACGAAGCCGGAGCGTTATGTGGAAGAATTTGTAAAAAGCGGGGCTGATCTTGTGACGGTTCATTTGGAGACCCTAGAAAACCCGAAAGAAGTGTTGGAACAGATTCGGGCGCTGGGGGTTAAGGTGGGACTTGCCATTAACCCGGAGACACCGGCAGAAGAAATGAAACCCTATCTCCCCTATATTGATATGGCACTGGTTATGACTGTGCATCCCGGTTTTGGCGGACAGTCCTATATCCCGGAATGTACGGAGAAAATCAGTCAGATTGCCGGGTGGATTAAGGAAATGGGCCTTTCCGTAGATTTGGAAGTGGACGGCGGAGTGAAGCTGGATAATGTGGAAATGGTGCTGGAAAACGGTGCTAATGTCATTGTAGCAGGTTCTGCGGTATTTGCCGGTGATATTGAGAAGAATACAAGGGAGTTTATGGATATACTGAAAAAGTAGCGCAGATTTCAATTCGGCAAAGGGGGGCGAAATATGCATAATCTTAAATCAATTATTTTAATTCCGTTAAAAATCAAAAGAAAAGGTCTTGTGCCACCGATTCTTTTAATGCTGTTTTTTTTGTTAGCTATGATTGTGGTTCCGGGGATAGTTTCTCTGTTTGTCGAAGATGAGAATACGTTTATTTTTATTCTTTTGCTTTCTTGGTTAGTCTTGTTGCCTCTGTTTCTGATTTCCGTTGCGATTGTTATTATGATGGCGGTTAATAAAAAGTTTTCTGTTTTTCGGTATATTCCGGAAGCGCCGGAGGAAGCGACATTTAAAATGAATGTTTTATTTGATTTTGTATCCTCACCGGGGCAGATGCTTTATCAGGACGGTGAACCGGAAGCATTGCGGAAATCCGGACCCATGGTGACAATCTATGAGGCAGATAAGGCGGGCAGAGACTTTGAGGGAATGCATAAAGTGTCCGAACTTATGGTCAATCATAAATACCGATTGGCGATGTTTTTACGGCTGGCGGCAGGAATTGGTCCCGGCGGAAGATACGGTTTTACCGGTACCATGCAGGCATATTGGTACCTATTTATAGGCGAAGAGTATGACGCTTTGATGCAGGCTATGCAGGAACATAGGGTAGATGTTAAAATAACAAAGCAAAATGACATAGAAGCAAAATACATTGTGGATGGCATTATGGCCAGAAGTTGATTAGGAGGTTGTCTGTACGGGCAACCTTTTTTTGTTTGCTTCAACTATTGCCATATACATGTTTGTATGCTAGACTAGTATCATAAATGAGATTAGAAGAGAGGGAATCTATGGAAGAATTAGTAAAGGTACTTACCGACCCGGTTTCCAACAAGATTTTACAGCTTATAAGAGTGCATGCGGAGATGACGATAGCGGATATTCTGGCTGCCAACATTGGCATACCCAGGGCAACAATCTATCGAAAAATGGAGAAGATGGAAAAGGTTGGTGCTGTGTACGTATCATCCACCAACAAGATTCGGGGACAGATAGAAAAGGTATATCGGATTAAGGATATCTATATCGCATCCAAGGGTGATCATAAAGAAGATATGAGAAATGTTACGGTAAGTCTTATGGGGCTGATAGAACAGTATGAGACTTATTTTCGAAAAGAGAATGCAGATGTTGCAAAAGATAAATTGTTTCTGTTCAATTACAATATTTCTTTGGACGATGAGGATTTTTCTGCAATGCTGAAGGAAATTTACCAGATTGTGGATAAGTATCAGAACAAGCAAGGTACAGGCGATGAGAAGTTAAGGAATCTGTATATGATATCAGCACCGGGAGGCGAAGTATAATGAATAGAAAGAGAAAAGAACGTATCTTATATCCGCAGTGTGAAAATGGCATCTATAGGTATGAATACGTAGAAATCGGCGGGATGAAACAATATATTCAAATAAGAGGCAAGGATAAAAGGAATCCGATATTGCTTTTTATCCATGGCGGTCCGGGTGGGTCCATGGCCGGTTATGCTCATGTTATGCAGGATTTGTGGGAAGAAAAGTTTACCGTAGTAAATTGGGACCAGAGAAATACTTGCAAGACATACCTTGCAAATAAGGATAAAGCCATGGAGATTGCTAAAACCGGCACCATGGAGGATTACATGGGGGATATCGACGAAATTATCAAATATCTTCATGGCATATACGAATTTGAAAAGATTATTTTGCTTGGATTTTCCTGGGGGTCTGTAATTGGCTCGGAATATGCAAAGAGGCATCCTGAAAACGTGTACTGCTATATAGGAGTGGGACAGCTTATCAACTACGCGGAAGGGTTCCGTGTGGTAGGAAAACAGGTGATAGAGCGTGCAGGGCAAAAGAAGAATAAAAAGGATATAGAAAAGATTCATAAAGTGCTTAATTCGATGCCGGATGGACCGTATATGACTGACGAGTTCATGAAACAGATACAGATTTTTGTCAGAATCAGTAACCAATATTTGTCAGAGAACAGTAGGAGTTTATCGTGGAAAGATTTTCTTACATCGCCGCTTATGGATCGTAAGGCCAGAAAGGCTATGTATGTGCCTCATGAATTACTGGCCGGGACATTTAAAACATTGTACGAATTTGATTTTCGAAATGATTTGAATTTTCCGGTACCGGTATATTTTATAACCGGTGAGGAGGATACCGCCTGTCCGCATAGTTTGCTTAAAGATATTGTAGATGACATCAATGCACCGAAGAAAAAGTTGTTTATTATGGAAAAAGCAGGGCATTGTTGCTTTTATGATAGAAAACAGGAGTTTTACAAGCTTTTGCTGGATGTGAGCGATGAGAATTAAGGGGAATGTACATATTCATTTCGATTTTTGGAAGGGATAAAGAGCATGATTGATTTGAAAAATGGCAGAATTAGAATTGCGGATGATTTAATTATTTGTCCGAATTATACATTTGATTTGTTTAAGAAAAGTTCTTTCTATACGAACCAGGATGGCGTTAGAATAATTATTTTGGAGAAACAGCAAGTTATCGACGGGAATAAATATATGGCAATGCTTTTCTTTAGAAATAATATAATATATATGTTGTCGCTGGTTTGCTGTGAAGAACAGTATTCGGAAGAAAATGAAAAGGAAAGGAAAAAACTGCACGACCGTATACTGGAGAAATATGGTGTTATAGGGAAAGCGGAGTATGCATGGGGAACCGTTTCGTCAGAATATGACGGACGCAGCAATTGCTGTAGTATTAACTTTGTTTTTTATGGTGAATAATAAGAGTCGCAAATTTTTAGACATCTTTTTATATCGCTTATAAACCGAGCCGATGGGGTTAATCTCATCGGCTTTTTCCGATTCACAACATAAAAAGGTTGTTTCACGCAAAAAAATGTAGCAAAGACACAGACCGGACGATATACCTATTGGATAGTATGATGGTATTTTTGAAAGGACCGGTGATGTTTATGTCTATGGCAATCGGAAATAATATGGGAATCAGTAGCGGTT
Organism: Lachnospiraceae bacterium; assembly: GCA_045578545.1. Taxonomy (GTDB): domain Bacteria; phylum Bacillota; class Clostridia; order Lachnospirales; family Lachnospiraceae; genus NK4A136. Next base: position 51,010 of record JAZNKK010000049.1, read on the forward strand.
ACAATGTAAGTAAAGCAGGTGGTTATAAAAATGTGCGGGAGTATTCCAATTACTTATTGGGCAAATACAGTTGTCTGAAACCGGGAAGTAATGTGGCCGTGTCTGTTACATCAGGAATGCTAAGAAAAGCAATGAGTGACGAGAAAACCGGGCAGTGGTTGGAGAGAGAACTTGCCAAAGCACCCGATTATATAAAAGAGGCACAGCAGTCTGCCGGTGCTCGCGGGAGTAAACTGTTATCGGTTTCTATAGAGTTTGGGGAAGAGTATACAACTATGTGCACTCTGACAGTTTCGGATACACCGGGTACGGATGAAGATATTGATAAGTGGCTTGAGAGAGTTGAAGAGAACAGGGAAAAACAGAAGGCGGCGGAAAAGAGGACCGAAAAAAGAAGTGCCGAGAAAAAACTGGCAGAGCAGAGAATAGAAGAGTATACTTTCAAAGGACTGGATTTAAAGAGTGTTACCGACAGTTTTATTGCAAAGATGTCTTCGGTACGTTCTGTAATGCCCAAAGCGTCCGGATTTGACATGAAAGTATAAAAGAAATATGAATTGCAAAGGAAGATACCATGCATATAGGAATTTGTGATGATGAAAAAAACATAAGGGAATTATTGGCCGGTAAAGTGACAAAGCAGTATCCGGATGCCGATATTATATTGTTTTCCTCGGGGGAAGAACTACTTTTATCGGACAAACAGATAGATATTCTATTTTTGGATATTCAAATGCAGGGTAGAAATGGGATGGAAGCGGCTAGGGAACTTCGTAAGAAGGACAAGGGGGTAATACTTGTTTTTGTGACCGGAGTGGAGGATTATGTCTTTCAGGCATTTGATGTAGGTGCTTTTCATTACATTGTGAAGCCGGTTGATGATGCGAAGTTTGAAGATGTACTTTACAGGGCAGTGTCGGAAGTGAAGTCTCAAAAAATGCACGAAAAAGAGCCGGAAGATAAATGTTTGATGATAAATAACGGCGGAGTACACATTAAAGTGATGATTGAGGATATTGTTTACGCGGAGATATTCAATCGAAAGATAGTTATTCATAAAACGGACGAGACAATTGAGTATTACGGGAAGATGTCTGATCTTGAAACGTTAGCAGGAGAGAACTTTTTCAGACCGCACAGGGCGTATCTCATCAATTTTAAGTATGTTGAAAAATACGATGCTTCTACTGTTTATCTGGAAAAAGGAAGTGTTCTTATGGCAAAAGGTAAATTCCCGGAGTTTGTCAAAAGATATATGAAGTATATTCAGCGGAAGGGATAATATTTATGAGTCATATGGAAACGTACTGGGCGATAGCCAACCATACAATATCTATAATTAACATTTTGGTGGAATGCTGGTTGTTTTGCCGATTTGTGCAGCCGTTTATGAAAAAAGGGGCATATTATGCCGGATTAAGTTATTCGGCGGCAATGCTGGTTTTTTATTGTGTTCCGCAGGAAATTTATTATCCGTATTTTTTCGCAATTCTTATAGCATGTGTTACGATGTGCTTGTTGGAAAGAAGAAATATTAAGCAGAAAATATTTTTGGCAACATGTATGTATCTGTTTCGCTGGGTGGTCTATGGAGTAACATTGGTACTCAGAGATATACTGTTTGCCCTGTTTATTAATACGCCATATATGTATACGAGACCGATAAAACAATTTTGCGCATATATTGTTGTGGAGACGGTGTATTACGCCGTGGCTTTATCGGTAATGTATCTGGTGATTCGATTGATTCACAAAGTGTATATAAATAAAAAAGATGACATTTCCGGTAAAGAATTGTTACTGCTTTATGCCACTCTGTTAACAGTAATGGTAGGCTATATTACCTTCAATTTCTTTTCTAAGGTATATCTGGAGGACATGGAAGTTTATATCTGGAATGTGCACCCGGGCTATACTTTTTTGCGGGTAATCTATCAGATTGTTTCGTTTGCGGCAATACTTATCGCTATTGTGATATACCAAAAGATAAAGGAAAAACAACGTGAAGATAAGGTTAATATTTTATTGGCAGAGCAGCTGGAAAATACGAAACAGCGTATCAGTGAAGTAGAGAAATTGTACGGAGATATGCGTGCAATGAAACATGATATGGGAAATCATATCTCGGTGTTGGAAAACCTAATTATGAAAAATGAAACCGAAGAGGTGGAAAAGTATTTATCCGAGTTAAAAGCATCTTGGAATGAGAACGGGACAGAAATAAAGACGGGAAATCCTGTCACAGATGTGGTTCTGGCGCAAAAGAGGAGAGAGGCAGAAGAAAAAGGAATCGGGTTTAAATGTGAATTTGTTTATCCGACGGATACCAATATCAATGCTTTCGATGTCAGTGTGATTTTAAGCAATGCGCTGGAAAATGCTTTTGGAGGTGCAAGCGGCTGCGAAAATCCTTATGTTTTGATAAATGCGTATCGTAAGAAAAATGCGTATATGTTGGAAGTGAAAAACAGTATCCTTAAATCGGTAGAGATTGATGGTGAAACCGGTTTGCCGGAAACAACGAAGGAAGATAAGGAAAGTCACGGTTTTGGACTTGCCAATATTCGCAAGGTGGCGCAGAAATATTACGGAGACATAGATATCCATCAGGATGAAAACAGTTTTACATTGACGGTTATGTTGATGGTTGAATAAGAAATATGAGACACAGTCTGTACAAAAAAGTGTGGATTGTGTCTTTTTTATTTGCTTCACAACAGAAAAAGGTCGGTTCACAACAAGTCTATTTAGTATGAAGTTTATTATTCCGAAATAGGAAGTAGCAGAAGTGTTTGCATATGGAGAAACGGATTTCTGAACAAAAAGCAAGGAGGAAAAACCTCTGCTCGCAGAGGCTCGCATTTTCCTTCGGAAAACAAGGAGGTTTACCGATGTCAATTGTTTCGAATGTAAGTTGTAGTGGACTAAATGCTCAAAATGCACATAGGCTGAAAGATATCCAAAGGGCAGAAGGAGCAGAAGAAAATGCAAAAAAACGGATGGAAAGAAATCGTGAAAAAGAGGGTGTGAGTTACGAAAAAACGATTTCCGATTCTGTAACAGTAGGACTTGCGTTTATGCAGGGCTTGGAAAAACAGTTTGGCGGTACAAAGTTCTTTGTTGGAACAGTATGTTATGGACAGACTTATGGTAATTCTTTGGATACGAATTTTGTGGTTAATCCCCAATTTCTTGATAAGTTGGGGACTGATGAAGCGGTCAGAAAACAGTTTGAAGAAGACGTCAAATATCTGACAGATTTTTCTGAAAGGTTTCGAAAACAGCAACTTGCATCTGGGCGTGAGATTGTAAATCAGGGGTGGTTTTGTGATGAGAATGGGAATTGGGGTGGCTGGTCGGTTGGCCGACCAATCAATCAAAACTCTGTTTTACAGGATATGACAGATAGTGCCGAGAAAATTCGGAAGGAAAAGTTTGTGGAGCGAGAAAAAGCGGAAGCAGAATTGAAAGAACATTTTGGAGACCGTTTCAAAGGATTTAGTGTGAAATGGGCAGAAGATGATAAAACCGGGGAATCGGAAGGAACAAAAGACAGGGAAGCTTCTTCCGATGAAGAAAGTGAGACCGTATCAGGTAAAGTTGGTGTAAATGTCGGCAAGACTGCAAGAAAAATTTCGGCGGCAAAGACAAAGGAACAGTTGCGGATGGTGATGGCTGAAATTAAAAGCGATGCCCAGGTCGTGAAAGCAGGAATTGAAAAGGGTTGGTGCGACGAGACAGAGTTGGACAAAGTGGAGATGCTTATGTCTATGGCGCAGAATCGCATGGGACAAGTGGAAGATAGAGAGGCAACGCCGGAAGAAGAGAGTATGTTTACTCTGGCTTCATTATTATAATTTGATAGGAAAAAGGAGGATGTTTCGTATGAAAATTAACGGTATAGACGGAATGAACACATCATTCAAAGGGATGAATATGTTGCAATCAAATGATTCTGTCAGTAAAAATATTCAAAATAAAATTGCCAATGCGCAGAAACAGTTGCAGGAGCTCTCTTCAAACAAAGAGATGAGTATTGAAGAAAAAATGAAAAAAAGACAGGAAATACAACAACAAATTGCAGATTTGAATAGCCAACTAAGACAACATCAAATCACCCAAAGAAAAGAGCAACAGGCAAAAGAAACTTCTATGAATGATATGCTTGGCGCAAGTAAGCAGACTGCTTCCGGAACAGGAAAACGAACCGCAGGTTTATCAAGGGCAAATATGAAAGCTATGATTTCTGCGGATTCTGCAATGGCGCAGGCAAAGATACAAGGCAGCGTAGCGGGACAAATGGAAGGTAAAGCCGGTGTATTGGAAACAGAAATCAAGTTGGACGCTGCCCGGGGAGTCGACGTGGAAAAAAAGAAAGAGGAACTGGCAGAAGTAGAACAGAAGGAAACTGCGGCAGAGACTGCGCAGCTGAGTACTTTAGCAGATGCCAATAAGGAACTGGAAGCGGCAACGAAGGAAGAACGGCAGACAAAGCGTGTCGACGAAAAGAATACGAAGGAAGAAAAAACAGAAAATAAGATTAGTGGGGATGCTATTGATAATTCGGATGTTGACAATGTGATAAATGAAAATGGTACGGAAATGACAGAAACCGAGGAGCCTATTTCAAAAGAAACAGCTTCGTCCGTGCATGTTGATGTTAGAGTATAGGAGGAGATTGCGATGGCAGGAATAAATAAATTTAATCAATATATGAATATGTATAATTCAGAGGATTATTCGTTGTTTTCGGGAGGTGCGCAGTTGCCGTCAATGAGCAGCTCCTATAGCCTTTCGGATTATGCTGCAATAAAGAACGGTAGTTATGGCAAAGCGTTAAAAGCGTATTATAAAAAAATGGATGCAGAGAAATTATCTTTCGGAGCAGATTCCGCACAAAAGAATTTGCTTATGAAATCCGGCGCCGATGCTTTGGAGAAATCTGCGGAGGCTCTAAAAAAGGATACTCTTTGGGAGAAGAAGGAAACCCGGAAAAAAGATGAAGCAACGGGAGAAGAAACTGTAGTGCATGATTATGACCGGGATGCTATTGCCAAAGCGGTAAAAACTTTTGTTGAGGATTATAATGATGCCGTGGAACAGGCCGGTGATTCCGATTCAAAAGAGGTATTAAGAAATGCAATGTGGATGACCGATACTACGGACGCAAACAAAAAGGTCCTTGCGAAAATCGGGATTGAAGTAGGAAAGGGAAATAAGCTGGAGTTGGATGAAGAAACCCTCAGAAAGGCGGATATCGGCACGCTCAAAATGCTTTTTACCGGCTATAATTCTTTTGCAGATAAGGTATCCATGAAAGCAAGAAGTATTTCTGCTGCATCATCAAAGGCCGGCGTTACTTATACGAGTGACGGAAAGTATAATGACGTAGTGTCGAAACTTGTATCAAAGAAAGTGAACAAAGAAGTATAAAATTGCATATCCTCTTGTGATGTTTATAATATTTGAGGACAAATATGCCGATATACAAAGTAGCATAGTATGGGTAAAAGGATTTACCGCGCAAAATACAAGGAGGTAGCAAGATGGATGTTGGTATAATGAATGGCAGTATTTATGCATCGTCAGAGGCATATGCTGCGAAAGAAGCAAAGCAAACAAAAGAGACAAAGCCGGCGAAAGAAAACGGAACTACCGAGGAAGTTAAAAAATACGGTGTTTCCGGTAGGACAGTAGGGCAACCGAAGCTTAGTGAAAATGCAAAGAAGTATTATGAGGAATTAAAGACTAAATTTCAAAATATGGATTTTATTCTGGTGAGCAAGGACATGAAGGAGATGGCCAAAGCGAATGCCGGAAGTTTTGCTAATCCCCATAAAATGGTTGTTTTGATTGACGAAGAAAAAATTGAACGCATGGCGACGGACGAGCAGTATCGCAAGCAATATGAAGGCATTATTGCTTCCGCGGGAAACAAATTACCGCAGCTACAAAAAACGCTGGAAAAATCCGGGAAGGTGAAAGCCTTCGGCATGCAGATTAATGACAATGGAGCAGCTTCGTTTTTTGCCGTGATGGATAACGCATTTAAGTCCCAGGCCAAACGATTGGAAAAACAAAGAGCCGAGAAAAAAGAAGAAAAGAAAGCGGCAGAGAAAAAAGCGGAGAAAACAAAACGGGAGGAACAACTTAAGGAGAAACGCCTTTCGAAAGGCGAAGAATCGGAAACGGTAATATATGCAGATTCGTTCGAAGAGTTAAAACTGAAAGTAGAGGATTATATTTTTGAACATATGGCGGACACCGTAAAGACGGATTCTGAAAGATATCTTGGAACGCATATCGATTTCAAGGGTTAGGAGGCGCGTCATGATTACGGGAACCATCTATAATGCGGGGAAAATGCTGGAAATGACACAAAAGTGGGAGCAAAAGAAAGCATCCGGTAATATCCTCGGAAAAGAGAAAAAGGAATTGTCGCCGGAAGAACAACAACTCAAAATGTATCAGGAACAGCTTGCGAGTATGCGGGAAGGAAACGAAGTCAGTGCCATATATGCAAAACTTCAAAGTGGTCAGGAACTGAGTCCGGAAGAAGAGGGAATCCTTCGTGAGAGAGACCCTAAACTGTACATGGAGTATAAGGCGGATCGAATGGAACAGGAAGCCTACGAGAAAGAGTTGAAAAATTGTAAGACAAAGGAAGAAGCGGAAAAACTTCATGTAAACCGAATGAACGGCAAGCTGTCTGAATTAAAATCAATTGTAAATAATCCGAATATCCCTAAAAGTGAAAAAATAAAAGAGTCACAGAGAATTCTGGGAGACACTACGAAAACGGCGCAGATTTTTCAGATATTTACAAAAAGTGAGGAGTTTAAGAAACTGCCCACGGAAGAAGAAGCGGCGGAAAACAAGCAGGAAGAGGCGAATCTGCAAGAAGAGCAACCGCCGGTAGAAACGGATGAATATGCAGAGGTTACTTCAGATGGTGCTTCAGGTAGTGATAACGATAATAACATTTCGACGGAGGTATTGAAAGAAATGCTTGCGTTGGAGAAAAAGCATTTTGGAGAATCAAAAAAGACGGTAAAAATCGATGTCACAATCTAATAATTTACTTTTAAGCCCGAACATGGTATATTGATACTGTTGTGCGGGCTTATTTTTGTGGAAAGAACCCGGTGCACGTCATGAAATGAAATCAACAAAGGAAAATAAAAAAGCCGCAAAGCAGCGGTTTTTAAGGAGGAAATAGAAGCCATGAAGCTCGGAATCGTGGGATTACCCAACGTAGGAAAATCAACTTTATTTAATTCGCTTACCAAGGCGGGGGCAGAATCTGCCAACTACCCGTTCTGTACCATTGACCCCAATGTAGGCGTGGTGGCAGTGCCGGATGAGAGAATCAAACTTTTGGGCAATATGTACCAGTCCAAGAAGGTGACACCTGCGGTGATTGAATTTGTGGATATTGCAGGCTTGGTAAAAGGTGCATCCAAGGGAGAAGGTCTCGGAAATCAGTTCCTTGCTAATATTCGTGAAGTGGATGCCATTGTGCATGTGGTTCGTTGTTTTGAAGATGCCAATATCGTGCACGTAGATGGGAACATCAATCCCTTAAGAGACATTGAGACCATCAATTTAGAACTTTTATTCTCTGACCTTGAGATTTTGGAACGAAGAATTGCCAAGACATCCAAGGGTGCAAAGAACGATAAAACCCAGGCGAAAGAGCTCGTGCTTTTGGAAGCGTTAAAGACTCACATGGAAGAAGGGGCGATGGCAAAGACCTATGAGCCCAAGGACGAAGATGAGGAAGCCTGGTTTGCGTCCTACAATTTATTGACCGCAAAGCCGGTGATTTATGCAGCCAACGTAGCAGAGGATGATTTGGCGGATGACGGCGCGAATAATGAGCAGGTAAAGGCGGTTCGTGAATATGCCAAAACCGAAGGCAGTGAAGTATTTGTTATCTGCGCCCAGATTGAACAGGAAATCGCAGAGTTGGATGACGACGAGAAGATGATGTTCTTGGAGGATTTGGGATTAAAAGAGTCCGGATTGGACAAACTGATTGCAGCAAGTTATTCCTTGCTTGGACTGATTAGTTATCTGACCGCCGGAGAGGATGAGACCAGAGCATGGACCATCAAGGTGGGAACGAAAGCACCCCAGGCAGCAGGAAAGATTCATTCTGATTTTGAGCGTGGATTTATCCGGGCAGAAGTCGTAAATTACAAGGATTTGCTGGAACTTGGTTCTTTGGCGGCGGCCAAGGAAAAGGGCCTCGTGGGTCTGGAAGGTAAGGAATACGTGGTACAGGACGGAGACGTTATTTTGTTCCGCTTTAATGTGTAATATGTATGGTTGATTCCATATAGGTAAGAAACGGTTTTTCTTGTTTTTATACAAAGCAAGAATCGTTGTGAGGAAGAAACAGCAACGTTTTGCAAGGACAAGACAAAATACTGGGAATCGGCAAAAGAAGATTTCCGTGTTTTCAATATAGGAGGAGAATGGATATGCCGGATTGGATGGGCGACGGAGATATTGCGTTTCCGGGACTTGGAATCTATTTAACGGATGTACCCAAAAATTTTACCATTTTTGGCTTTACCATTGCCTGGTATGGAGTAATTATCGGAATCGGTATGGTGCTTGCCTTTTTGCTCATTACCCATGTGGCAAAAAAGCAGGGACTTAATCCGGATGATTTCTATGATGTGGGAATCTATATTTTGATTTTCGGAATCTTAGGCGCCAGGTTATATTACGTGATTTTTAGTTGGGATTATTATAAAGATAATCTTCTTTCTGTTTTTAATCTTCGCCAGGGCGGACTTGCCATCTACGGAGGTGTCATTGCCGGATTTTTAACCATGTATCTGTATTGCAGGAAAAAGAAAAAGAGTATGCAACGCATGGGTGATGTGGCGGTGTTAGGTGTTTTGGTCGGACAAATCATGGGACGCTGGGGAAATTTTATGAACCGGGAATGTTTTGGCGGATACAGCGATGGTCTTTTGGCGATGCGACTTCCTCTTGCTGCGGTTCGAAGCGGAGAGGTGACAGAGGAAATGCGTGCCAACATGGCGGAAAACGTAAATTATATTCAGGTACACCCCACATTTTTATATGAAAGTATGTATAATCTTGTGCTACTTGGTGTGATTCTGCTGTGCCAAAAGAAAAAAGGCTTTGACGGAGAGGTTATGCTTTGGTACCTGGGCGGGTATGGTATCGGTCGTTTCTTTATTGAAGGCATGCGGACCGATCAGCTTTTGCTCCCGGGAACGGGGATTGCAGTATCCCAGATGCTGGGGCTTTTGCTGTTTGTTTTTGCTTTGGTGGCCGATGTGATGATTCGCAGGAAAAATAAAAAGAAAGTGGCTTAGTGGCATCTTCTGTCCTAAGGAGGATGCATAGAAAATAGGAAAATAAGATTGCTCTTGTAGTTCTTATTTAAAATAAACACAAGATATAGTGATGTGCTCAAAAATACGCTTTTATAGCGTATTTTTTTTGTGCATTTTTATAAAAAAAGCTTGCAATGGACCAAAAAAGGGGATAAAATGATGCTTAAGTGGTGAAAAGTGGAGTAAAGGTGGTAAAAAGTGGTGGATTTCGAAAAAAAGTAATCCATTTCCGAAAAAAGGTGGAACATGTTTAAAGGCGAGTATAACCATACAATTGATGCCAAAGGTCGAATTATTGTTCCCTCCAAGCTTAGAGAAGAATTGGGGGACAATTTTGTTGTGACCAAAGGCTTGGATGGTTGCCTTTGGATGTTTGACAATGCCACTTGGGAAAACGTGGAGAAAGAGATTCAGTCCATGCCCTTTACTTTGAAAGAAGCGAGAATCTTGGCAAGATTTATGATTGCCGGTGCTACCGACGGTGAGTTGGACAAGCAGGGGAGAATTTTAGTTCCCCCCAACCTTAGAGAATATGCGCAGTTAGAAAAAGATGTTGTTTTGTCCGGCGTAGGAAGCCGGGTGGAAATCTGGTCGAAAGACCGATATAACGCAATCACGGATTACGAAGATATGGATATGATTGCAGAGAAATTAATCGATTTGGGATTTCGTTTATAACAAATAAGAAGGTTTGCTATGGAATTTGAACATATTTCGGTTTTGTTGGAAGAGACGCTGGAAGCGTTAGATATAAAAGAAGACGGTTCATACTTAGACGGAACCCTTGGCGGCGCGGGACATTCCAAAGAAATTGTAAAGCGTTTGTCGGATAAGGGACATTTGTACGGAACGGATCAGGATGGAGATGCGATTCAGGTAGCGACGCAGCGCTTGGCACCCTATAAGGAGAAAACCACGATTTTACGTTGCAATTACGTGGAAGCGGTAGGAAAGCTAAAAGAACTGCAAGTTACGGGATTGGACGGAATTTTACTGGATATCGGAGTTTCCTCCTATCAGCTGGACAATGAAGAGAGAGGATTTTCCTATCACACCGATACGGTTTTGGACATGCGGATGGACCAGCGGCAGTCCCTGACTGCAAAAGAAATCGTAAATACGTATGATGAAATGCAGCTTTACCGCATTATTCGGGATTACGGAGAAGATAAGTTCGCAAAAAACATTGCAAAGCATATTGTTCGGGCGAGAAGCGAAAAGCCAATCGAAACCACATTTGAATTAAATGAAGTAATAAAAGCAGCGATTCCTGCCAAAATGAGAGCGGAGGGCGGACATCCTTCCAAGCGAACCTTTCAGGCGATTCGAATCGAGTGCAACAGAGAATTGGAAGTGCTTTCCGATTCGATTGAAGAAATGGTGGATTTCTTAAATCCGGGCGGAAGATTGGCAATTATAACCTTCCAATCCTTGGAAGACAGAATCGTAAAGACAAAATTTAAAGAAATGCAAAATCCTTGTATTTGCCCACCGGGACTTCCTGTGTGTGCCTGCGGAAAACAATCCAAGGGGCAGGTAATTACAAGAAAACCGATTGTTCCCGGAGACGAGGAACTGGAAAGAAACAAAAGAGCAAAATCAGCCAAGCTTAGAGTATTCGAAAAAAAGTAAGAGAAGGCGAAAATAGCGGGAAGGAGGAAAAGCATGGCAGTCAGACAAACGAATCATTATGTATACGGAAGTGCAGCAAGACAGTATGCTCCCTCACCCAGAGAAGAAATTGTCAGAGAACATAAGAAACGGAAGAATTCACAAAAAGCTGTACAGGTGACCCTTCCGTATGGTATCTTTTTAGTAGCGGCTTTGATTGTAGTTGCCTTGGTATTGGTTCAATATGTGCAGTTACAGGCAGATATCATCAGCAGTCGTGAAAGATGTGCCGTATTGCTGGAAGAATACGAAAGTATGCGTTTGTCCAATGATTTGTACTATGACAGTATCATGAGTAATGTGGATATTCGTGAAATCGAAAGAATAGCAGTGGAAGAGTTGGGAATGCGACTTGCCGGAGAGGGTCAGATTATTACTTATTCCGGCGAAATTGAGGACTATGTGAAGCAATACGAGGACATTCCGGAATAACAGGACGGTTATGACCTAGGAGCGAAACAGTGGGAAACAGAAAAGAAACAGAAAAAAGAGCACCGCAAAAGCGGGTGCGGAAAAATGAAATAAGAGATTACATGAGAAAAAAACTGGTAGTGCTGTATGGATTGGTGCTACTGGTTTTTGCTGTGTTAATAGCCAGATTATTTGCCATAAACAGCGATAACGGAGACCAGTACAAAAGACAGGTCTTGTCGCAGCAGGCTTACGACAGTGTGACACTGCCGTATCAGCGCGGTGCGATTGTCGATCGAAACGGTACTACGCTGGCTTATAGCGAAAAAGTCTATAACTTAATCTTGGACTCCAAGCTTTTGCGGGAAGATGCGGATTCTTTGGAGCCTACACTGGTGGCTTTGCAGACTTGTTTTTCCATAAATCCGGCGGACATCAGAAGCTATATTGCAGAGCACCCGGATTCCAGCTACCATATTGTGTTAAAGCAGCTTACCTACGAGCAAATTCGCCCTTATATCGAGATGAGGGATGCGGAAGGCAGCAATATCAGCACTTCCGGAATTTGGTTTGAGGAAGAATATAAAAGAATGTATCCTTATGGCAGTCTTGCCTGTGATGTTATTGGTTTTACCACCGCAGAGGGCGGTCAATACGGTTTGGAAGAGTATTATAATGATATTTTATCCGGAAGCAATGGCAGAGAATACGGCTATTTATCGGATGAAAATGCGCTGGAAAGAACCATCATTCCGGCAGAGAACGGATATACCCTGGTGACTACCATTGACACGTATATTCAGACGGTGGTAGAAAATAATATTTTGGCTTTTAACGAAGAACATGCCAATGAATACCGTGAAGGAGAATGGGGTTCGGACAATACCGGAGTCATTATTATGGAAGTGGATACCGGTGAAATCCTGGCCATGGCTTCCTTTCCGAATTATGATTTGAACAATCCCTACGATATTACCGGATATTATTCCCAGGAACAGATTGAACTGATGCAGGCGGAAGATACCTATTATTCTACTTTGAATCAGTTATGGAAAAACTATTGTATTTCAGAATCTTACGAACCGGGAAGTGTATGCAAAACATTTACCATTGCGGCAGCCTTAGATTCCGGAGCCATTATGCCTACGGATACCTTTTTCTGCGGCGGGTTCTTACAGTTTGGTGATGGCAATGATATGGTAACCATTCGATGCCATAACCGATACGGTGACGGAGAATTGACTTTAAGACAGGCGTTAGGAGAGTCCTGTAACGTTTGCCTTATGGAAATAGGACAACGTATGGGAGCGACCACTTATTTGGAATATTTCCGTAATTTTAATTTTGGTTTAAAAACAAATGTGGATTTGGCGGGTGAGATGAGAACGGATTCGCTGGTATTTACCCAGGCAACCATGGGACCGACGGAGCTTGCGACCTCTACCTTTGGTCAGGGTTATAATGTTACCATGATTCAAACCATTTCGGCATTTTGCTCTTTGGTAAACGGGGGCTATTATTACCAGCCTCATTTGGTAAGCCGTATTGTGGATTCGGAAGGTGCTACCGTGGAAAACATTGAACCGGTGTTGCTTCGTCAAACCGTGTCAGAAAGCGTTTCGGATTTGCTGATTGATTATTGTATCGGTGTAGTAGAGGAAGGTACGGGTACGTATTCCAGACCGGCCGGTTATCGTATCGGCGGGAAAACCGGTACCGCAGAACATTCCGGTGATGGTAAGCAGGATTACGTTGTTTCCTTTATGGGCTTTGCTCCGGCAGAGGATCCCCAGATTGCAATTTACGTGGTTATTGACAGACCGAATGCGGCAGAGCAGGATTTGGCTACCAGATACGCTTGCCTTTTGTGCCGCGATATTTTAACGGATGTGTTACCTTATTTGCATATTTTTATGACGGAAGAATTAACGGAAGATGAAGTGGAAGAATTGCAGGAATCCGGTAATTATACGCCTACATTGACTTACAATTCCCTTTCGGATAATGCAGTATCGGATAATTCCGTATCGGACAACAGCGTATCCGAAAATGAAGTAATCGATCTTCCCATGGGAGAAGAAGAGGAAGAATTTACCATTGAAATTGTGATAGATCCGGAAACCGGATATGCGATTGACCCGTTAACGGGAGAATTTTTAGATCCGGAAACCGGCGCACCCATAGATCCGAATTCCTCTATCTTCCAATACGGAAGTGATTTGAGCGGAGAGGACGAAGGAGAACCGGAGGATACGCAGTAATCATTAAGAAAATGAATAACCCATGTTTTTTTATAATAAATTTATAAAAAGAAAAGGTTTGGGTTGTTGTATGGATACAATAGAAAATCAAAGTCGATTTTTTAGGCGAAAAAAAATGGTGGTATTTTTTTTCGCCATCCTATTATTAGCCGCTATTTTGATGGGAAGACTGACTTATTTGATGATTTTTGCTTCCGGCTACTATGAAGAGATGGCAATCATGGTGCATGAGAGGGAGAGAAATATCAAAGCTCCCAGAGGACGTATTTTAGATGCCAACGGAGTGGTCTTGGCAGATAATATTACTGTTTGTACCGTTTCTGTGATACACAGTCAAATCGAAGACCCGGAAGCGGTTATTGAAATGCTTTGCCGGGAATTATCTCTTTCGGAGGAATATGTTAGGCAAAGGGTGGAAAAATATACTTCGATAGAGCGAATCCGCAGTAACGTAGATAAAGAAACCGGAGATCGAATTCGAAGCTATAACATGGCCGGTGTGAAAGTGGATGAAGATTATCGAAGGTATTACCCTTACGGTGATTTGGCATCCAAAGTTTTGGGATTTACCGGCGGAGACAACCAGGGGATTATTGGACTGGAGGTTGTTTATGAGGAATATTTAACCGGTACGCCGGGGCAGATTCTTACGGTGACGGATGCAGCCGGCTTAGAACTGGTTTCGGAGGGAGAGAGAAGAATCGAACCCATTCCGGGGCAGGATTTGATTCTTAGTCTGGATTATAATATTCAAAGCTATGCCCAGCAATTGGCAACGCAAGCGATGCTAACGAAAGGCGCGGAAAGCGTTTCCATTATTGTGATGAATCCGAATAACGGGGAAATCCTTGCCATGGTCAGTGTACCGGAATTTGATTTAAACGATCCGTTTACTTTGGTCAGCGGAAATGAAGCGGATATGACCGAACAGGAATATCAGGACGCTTTGAATCGTATGTGGAGAAACGATTGTATTAACGATACTTATGAACCCGGTTCGATATTTAAAATCATTACGGCAGCGGCAGCGTTGGAGGAAGGTCTGGTGGAAGCGCAAGAGATGTTTCATTGCCCCGGATATGTGATTGTAGAAGACCGGAGAATTCGATGCCATAAAACCACCGGTCACGGCTCGCAAACCTTTACGGAGGCAATTATGAACTCCTGTAACCCTGTTTTTGTCAATATCGGACTTCGTTTGGGCGTGGAAGTGTTCTATTCTTATTTTGAAAAGTTTGGGTTATTAAGCAGAACCGGAATTGATTTGCCGGGTGAAGCAGGAACCATTATGCATCAGCCGGAAAACATGGGACCGACGGAGCTTGCAACGGTTTCCTTTGGGCAGTCATTTCAAGTGACGCCCATCCAACTGGCGGTAACCGTGGCTTCGATTATTAACGGCGGAAATCGTGTGACCCCCCATTTTGGCGTCAGAACGCAGACTCGGGACGGCGAGATTTCTGAAATTTTTTCCTATCCGGTAACAGAGGGGATTGTCAGTGAGGAAACTTCGGCGCAAATGCGTTATTTTTTGGAGCAGGTAGTGGAAAACGGCGGTGGACGAAATGCTTACATCGAAGGATACCGCATCGGCGGAAAAACTGCGACCAGTCAGACGCTGCCTCGTAATAACGGAGTGTATATCGCCTCTTTTATCGGCTTTGCACCGGCAGAGGATCCTTCTGTTTTGGCGATTGCCATTGTGGATCATCCCCAGGGAACTTACTACGGCAGTCAGGTGTCCGCACCGATTATCCGACAATTATTTGAAAATATTCTTCCTTATCTGGAAGATTCGTCTTATAATTAACAGATGGGAAATAAAGAGAAAGGGAACAGATAGAATGAAATATGATGTAATCGTACCGGTACTTATGGCATTTGGAATCAGCGTGGTGCTCGGACCTTTTGTGATTCCGTTTTTGAGAAGATTAAAGGTAGGACAGACGGTAAGAGAGGAAGGGCCGCAGTCCCATTTAAAAAAATCAGGAACCCCCACCATGGGCGGTTTAATGATATTGACAGCCATTGTCGTTACTTCATTGGTGTATATGAAAGATTATCCCGGAATTATTCCGATTCTTTTTCTGACTTTGGGGTTTGGGCTGATTGGTTTTTTGGACGATTACATTAAAGTGGTTTTGAAACGTTCCATGGGCTTAAAGGCTTGGCAAAAAATGGCACTTCAGTTAATTATGACCGGTATTTTTGCTTATTACGTGCAAAATGTGTTGCAACTGGACCTTGCCATGAAGATTCCTTTTTGGGAAAATCACTATTTGGATTTTGGAATATGGAACATTCCGCTTTTGTTTATCGTAGTGATTGGGACTGACACCGGGGCAAATTTTACGGACGGATTGGACGGACTTGCCAGCAGTGTAACGGTGATGATTGCGGTATTCTTTTCCGTCGTTGCCATCGGAACGGAAAGCGGGATTGCGCCCATTACCTGCGCAGCAGTGGGAGCTTTGCTGGGATTTTTGTTATATAATGTGCATCCTGCCAGTGTTTTTATGGGAGATACGGGGGCACTTGCACTGGGTGGCTTTGTGGCGGCAACGGCATATGTGCTACAAATGCCGTTGTTTTTGCTGATTGTGGCACTTATCTATGTGATTGAAGTATTATCCGTTATTTTGCAGGTATCTTATTTTAAGCTTACCCACGGAAAACGTATTTTTAAAATGGCGCCGATTCATCATCATTTTGAAATGTGCGGATGGTCGGAGACTAAGGTTGTGGCAGTATTTTCCATTGTTACGGCGCTGCTTTGTCTGGTGGCACTTTTGGGAGTATGGTAAAATAATCACAGGAAGGGAAAAGAGAATGGATTTGAAAAAGAAAAAAGTAGTGGTCATGGGAGCCGGAAAGAGCGGAATCGCTGCAACCAAACTTTTGTGGGAAAAGGGAGCCCTGCCGATTCTTTTTGATGAAAATGAGTCTTTGGACCGGGAGGCACTTTCGGAAAAGTTACAGGAAGCTAAGGCAGTGATTTACGCAGGGACCCTTCCGAAAGAAGAAATGGAAGAAGCGACTCTTTTGGTGATGAGCCCCGGCATTCCGGTGGATACGCCTTTTGTGGAACAGTTTCAGGAGAGAAACATTCCGGTTTGGGGAGAAGTAGAACTGGCGTTTTTTTACTCTGAGGGAAAAGTCATTGCCATTACGGGAACAAACGGAAAGACTACAACCACGGCACTTACCGGAAAAATCATGGAAGATTACTATGGAAAAGCCTTTGTTGTAGGGAATATAGGGAATCCATATACCGAAGCTGCGTTGGAGATTCAAAAAGAAGACGTGGTGGTGTTGGAAGTCAGCAGTTTTCAGCTGGAGACCATCGATGCGTTTCATCCTGCGGTGTCAGCGATTTTGAATATTACACCGGATCATTTGAACCGTCACCATACCATGGAAAATTACATTGCCTGTAAGGAGGCAGTAACCAAAAACCAGACCAAAGAAGAACTTTGTGTGTTAAATTATGAGGATGAAGAGCTAAGACGCTTTGGCGATAGGTGCAAGGCAAAGGTGGTGTATTTTTCTTCGGCGAGGGAACTTTCGGAAGGATTTTATTTAAAAAACAACGGGATTTTTCGGGCAAAAGACGGAGAGCATGTGCATTTGCTGGATCTTACGGAGACGAAACTATTGGGAATACATAATGCAGAAAACATCATGGCTGCGGTTGCCATGGCAGAAGGTTTCGGCGTTCCCATGGAGCGTATTCTGGCTTCCGTGAAATCCTTTCAGGCAGTGGAACACAGAATCGAGTATGTGACTACGGTGAACGGAGTGGACTATTACAATGATTCAAAGGGAACCAATCCGGATGCTGCGATAAAGGGAATTCAGGCCATGAACCGAAAAACCGTATTGCTTGGCGGCGGATATGACAAAGAAAGCACTTATGATGAATGGATCGAAAGCTTTGACGGAAAGGTAAGCTGGCTTATCCTTATCGGGCAAACAAAAGAAAAGATTGCAGAATGTGCCAAAGCACATGGTTTTCATAATATTATTATGGCAGACTCACTGGAAGAAGCAGTGGAAATTGCTGCAAGAAAAGCAAACCCCGGAGAAGCGGTATTGTTATCGCCGGCATGTGCCAGCTGGGGAATGTTTGCCAATTACGAAGAGCGGGGACGCTTATTTAAAGAATATGTAAGGAAATTATCCGCGGAGTAGGAAATAAGTTTGATGAAACATGAAAAACAGAGGAAATGTTTCGTGTTTCGTTGGGAAGGAAAGTTGAAAAATTGAGAGAGAGAAGAAAAAAGAAATATTATCTGGATGTCAATTTTTTGTTTATCATAATCAGCTTGCTGGTGTTTGGATTGTTGATGATTTATTCCACCAGCTCTTATGAAGCCAGTATGGATTTCGGGGATGCGGCTTTTTATTTGAAGAAGCAGTTGCTGGCTACCTCCCTTGGTGTGGTAATTATGATTGCTACGGCACGGATTCCCTATCAGGTTTTTCAGACCACCCGTTTTACCGGACTATTACAATTTTGGCCTATTATCATCGGAGCAGTGTCGCTTTTGATGTTATATACGCCTCTGGCATATTCGGCCAACGGTGCAACCAGATGGCTGAATATCGGTCCCTTTAGTTTGCAACCGGCAGAAATTGTGAAATTGATGGTTATTATTTATCTGGCATCGTTTGTGACGAAATATCCGACTTCTATCCGGGAATGGAAAGGAATGCTGCATTTTATGTTTCCACCGGTTGTTTTGGCGATTATGATTTACGGTATTTCTTCTAACTTGTCCAGTGCCATTATTGTGGTTGGAATCGCAGCGGTGATGCTTTTTGTAGCAACTCCGGATTATAAGCGATACATATTGATTGCGCTGGCGGTCATTGCGGTAGCCGTTGCGGTGGTGGCATACGTTGCCAATCAGGACCCGGCAGCCGGAATGAATTATCGTGGAGAGCGTATTATGGCGTGGTTAAATCCGGAAGCTTATGCAGATGACGAAGGCTATCAGACGCTTCAGTCCCTTTACGCAATCGGTTCCGGTGGTTTTTGGGGGAAAGGTCTTGGGGAAAGCGTACAAAAGCTTGGCTTTATTCCCGAGGCGCAAAATGACATGATTTTCTCTATTATTTGTGAGGAACTGGGACTTTTGGGTGCCATTGTCATTATTGTTTTGTTTATTGCATTGTTATACCGTTGCCTGTTTATTGCAACCCATGCAAAAGACCTTTTTGGTGCGATGCTGGTGGTGGGGGTTATGGGTCACATAGCCATACAGGTGATATTAAATATTGCCGTAGTAACGGCGACGATTCCCAATACCGGAATTTCCCTTCCTTTTATCAGTTATGGCGGAACTTCAGTGGTGTTTTTGCTGATAGAAGTCGGATTGGTGCTGGGAGTCGGACGACAGATTCAAATGTCAGAAGAATAGAAAAAAGGAACATTTACCACTTTTTTGCATATATTATCTAGGGAGAAAATCCACAAGAATAATGCGAGAAGGTGCTGATATGGATTCTGTTTTGATACATGGCGGACGAAGACTGGAAGGAACCTTGCGGGTGCAGGGGTCAAAGAATGCGGTGCTGCCGATTATGGCGGCGTCCCTTCTTAGTCAGGGGGAGATACAACTGCATCGGGTTCCGGATATTACGGATGTTCGATTGATGAAGCAGCTATTAACTGCTCTTGGTTGCAACATTGAATTTTGCCATGGGGAAATGAAGCTACATACCGAACGAGTAAAATACGGAATTCTTTCCAAGGAGCAGGTAGGGGGCATGCGTTCCTCTGTTTTGCTTTTGGGGGCGATGCTGGGAAGATTCGGAAAAGCGGTGCTTTGTTATCCCGGCGGTTGTGTCATCGGAAAGCGTCCCATCGATTTACATATCATGGTTTTGGAGCGGATGGGAGCACAATTTGAATACAGAGAAGATTGTATTTTTGCTTCCGTCAAAGAATTACAAGGTGCTAAAATTGCGTTTCCGTTTTCCAGTGTGGGAGCGACGCAGCAGGGAATTATTGCAGCGGTTGCGGCGAACGGGGCCACCTGTTTGGAAAATGCATCGGCGGAACCGGAAGTGATTGCACTTTGTCGTTTCCTGCAAAAAAACGGAATTGTCATTGAAGGCGTAGGAACCCGCTCGTTGATGATTTATCCTTCTGAAATGAAGGGGTGCTGTTATGAAATTCCCGGGGATAGAATTGTGGCAGGAACTTATTTATTGGCTGCAGCAGGATGTGGCGGAGAAATTTGCTTAGAGAATGCGCCCGGGGAAGAATTAAAAGCTCTTTTTTGTCTTTTGAAACAAATGGGGATTTCCTATCGGGAGGAAAACGGAAACATTTTTTTGGTTTCTTCCGGTGATTATAAGCCGATTCCCTATGTAAAGACCGGCCCTTATCCGGAATTTGCAACGGATTTGCAACCTTTGCTGTCCGTGGTTTTACTAAAAACTCCGGGAGAAAAAATAGTGGAAGAAACGATTTTTGAAAATCGATTTTGCTATGTGAAGGAATTGAAAAAAATGGGAGCCTTATTGGAGGCGGAACAAAAAAAATTACGGATTGGTCATACCAGAAATTTCATCGGAAATAAGGTTTCGGCCACGGATTTACGTGGCGGAGCTGCACTGGTGGTAGCGGGTTTATTGGCAAAAGGAACTACGACGGTAGAGAATTGCAAATATATTCAAAGAGGCTATGAAGATATCGTAGGTGACTTACAACAATTGGGCGCTTACATTGAAAACCGATAAGAGAATGAAAAGGTAATTGCTTTTGGTGAAGCAAGTCATACAGAAAAATCGATTTTTGCAAAGGAAAATCGGGAACAAAAGGAAGGGAAACAGTTGGCAGAGTCTTTGAAAGAAAAAGATTATGATCGGATTATCGAAACAAAAATAAAAATATGCATTGCTCTGGGAAGTGTTTTTATTCTTCTTTTGGTTTTCTGTGTGATTTTGGAAGCCTTTCAGGTCACGACAGTGTATGTAGAAGGAAATGAACATTATACGTCAGAGGAAATCCGGGATATGGTGGAAACCGGAAGGTTTGGGGATAATTCCTTGTATCTTTCTTTGCGGTACAGCAATCGCCGGATTACCGATATTCCGTTTATTGAAGCGATGGACGTGGATGTTCTGGACCGTAATACAATAAAAATTACGGTTTATGAAAAAACGCTGGCAGGTTATGTGGAATATCTCGGAAGCTACATGTACTTTGATAAGGATGGTGTGATTGTAGAGAGCTCTTCGATGCGCACCGTAGGGATTCCGTTGGTTACCGGGCTTGATTTTGACCATTTTGTAATGTATGAACCCTTACCGGTGGAGAATGAAGACATTTTCCGAACGATTTTAAATGTAACACAGATGCTGAACAAATACGAAATTGTGACGGATAAAATTTATTTTGACGAGTCATACAATATGGTGTTGTATTTTGGTGATGTTCGTGTGGATATGGGAAGCACGGATTTGTTGGAAGAAAAGATTCAACGGTTGGATGCGATTTTGCCTCTGTTGGATGGAAGAAGCGGGACCTTGCAAATGAGCAATTATAATTCTGACAGCGGGGATGTTATATTCACGGTTGACTAAATAAGTCAACGACCTCTGATTTTGCCGAATTAATTTGGAAAAATAGGTTGCGAAATCGGAAAAATAATTATATGATAATTATAATGTTTTTTAAATGAAGTGTTAGGAGGAGCTAGTCTTGCTGGAGATAACAAGTAAAGAATCGGAAGTGGCTGCTAAGATATTAGTAGTTGGTGTCGGTGGTGCAGGAAATAATGCAGTTAACCGAATGATTGATGAAAATATAATCGGTGTAGAATACATAGGTGTAAATACAGATATTCAGGCGTTGCAGAAATGTAAAGCCCCTCGCTTGGTTCAGATTGGTGAGAAATTAACCAAGGGACTCGGTGCAGGAGCAAAACCGGAAGTTGGTCAGCAGGCGGCTGAGGAAAGCTCCGAAGAGTTGGCTGAAGTATTAAAGGGAAGCGACATGGTTTTTGTAACGGCCGGAATGGGTGGCGGTACCGGAACCGGTGCTGCAGCAGTGGTTGCCAGAATCGCAAAAGAGATGGGCGCACTTACCGTTGCAGTAGTAACGAAGCCCTTTGCTTTTGAACAGAGAAAGCGTATGGACAATGCCCTTCTTGGAATTGAGAGCCTGAAAGGCTGCGTAGATACCATGATTGTTATTCCCAATGAAAAGCTTTTGGAAATTGTGGACAAGCGTACTTCCTTTAGAGAAGCATTCTGTAAAGCGGATGAAGTATTGCAGCAGGCAGTACAGGGAATTACGGATTTGATTAATGTTCCTTCGGATATTAACTTAGACTTTGCCGATGTGCAGACCGTTATGAAGGAAAAAGGCGTAGCTCATGTAGGTATCGGTATGGGTAAAGGTGATGATAAAGCCATTGAAGCCGTACAGATGGCCGTACAGAGTCCTCTTTTGGAAACTTCCATTGCAGATGCGACTGACATTATCATTAACGTTACCGGTGATATTACCCTTTACGATCCTGCTTCAGCAGCAGAATACATCGAAGGAATTACCGGAAGCGATGTAAATGTTATTTTCGGTGCAAGAGTAGATGAATCTATGACAGATACTTGTGTGGTTACCGTAATTGCAACCGGTATTGAAATGCCGAATGTTCCGGCAGGAAGAATTACCAGCGCAAGTGCATATAAGCCTTCCCAGAATGCTTATAAAACTCGTGCAACCATGAATCAGGCACAGGCAAGTGCAATGCCGCAAAGACCCGTAGCAGGTCATGTTGCACAGCCGGCAGCACCTGTGGCTCCTGCGGAGGAAGCACCGGTAGAGAAGCCTGTTCGCCCGGCAGGGTCCATGCTTGGCACCAGCAATATTCCTACCTTTAACGGAAGATTTAACAGCAAAATTGAAGATAAAACCTATCAGTTACCTTCTTTCATGAGAAAGTCGGATTCATAGGACAAGCATTTTAAGAAATGTTAACCCGGATGAAGTGATTCATCCGGGTTTTTTTGTCGATGAAGGTAATTTTTTTTTATGAAATCCGTTGGTTGTTTCGGCAAATTATGCAAGGAACTTGTTTTATAATTCTAAAAAAGGATGAGGAGATATGAATGGAAACAAGTTAGAATACACCGTTTACATAGACGTTTTCTTTTGGAAAAATTTCTTTTTGATGTTTGTTTTGCTAATGTCCGTAGTGTTGTGGCAAAAAATGAAAATACCCATAAAAAGGGTATTTCTTGGGGCAGCCTTGTTTTCCGGGGTATGTGTAATTTTATTGTTTTTGCCGGTACCACTTCGATTTTACGGCACCATTGTGTTACAAGGAATTACTCTGTGGGGAATTTCCTTCTTCCTTTTGGGGATTCAAGGGAAGCAGGGGCAATGGCGTATTCTCATTTCTTTTGTGATTTTTACTTTTTATTACAATGGTTTTTTTTCGTTTTTGAATAATATACGGAGCCTTAAAGTGGTGGGGAAGGTTGGTATTCTTTTCGTTGGACTTTGTCTTTTGGGAGTAGGAATCCGGCAAGACAAAAAGAAAAAGTACTATAGAGTTACAATTCCCTGCCAAGATAAAATGATTCAGGTGGTTGCACTGCGGGATTCCGGAAATTTACTTCGGGAGCCCATTCAGGGAACTGCAGTGTGCATCATGGAAAGAAAATGCTTTCCGAAAGAAGTTGGTATCGATGGGGTTTTTATGGTGCCTTATCGGACCGTTGGGACAGAGAATGGTCTTTTAACGGCAGTGATGTTTCGCGATGTGACGATAGAAGGAAGACTATGCAAAATAGAGTGTAAAAAAATGCTGATCGGATTATACGACGGAGAATTATCGCCCAGAGGAAACTATCAAATGATATTACACGAAGATTATTTAGGCAGGGAGGAATAAAATGCTACAATTTTGTTTTCCGGAAAGATTTTGCTTTTGGATAAAAAAGGGAGATGCGAGAGAGGAAAATAGACCGGGAGAAATTCACTATATCGGAGGAGCGGATATTTTACCGCCGCCCCTTTCACCGGAGGAAGAAAATGAAATGTTACTGCAATTGGGAACGGAAAACTTTGAACAGGCAAAAAATTGTTTGATCGAACATAATTTACGTTTGGTGGTATATATTGCAAAAAAATTTGATAATACGGGAATCGGCGTAGAAGATTTGATTTCGATTGGAACCATAGGACTCATCAAAGCCATTAATACCTTTCGCTGTGATAAAAACATTAAGCTTGCAACCTATGCTTCCCGTTGTATAGAAAACGAAATATTGATGTACCTAAGGAGAAATAACAAAACCAGAATGGAAGTATCCATTGATGAGCCATTGAATGTGGATTGGGACGGGAATGAGCTTCTTTTATCCGATATCTTGGGGACGGAGGAGGACGTGATATATCGGGATATCGAAACAGAAGTGGAATACAAGATGTTATCGAGAGCCATCGACCGGTTAAAGGAACGGGAAAAAACCATTGTAATGCTTCGCTTTGGAATCAATCAAAATAACGGAAAGGAAATGACCCAGAAGGAAGTAGCGGAATTTCTCGGAATCTCCCAGTCTTATATTTCAAGATTGGAAAAAAAGATTATGAAACGTTTGCAAAAAGAAATGGTACGAGAGGAAAATGCCCGTGGTGGAAAAGGAGATAACGATGATGTTTCCTCCGGCCTTAAAGCTAATGGCAACAAGGCTTTGTCGCATAACAGGACTTGAGGAAATACGGCTGCGAAGAGATAAGCCGGTAATTATTTTTGCGAAGGGAAAAGAATATTATATCAATCAGGAAGGGGAAGCAGTAGGGGAATCGGAAAAAGCTTATCGGATTACCGGTCAGGATTTGGAAATGATACTGTCACTGCTTTGCCGTCAATCCATCTATGCTTATGAGGAGGAGATTAAGCGGGGATTTATTACGATGAAAGGCGGTCACAGAGTAGGGATTGCGGGACAGACGATTATAGAAAACGGAAGGGTAAAACACATTCGGTATTTATCCGGAATGAATGTTCGAATTGCCAATTCTTTTCCGGGAATTTCCCTGCCCATGCTTCCTTTTTTGTATTATGACAAAGAACCGTTAAGTACACTTTTGATTTCCCCGCCGGGGTGCGGCAAAACCACACTTCTTCGAGATTTGATTTACCAGATTTCCAACGGAAATCCCTGGGGAGAAGGAAAAAACGTAGGAGTCGTTGACGAACGTTCGGAAATACAGGGAGGAAATATGGGAGTCGGCTGTCATGATTTGGGGAATCGGACGGATGTCATGGATCGCTGCCCTAAGTCGGAAGGAATGATGCTGATGATTCGCAGTATGAATCCCAGGGTGCTGGCAGTGGATGAGCTGGGAGGTGAGGAGGATTTGCAGGCATTAAGACAAGCGCTCTATTGCGGGTGTGTTATTTTGGCTACCATACACGGAGCGAATTTATCCGATGTATTAAGGAAAAAGATTATTTTAGAAGTGCAAAAGGAACAGGCTTTTCAGCGATTTATCGTGTTATCAAAGCAAAACGGAAGGTTTTGCACTAGAGTATATGACCCGTGGCAAAAGCTACTATGGGAAAAGAAATGAAAGGGCAAAAAGGTGAAGTGGATAGGGAGTGTTTTGCTGCTGCTTGGTTGTGTCGGATTCGGTTATACGGAGAACTTAAAATGGAAGATTCGGCTAGAGCAGGTAAGAAAGCTAAAGGAACTGTTAATGCTGTTGCAAAATGAAATTACATATAAGTATGCGACATTAGGGGAAGCCTGTCTTTTTTTGTCTTCGCAAAGAAATACGGCGTTTGGGGATTTACTGAAAGAAATATATCTGGCGTTGGAAGAAGGAAAAGAATTTTATCCGGTGTGGAAAGCGACTTTAGAGGAGTGGCGTAAGGAGAACTATTTAATGGCAGAGGATATCCGACCTGCAGTGGAATTTGCCAATATTTCTACGGTCAGTGACATAAAATTGCAAGCCGGTTTGATTGAATTGTCCGTAAAGGAGCTGGAAGAACGAATGGAATATATCAAGAAAGAATACGAACGAAAAGGAAAAACGTATGTATCCCTTGGTTTTTTAACCGGCTTTATGGGGATTATTTTGCTTTTATAAAAAAGGAGTTTGCATGAGCGAAGGGATTATTTTTAAAATTGCTGCCGTAGGCATTTTAATTACCATACTAAATCAAGTGTTGAAACACAGCGGGAGAGAGGAACAAGCTTTTTTACTAAGTTTGGCCGGTCTGGTGATGGTAATATCTTGGATTGTTCCGTATATTGCGACTTTGTTTACCACAATTCAGGATTTGTTTGATATGTAATCATTTAAGTTACATGGAATCGGAAGAAGGGACAAAAAGAAGGGGGTAATATGGATGCAATTAAGATAGCGGTGCTTGGCATCGTCATTGTACTTTTTTCGTTGGTGGTGCGTCCCAAGGAACCCGTCATTGGTTTTTATCTGTCCCTGGCAGGTTCGGTGTTGGTATTTGCATGCATCATGGCCAGAGTTTCACTGGTGATGGAAACCGTCCATGCATTTCTGGAGATTTTAGGTGAGGGCAGCAATTATCTGATTTTACTGATAAAAGCGGTAGGAATTACCATGTTGACTGAATTTTCCGCTACGATATGTCGGGAAAACGGATTGCTTTCTTTGTCGGATTTAATTCGGGTTTTTGGGAAATTCTCTGTATTGCTTCTGGGGATTCCGGTGTTAACCGGCTTGATAGAAATGATTTTGTCGTTTTCCTTGTAAAAAGGGAGGAGGGGAACTATGGAAGAAGGTACGGATTTATTGGACGATTTGCTGGGAGAATATGATTTTTCTGATGCCCAGTCGCTCCTGGAGGAAAGCCTTCCGGAGTGGGATTTGTCCATTGACGATTTGCTTTGGGGGATTATGTCAGGGGAAAATGTGATTCCAAAGGAAGATTTGTTTTCCCTATGCATGGATACCATCTTGTCGGAGTGGCTGTGCCGAAAGGAATTGTTTGCCACGATTTTGCTCTGCGGTCTTTTGGCTGCGTTTTGTAAAATGATTGCCGGATTATGTGAAAATAAGCAGATTGTAGATTTGGGGTATTACTTTATTTATCTGCTTCTTTCGCTTTTTTTATTTCAGGCATTTGGTGACGTCGTGGTTATCGTAGAAAACTGTCTGGAAA
This sequence comes from Lachnospiraceae bacterium, assembly GCA_045578545.1. Classification (GTDB taxonomy): domain Bacteria; phylum Bacillota; class Clostridia; order Lachnospirales; family Lachnospiraceae; genus NK4A136. Next base: position 77,908 of record JAZNKK010000049.1, read on the forward strand.
CGCTGTGCGCTTTTTTGTCGGTATTGCTTCCCACTTATTTTTTGTCGGTGGGTATGGCGGTAGGGACTTCCAGTGCGGTCGGGTTTTATCAGATTTCCCTGTTTATCATCTGTATGGTGGAATATATTATGTTATTTCTTTTGGTACCGGCATGCTGCATATATATGTTTTTATCAATCATCAGCGGGCTGTCGGCGGAAGACCGCATGGCAGGAATTTTGAAATTAATTTCCAAGTTTGTTTCTTACGTGTTAAAAACGGGACTGGCTTTTGTGGCCGGCTTAAGCACTATTCGAGCCTGTATTTCCCCGGTTTTGGATGGGGTTAGTTATGGTGCGGCAAAGAAAATTATTGCAGCCATTCCGGGGGTAGGAAATGTTACGGACGCAACGCTTCAGATGGTTACCGGTTCCCTTCTTTTAATAAAAAACGGAATCGGTGTGGTGATTTTAGTTATTTTGTTATTGCTTTGTCTGGTGCCGGTTCTGCGAATTGGTGTCATTGTACTGATATTGAAATTGGGAAGTGCACTGATTGGCCTGGTGACGGATTTTCGAATAGTGAAATGTACGGACAGAATCGGGAGCGGGAGTATGCAATTGTTAAAGGTTTTGCTGGCTTCCTTTGTACTGAATTTTGTGTCCATCGCCATCGTAGCAATGAGCCGGAGCGTTTAGAACAGGTTTTGGGGCAGAAAGGTTCCGATGGGGAAACGATAACTTATAAAGCGGGAAGAAGAGGGAGGCGAAAATGCAAGACTGGTTGGAAATCATGAAAAGAGCAGGAGTATTTATTTTAATCGGTGAGATGATTATTTATTTAGCGCCCGGAAAAGAGTATGAAAAGTACATTCGCTTTCTTATGGACATGTTAATTGTGGTGATTTTATTTGCTCCGATTTTAAATTTGTTTGGGGAAGGAGAACGAATCCTGGAACCGGTTACTTCCGTGGAGGAAAATTTTGACCGAGAATTAACGGAAATGGAAGAAGGATTTGCGGAACGATTGCAACAAACCATGGAAGATACGGCGGGGCGATTAGAAAATGCGCAGGTGTTTGACGAGGAATATACAGAAGAAACGGAGGGAAGCCGAGAAGGGGAAGAAGAGTATGAGGGAAACCTAGACGTGGTGAGTGAGGAAAGTCGGGGGGCAGAAACGTTGAGCGAAAAAAGCAGAGAAGCCGAATAGGAAAGGATAGAAAACCGGGAAGCGGAATGAGTAAGGAGGTAAAGGCGGGATGAATGAACCGGAAGAAAGGAAGTGGAGCTCCTTAACGGGAAAAAAAGAATTACTAAAAAAAATTCTGAAAAAAGATACCCTTTCCATACTGGTATTAAGCGGAATTTTACTTATGGTGATTGTCTGGCCGGTGGAGAAGGAGGGAAAAGAAAGTACGGCACAAGTAAATCAAATGACGGAATATGTTTCGCACCAAAGCGACTGGGAGACGGAATACAAAGAAAAAACAGAATTGCAGCTGGAACAGCTGTTGTCCAAGATGGAAGGGGTGGGAGAATGTGACGTAATGATTACCTTTGTTTCTTCTTACGAAAATATTGTATTAAAAGATTTGGATACCTCAACCAGGGAAAGAACGGAAGATACGCAGGAGGGAAGTCTTAGAGAAAACGAAGGAAGCCTTTTGGAAAGCACCGTATATTACACAGACGAAAACGGAAATGAAGTCCCTTTTTTGACCAAAAGTATTTATCCTAGTGTAGAAGGCGTGGTGGTTGTGGCAGAAGGCGGAAATTCTCCCGAAATAATTATGGACATTACGGAGGTAATTCAGGCATTATTTGGAATCGAGGCTCATAAGATTAGAGTAGTAGAAATGAATTCTGAATGAAAAGGGAGGTCAATGTGAGAAGAATATTAAAGAAAAATCAAGTAATGATTGGGGCACTGGCGGTTATGATTGCGGTAGCAGGATATTTGCATTTTACCGCACAACAGGTGGACGAAGAGGAAGTGATGGCTACCATACCTACCGATGAAATCTTGGAACCGGGAGAAGATGTGACGGCACTTTTGGACATATCGGATGAGGATATTGCCAACGGAGAATTGGTTACCGTGGAAAGTATGGATGACGACGGTACAGTACTTACAGAGGATTATTTAAGTGAAGAATTAACCATCGATGAGATTCCGGGCGAAGCGGTTTTTACTTCCGGTGTCAGCGTCAGCAGCCTTTCTGCGGCAAGACTTTCCAAGGAACAGACCAGAGCCAGAAACCGGGAAAGCCTTTTGGAAGTTATTAACAGCGAAACGGCAGATGAAGCATCCCGTCAGGAAGCAACGGCCAGCATGATAGCCCTTACGGAGTTGGCAGAACGCGAAACATCGGCAGAAATTCTTTTGGAGGCGAAAGGGTACAGTGAGGTTGTGGTCAGCATTACGGAAGATACTGCAGATGTGGTAGTGGGACTTTCTTCCCTTACCGATGACCAGTGCGCACAGATTATTGATATTGTATCCCGAAAAGCACAGGTAGAGGAAGAAAACGTAATCATTACACCGGTAACCGTAGATTGAATAATCTAAGGATAAGTGGTATAATTGTGGGGAATATTTTTAGAGGTGCAGGACTTCTTCAAAAGAATATTTTGGGGAAGTCCTTAAAATAGTAATTGCGAAAGAAAGAAGAGGGAAATTATGAAGAGAGTTTTTCTGATCGTACTGGACAGTGTCGGAATCGGTGAATTGCCGGATGCGAAAGCGTATGGAGATGCAGGATGCAATACCCTAAAATCCGCAGCCACAAGCCGCTTTTTTTCCATGCCCAATATGAAAAAAATGGGACTTTTTAATATTGATGGTGTGGATTGGGCGGAAGGAACCAAGGAACCTATGGGTGCGGTTGCTCGGATGAAGGAAGCTTCCAAAGGAAAGGATACCACCATCGGACATTGGGAAATCGCAGGACTGATTTCGCCCTCTCCGCTTCCGGTTTATCCGGAGGGATTCCCGAAAGAAATTTTGGACGAGTTTTCCAAACAGACAGGTCGGGGAGTGCTTTGCAATCAGCCGTATTCCGGTACGGAGGTGATTAAGGATTACGGTGATGAGCATAGGAAAACGGGAGACTTGATTGTTTATACTTCTGCTGACAGTGTTTTTCAAATTGCGGCTCATGAAGATGTGGTTCCGGTGGAAAGTTTATATGAGTACTGTAAAATAGCACGAAACATTCTGGTAGGGGAACATGGCGTCGGACGAGTGATTGCCAGACCTTTTGAGGGAGAAAGCGGTGCATATAAACGAACCACAAGACGACATGATTTTTCTTTGGAGCCCCCCGGAGTTACTATGCTGGATCAGTTGCAAAATGCGGGTAAAACCGTAATCGGTGTAGGCAAAATCAAAGATATTTTTGCGGGCAAGGGGATTACGGAATATGTTTATACCACAGGAAATGAAGATGGAATTAACAAGACACTGGAATATATGGATAAGGATTTTGAAGGATTGTGCTTTGTCAATCTGGTGGATTACGATATGCTTTACGGACACAGAAATGACATCGATGGTTATGCGAAAGCACTGACCTATTTTGATGAGAGATTGCCGGAGCTTTTGGCGCAATTAAAAGAGGATGACATCTTAATGATTACGGCAGACCATGGTTGCGATCCGGGGTATACGGTTTCTACGGATCATTCCAGAGAGCATACGCCGCTTCTTATTTACGGAAAGAATGTGACACCCAATAATTACGGTACCAGAGATACGTTTGCGGACATCGGTGCCACTGTATTAAAATACCTGGAGGTTCCTCAAAAAATCAGCGGAACTTCATTGTTATAGGAGGAAACAACGTGAATCAACTTGCAAATGAAATTAACAGAAGACGAACCTTTGCTATTATTTCCCACCCCGATGCGGGAAAAACGACTTTGACGGAAAAGTTTTTGCTCTACGGAGGGGCAATCAATCTGGCAGGAAGTGTAAAAGGAAAGGCAACAGCGAGACATGCGGTTTCCGACTGGATGGAAATTGAAAAGGAAAGAGGTATTTCCGTTACTTCTTCCGTACTACAGTTTGAATACGACGGATTTTGCATTAATATTTTGGATACCCCGGGACATCAGGACTTCTCAGAGGATACCTACCGTACTCTGATGGCGGCAGATTCCGCTGTGATGGTAATTGATGCTTCGAAGGGTGTGGAAGCGCAGACAAGAAAATTATTTAAAGTATGCGGTATGCGCGGCATTCCTATCTTTACTTTCATCAATAAGCTGGACCGTGATGCCAATGAAACTTTGGATCTTTTGGACGAAATTGAAAAAGAATTGGGAATTGATACCTGCCCCATGAATTGGCCCATCGGTTCCGGTAAGAATTTCAAAGGAGTTTATGACAGGGAAAATCGTAAGGTGGTAACCTTTAGGGATACGCAAAAAGGAACCAAAGAAGGTGAAACCACGGAAATTTCTTTGGAGGAGGAAGCTACTCTTTTAGAGATTTTAGGGGAAGAAGCAAAACAAAAATTAGAAGAAGATATAGAACTGTTGGATATCGCCAGTGCAGAATTTGATTTGAAAATGGTACAGGCAGGTAAATTAACTCCGGTGTTCTTCGGTTCTGCGTTGACCAATTTTGGTGTGGAAATTTTCCTGAAAAAGTTTTTGGAAATGACAACCACACCGCTTCCCAGAAAAGCGGATAAGGGCATGATTGACCCGGTAGAAAATGATTTTTCTGCATTTGTATTTAAAATTCAGGCGAATATGAACAAAGCGCACCGAGACCGAATTGCATTTATGCGAATTTGCTCGGGACATTTTGATGCTTCGGTGGAAGTGCGTCATGTGCAGGGGGGAAGGAATTTAAGACTGTTGCAACCCCAGCAGCTGATGGCAAGTGAAAGGAAAATATTGGAAGAGGCTTATGCTGGTGATATTATCGGTGTGTTTGATCCGGGAATTTTCTCTATCGGAGATACGGTTTGTTCCCCGAAAGAAGTAGTGGAATATGAAGGTATTCCTACCTTTGCGCCGGAACATTTTGCCAGAGTGCGTCAGGTAGATACCATGAAGCGAAAACAGTTTGTCAAGGGAATCACCCAGATTGCCCAGGAAGGTGCCATTCAGATTTTTCAGGAAATTGCTTCCGGTATGGAGGAAATCATTGTAGGTGTTGTCGGTGTTTTGCAGTTTGAAGTGTTGAAATATCGATTGGAAAATGAATACAATGTGGAAATTCGTATGGAACCCTTGCCCTATGAACACATTCGTTGGATAGAGAATAAGGACGAAGTAGATGTGAAAAAACTCAGCGGAACTTCGGATATGAAGAAAATTCAGGATTTGAAAGGGAATCCCTTGCTTTTGTTTATCAATGCATGGAGTGTGGGAATGACTTTGGAACGAAATCCGGGATTGAAATTAAGTGAGTTTGGTCGAAACTAAAAAATTAGAGCGGAGACATTTTATGAAGAAACGGCTTTGGAGCCTGGGAATATTTTTACTTCTTTGCATGACAGGATGCGGGGAAGCCGCGGAAAGCGGTGCCCTGCCTTCTACACAGCAAAGTGCGGAGATGTCGGCGTTGGGATATCTGCCTCCGGTGATAGAAGGAGAAGAGACCGAACTTTCCGACAATGAGGAAACCACCAGGCAAGAAGAAATTCGGGAAGAATTAGGACTGACCGAAGAAAATTTAAGCATGGTCATGGCAGAGCAGGAAGGAAATTATGCATACGAAACCATGGACGAGTCTTATCAGCTGCTTTATGCCGAGATACTGACTATTTTAAATCACCATGGGGAGAACGTGAAGATTTCCACCAACAATTCCGATGATTTGCAATATGTATTTCAATGCGTGTATAACGACCACCCGGAAATCTATTGGATTGACGGATATTCTTATGTGAGACATACGCAAAATGATGAAATAGTATATCTTACTTTTACCGGAAAATATATTTATACCGAGGAAGAGGTGCGATTAAATCAGGTATCCATTGACCAGTATGTGGCAAGTTGTTTTGCGGGAATTTCTTCTTCGGCTTCCGAGTATGAAAAAGTAAAATATGTGTATGAATATATCATCGAAAACACAGAATATAACATGGAGGCTCGTGATAATCAAAATATTTTATCGGTGTTTCTGTACGGGGAATCGGTATGTCAGGGGTATGCAAAAGCCATGCAGTATCTTTTAAACAAGCTGGATGTGGAATGCACCATGGTGGTAGGAAGTGTCATCAGCGGAGAAGGGCATGCCTGGAATCTGGTGAATATTGACGGAGCATATTATTATGTAGATGCCACCTGGGGAGATGCCAGTTATATCATTGAAGGCACATTTTCTGATGAAACCAGAATGCCGGTGAATTATGATTATTTAAATATCACGACCCAGCACCTGCAGCAGACGCATCAGATTGAAAATGTAGTTCCCATGCCCTATTGTATTGAAACGGTAAACAACTATTATGTGAAAGAAGACCGGTATATCACTTATTATGATACGGCAACTTTAACGGACGTGTTTAACCGGGCCTACGAAAGAGAAGAGGAATGTCTTACTCTAAAGTGTGCGGATGCAGCGATTTATGATACGCTTTGCGAACAACTGATAGCGAACCAGCAAATCTTTATGTATCTGCACAGTGAGACTACGTCAGTGATTTATTCTACGTCTGACGAACAATATACATTGAGTTTTTGGCTATAGGAAGATTTTCCCTTTCGGATACTAGTCAAAAGGCGTCAGCTTTGCTATAATTGGTATATTGAAACAGCAAAGGCATGACATGGAAATGGAGGTTATTATGGATTCAAATAATATCGTTTTAAATGAAGAGTCAAAAATCGGAAGTGTTCAGATTGCAGATGATGTAGTTGCCATGATCGCATCTCTTGCGGCAACCGAAGTAGAAGGTGTGTCTGCTATGGTAGGAAATATTACCAACGAGCTTATGAGCAAAGTGGGTATGAAGAAATTAACCAAAGGTGTTAAGGTAGATATTTTGGAAAATGTGGTTACGGTAGATTTGGCAGTCGTATTGGAATACGGATTTAACATTCCCAAGACCTGTCAGAAGGTTCAGGACAAAGTTAAGACTGCAATCGAGACCATGACCGGTCTTACGGTATCGGATGTAAATATCCGTATTGCCGGAGTGAATATGACGAAATAAAAAGTGTCTCCTCATTAGGGGAGACATTTTACTATGAGTTGGAAAGGTAGCCAAAGATGAGCAGAAGAGGTATTCGAGAACAGATTTTTAAATTATTGTTCCGGGTGGAATTTAATGATATGGACGAGATGGAAGGACAAACCCGGCTGTTTTATATGGACGAGGATAATGAAACCGAGGAAAAACAGCAGGAAGAAGTGACTTCTAAGTTAAATCGGATTTTGGAAAAATTAGAAGAACTGGATAAGAACATGGAAGAACATATCACCGGATGGACCATGGAACGAATCGGAAAGGTAGAACTTACGATTTTGCGTTTGGCCTTGTTTGAGATGAAGTATGATGAGGAAGTTCCCGTATCGGTAGCAATTAATGAGGCGGTGGAACTGGCGAAGAAATACGGGCAGAATGATTCTGCCGGTTTTATCAACGGAGTATTGGCAAAGTTAGCAAAAGCCATGGATTAATACTTTGCAGATACGAAACACCGGAAAGGCATGATATATTGTGAGTAGCCAAAGAAACATATATTCTGTTTGTCAGGTAAATTCTTATATAAAAAACATGTTTGCCCAGGATTTTATGCTTGGGCTTGTTTATGTTAGAGGAGAAGCAAGTAATGTAAAATACCATTCTTCCGGGCATATTTATTTTACGTTAAAAGATGAAAAATCAGCGATTGCCTGTGTGATGTTTTCCAGAGACCGGCGTGGTTTGAAATTTCATATGCAGGAAGGCATGCAGGTGGTGGTTGCCGGTAGCGTGGAGGTATATGAAAGGGACGGAAAGTATCAAGTCTATGCCAAGGAAATCCGGGAGGAAGGAAAGGGCGATTTAAGCGAACGGTTTGAGGCATTAAAACAAAGATTGGAAGAGATGGGGCTGTTTGCTGCGGAGTATAAACAACCGATTCCGAGATACATTAAGCGTCTTGGTGTGGTTACGGCTTCTACCGGTGCGGCAATTCAGGATATTATCAATATCACCAGGAGAAGAAATCCTTATGTGGAGATTATTCTGTATCCGGCGATTGTACAAGGGGATGCAGCACCGGCAAGTATTGTTAAAGGGATAGAAACATTGGATCGCTACGGTGTGGATACTATTATAGTAGGACGAGGCGGTGGCTCCATGGAAGATTTGTTTTGTTTTAATGATGAACAGGTTGCCCATGCCATTTTTAATTGTATGACACCGATTATTTCTGCGGTAGGTCACGAAACGGATTTTACGATTGCGGATTTTGTGGCAGACCTTCGTGCTCCGACGCCTTCAGCGGCGGCAGAGCTTTCTGTGTATGAATATAAAAAATTACAGGAAAGTATTCTGGAAAAAAGGAAGCGCCTTTCCGTGGCGCTTATGCGAAAGGTAGAACGGAAGCGTCATTCTTTGGAACGGATGAAATTAAGGCTGACTCATTTGTCTCCGGAGCAAAGGATTAAGGAAAAAAGAATGCATCTTCTTTCTGTGGAAGATAAGCTTTTAGCATTGATGAAAGAGAAGGTCACGAGGGAGAAACATCGCCTGGCTTTGTTAACCGAGAGACTAAGAGCCGGTTCTCCGTTGGAAAAGCTTAATAGCGGATACGGTTATATTACGTCAGAAACCGGAGAACAGATAAAAGACATTCGGGCGGTGAAAAAAGGTGATTCCCTGAAAATAGATGTAAAAAACGGAACCATAGATGCCGTGGTTACCAAAGTATCCAAGAGGAGTATGTCATGAGTGCAAAAAAGGAAACAACCGGAATGAATCTGGAAAGTAAAATGGAATTGCTGGAGGAGACCATAGCAAAGATGGAAGAGGAATCCATTTCCATGGAAGACAGCTTTGCGTTGTATCAGCAGGGTGTTAAGCTTTTGAAGGAATGTAACGAAGAAGTCGATGCAATAGAAAAGAAAGTATTACTGATTAATGATAATGGAGAAACCAATGAATTTTAAAGAGAGAATGGACGTAAAAGCCAAAGAAACGGAAGCAAAAATAAGTGAATATCTTCCGAAAGAGGAAGGATACCAAAAGACGGTTTTGGAAGCAATGAATTATAGCTTTTTGGCAGGAGGAAAGAGACTTCGCCCGATGATGATGCTGGAAAGTTATCGTATGTTTGGCGGCAAGAGCGATGTGATTTATCCTTTTATGGCAGCCCTTGAGATGATTCATACCTATTCACTGGTGCATGATGATTTGCCGGAAATGGATAACGATGAATTAAGAAGAGGTATGCCCACCACCCATATTAAATACGGAGCAGATATGGCCGTGCTGGCGGGGGACGGTTTGTTAAATTATGCCTTTGAGACGGCAATCGGAGCGTTTGACGTTGCCAAAGAAGAGGAAATAAAACGTGTGATTGCTGCATTAAAGATATTAGGAAAGAAGGCCGGAATATACGGAATGATAGGCGGGCAAACTTTGGATGTGGAAGCCGAGAAAAAATCCCTTACGTTAACCTTACCGGAGATACTGTTTATTGATGAACACAAAACGGCTGCCTTATTACAGGCAGGTCTGATGATTGGCGCGGTGCTTGCCGGTGCCAAAGAAGAACAGGTTCGTCAGATGGAAGAAATCGGTTATAAAGTAGGGGTAGCCTTCCAAATTCAGGATGATATTTTGGATATTACCGGTTCTACCGGGGAACTTGGAAAACCGGTAGGAAGCGATGAAAAAAATCAAAAAGTTACTTATGTTTCTTTGATGGGTATGGAAGAGGCGGCTTTACGTCAAAAAGCATTGTCCATGGAAGCAGTGGAACTATTAAGTAATCTGGCAGAAGAAGAAAAAACGGTATTTTTGCGGGAATTGGTTACATTTCTTGTAAACAGAACCAGGTAGGATTTCTTCTCGGGAGAGATGGAATAAGGCAGGATGGAAACAGAAAGGCAAGTGTTTGGTATGGCAAAAGAAAATAATCAAGAAAACAATGATTATACTTTGTTGAATCAGATTCAGAAAGAAAATGATATAAAGAAGCTTTCTAAGACAGAGTATGCGGCTCTGGCTGAGGAAATTCGAACTTTTCTTTTGGAACACATCAGTGTTACCGGCGGACATTTAGGGTCAAATCTGGGCGCAGTGGAATTGACAATGGCACTGCATTTAAGCCTGGATTTGCCGAAGGATAAAATTATTTGGGATGTGGGACATCAGTCCTATACCCATAAGTTACTTACCGGGAGAAAAGAAGGCTTTGATAATTTGCGAAAGCATGGCGGAATGAGTGGTTTCCCGAAACGAAAGGAAAGTGATTGCGACTGCTTTGATACCGGTCACAGCTCCACTTCCATTTCCGCAGGTCTTGGTCTTGTTATGGCACGGGATTTGCAAGGGGAAAATCATACGGTTGTTTCGGTTATCGGCGATGGTTCCCTTACCGGTGGTATGGCTTATGAGGCCATGAACAATGCCTCCAAACTGGATACCAATTTTATTATTGTATTGAACGATAATAATATGTCCATTTCGGAAAATGTAGGCGGAGTTTCCCAATATTTAAATAATATCAGAACCACGGAGACGTATCAGGATATCAAAGAGGGGGTGTATAACCGACTAATCCGCTCCAAAAAGGGAGAGTCTTTGGTCGAAAGCATTCGAAGAGCAAAGAGCAGTGTGAAGCAACTGGTCATTCCGGGAATGTTTTTTGAGGATATGGGTCTTACTTATTTAGGACCGGTGGATGGACATGATGTTACGGGACTTCTTAAAGTTTTGAAGGAAGCAAAGCGATGCAAGGGCGCGGTTTTGGTTCATGTGATGACGCAAAAGGGAAAAGGATATGCTCCCGCAGAACGTCATCCTGCCAGATTTCACGGTGCAGAGCCGTTTGAAATTGAAACCGGATTACCCAAGAAAATTCGGGAAAAAGCGAATTATACCGATATTTTCTCTACCGTTATGTGTAAGCTTGGACAACGAAATGAAAACATTGTGGCGATTACGGCGGCAATGCCGGACGGTACCGGTTTGAAACGGTTTCACAATATGTTTCCGGAGCGATTTTTTGACGTGGGAATTGCAGAAGAACATGCGGTAACCTTTGCCGCGGGATTGGCAGCCGGAGGACTTCGACCGATTGTTGCGATTTATTCTTCTTTTTTACAGAGAGCTTACGACCAGATTTTACATGATGTATGTATTCAAAATATGCCGGTGGTATTTGCCATTGACCGTGCCGGCTTAGTGGGAAGTGACGGAGAGACGCATCAGGGAATTTTTGACCTGTCCTTTTTATCTTCGATTCCCAATATGCATATTATGGCGCCCAAGAACAAATGGGAGTTATCGGATATGCTTAAGTTTGCGGTGGATTTTAACGGTCCGATTGCCATTCGCTATCCCAGAGGGGAGGCGTATGACGGTCTTTCGGAGTATCGGGCAAAGATGGAATACGGAAAGAGCGAACCGATTTACGAGGAAGAAGAAATTGCATTGCTTGCAGTAGGAAGCATGGTAAAAACAGCGGTAGAGCTTAGAGATAAGTTAAAAGAAGCAGGACATGCCTGTAGCCTTGTGAATGCCAGATTTGTAAAACCCATTGATGAAGAGCAGATTAAAACATTGGCAAAGAAGCATTCTCTTTTGGTTACGCTGGAGGAAAATGTTTATAGCGGCGGATATGGAGAAAAAGTAATGGAGTTTGTGCAAAAAGAGGCTCTTGGCTGTAAAGTCTTGCCGGTTGCTTTGCCGGATGAATATGTGGAACACGGAAATGTGGAGGTTCTGAAGAAAGAAGTAGGAATTGACGCAGACAGTATTTTTGAAAAAATCAGTAAAATACGGTAAAGGACGGAGACGGAGTTGAAGGAACGTTTGGATGTACTGCTGGTACAAAAGGGGCTGGCAGAATCAAGAGAAAAAGCCAAGTCGTTAATTATGGCAGGAAATGTTTTTGTAAACGGACAAAGAGAAGATAAAGCAGGAACTTCCTTTTCGGAAGAAAAGGTAACCATTGAGGTTAGAGGAAATACTTTAAAATACGTTAGCCGCGGTGGCTTAAAATTAGAAAAAGCCATGGAAAGTTTTGACCTTGGATTAGAGGGAACGGTCTGCATGGACATTGGTGCTTCTACCGGTGGTTTTACGGATTGTATGCTTCAAAACGGTGCAGTGAAGGTGTTTTCCATTGATGTGGGACACGGGCAGCTGGCATGGAAGCTTCGAAATGATGAACGGGTAGTTTGCATGGAGCGGACAAATTTTCGCTATGTGGAACCAAAAGATATCGGAGAGGAGATTGATTTTGCCTCTGTGGATGTTTCTTTTATTTCGTTATCCAAAATTTTACCTCCCGCATATGCGTTGCTAAAGGAAACCGGGGAAATGGTTTGCTTGATTAAACCGCAATTTGAAGCCGGAAAAGAAAAGGTGGGAAAGAAGGGAGTCGTAAGAGAACCGGAAATCCATCGGGAAGTTATTGAAAATGTTTTTTCTTATGCCAAGGAAAATCAATTTCGTATTTTGGCACTGGACTTTTCGCCGGTAAGAGGGCCGGAAGGGAATATTGAATATCTGGTACATCTTTCCAAAGAAGAGGGAGAGGATCTGGTGGATTTGGAGACTGTAGCAGAGGTAGTGAAAAAAGCCCACGAAACATTGTAAAACATTTGTGTAGAATTTCGAGAGCGAAAAATCTTTGAAAGAGACACCATAAGAAAGGCAAGGTTAGGGTATGAAACATTTTTTTGTGATATCCAATCAAAGCAAAGATGTAAATCATGAAATTGCCAATAAAATAAAACAGGAAATTCTGGCACAGGATTCTTCTGCAACCGTGGTTCTTTTTGAGCCGGAAAGGGAAGGCGCAACGTTACCGGATTGTATTCCGCAGGAAACGGAAGGCATCTTGGTGCTGGGAGGGGACGGAACGCTATTGCAGGTGGCAAAAGAAATCGAGGACCGGGAAATCCCTCTTTTGGGGGTTAATCTGGGAACCTTAGGTTATTTGGCAGAAGTGGAAGTGTCCGGAATCGAAAGTGCGGTTCAGCGTTTGCTTTCCAATCAATACGTTATTGAAGAACGTATGATGCTGGCGGGAACTGCCGTGTGTGGCGGCAAGGAGCAGCCGGTAGTCAATGCGTTAAATGACGTGGTATTATCCAGAAGAGGCGATTTGCAGATTATCGGATACCGGGTGTATGTGAATCATATGTACCTTAATGATTTTTATGCTGACGGAATCATTCTCAGTACGCCGACCGGTTCTACAGGATATAACTTATCCGCAGGGGGCTCGATTGTGGAACCGAAAGCAAAGCTAATGGTATTAACACCGGTGTGTCCCCACACTCTAAATACCAGAAGTATCATGCTTTCCCCGGATGATACGGTGGAGGTAGAAGTATTGCTGCCCAAGGGGGAAAAAGAAGTGGAAGTGGGGGCATATTTTGACGGCGGGAGCAGGGTAATCCTTTCTCCGGGAGATAAAGTGGTGATTTCCCGTTCGCCGAAAGTAACCAAAATCGTGAAAATCAGCGATGTTGGTTTTTTGGAAGTATTACATAAAAAAATGAGTGAGTAAGGCTGTCTTGACACAGTTGCATGGGCCGGAGAAGTGCTTATGTAAAGGAGAGAGAATATGCTGGTAAATTTACACGTAAAAAATTTTGCTCTTATTGAAGAGACAGAAGTAAACTTTAAGGAAGGGTTAAATATTTTAACCGGAGAAACCGGAGCAGGAAAATCGATTATTATCGGTTCCATTAACTATGCCCTGGGAGCCAAAGCGGATTATGATGTGATTCGTAGCGGGGCAGATTATGCTTTGGTGGAATTGATTTTTTATTTGGAAGAGGAAAGTCAAAGACAGGCAGTGAAGGCTATGGATTTGGCGATGGAAGAAGACGGAAGTCTTATTATCAGTCGTAAAATTCTGCCGGGGCGTAGCGTGATGAAAGTTGGCGGAGAAACCGTCACGGCAAAACAGGTGAAAGAATTGGCAACCTTGTTGATTGATATACACGGACAGCATGAGCACCAATCTCTTTTAAAACCGCAGAAGCAAATGGAACTTTTGGATGATTTCGCAGGAAACGAAGCCAGAGAATTAAAAGCAAAAATTGCGAAAAAATACAAAGAGTACCTTCTGATTTTGTCCGACATGAAGAAGATGGATTATGACGATGCTTCCAGAGAAAGAGAGATTTCGCTGGCTCGTTATGAAGTGGAAGAAATCGCCGGAGCGAATATTACACCCGGTGAGGAAAATGAACTTTCCGCAAAGTATAAGAAAATGCAAAATGGAAAGAAAATCATGGAGTCGTTGGGGAAGGTTACACAGTATCTGGGCGAAAAAGAAGAAAATTCTTTGGAGCAGTTAGGGTATGCGGTGAAGGAACTGGGATATGCCGGTCAGATGGATGAAGAATTAGAGGCCATTCGTGAAAGACTCTTGGATGCGGAAAGTATTTTGTCGGAAACTTATCGTGAGATTCAAAATTACATCGAGGATTTTTCTTTTGAAGAAGAAACCTTTTATGAGACGGAAAAACGTTTGGATATTTTAAATCACTTGATGACAAAGTATGGTTCTGATACAGAAAAAATATTGGCTTATGAGGAAAAGAGAAGAGCGGAATTGGAGAAACTCTTGGATTTGTCCGGTTATATGGAGAGCAAAAAGAAATTAGCCAAGGAGCTGGAAGAAGAAATTAAGGCGCTTTCCGGACAACTTCGTGATATTCGTCATAAGATTGCAGAGAAGCTTTCCAAGGAAATTACAGCAGTGTTGGAGGATTTGAACTTTTTAAAAGTCAGTTTCGAAATTGCGGTGACAGAAAAAGAAAGCTTTGGCGAAGATGGTGCGGATGATGTATGCTTTATGATTTCATTAAATCCGGGCGAAAAGAAGAAACCGGTCGCAGAGGTGGCCAGTGGCGGGGAACTTTCCCGTATTATGTTGGCGTTAAAAACCGTATTTGCCAAAAAAGACGGAATCGGTACATTGATTTTTGATGAGATTGATGCCGGTATCAGTGGCAAAACGGCTTGGAAAGTATCCAATCGTTTAGGTTTTCTTCGTAATGAGCACCAAATTATCTGTATTACGCATTTGCCGCAAATTGCAGCCATGGCGGACACCCATTTTGTGATTGAGAAAAAGGAAGAGGAAGGGATTACCAAAACATCAATTTCTCTATTGGAAGAAAATGCAAAGGTGGAGGAAATTGCCAGACTCCTTGGAAGCGATACGGTAACGGATGCGGTGCGAACCAATGCGGAAGAATTATTGGCATTGGCAAAAAAGACCAAAGAAAATTAGGTTGAAATTAAAAAAAAATAACATAATAAGAAGGACAAAAGCAATTCGTTTTTGTTCTTCTTTTTATTTTTTGAAATAAAAAGAACTCAAATGTTTTTGGGAAATAGCATCTGAAGTCTTGATAAAACTTAGGAGATAGAAAAAGGAAAGTATCTTGCAGGAAAGAGCGAGGATGAAGAATAATGAAAAAGCGGATTTGGTATAAAATGTTACTGGTTATTATTTTTTTATGGATTATGGTACAGGGAAGTATAGCACTTTATGATTATTATTTAAATCGAATTCCAGATTCGATTAATCTTAGGGCGGGGACGGAACAGATGATTGAATTTTGTGTTCCCGTCAGCGGAAGAATACTGCCGGAAAGTGTTCCTGCCTGGGGGTATGAAGAGGGAGAAAACGGTGGTGTGGAAGTGGATTTTTCCAAACCATTTACGATTATTACCGGTGAAAGTAATCACTACATGGCTAAACTAAAGTTGTTTGGCATTTTTCCCTATAAAACAGTGAGTATTTCTGTAGTGGAAGAAGAAGTGTTGATTCCTGCCGGAATTATGATAGGAATTTACGTGGAAACAGAAGGTGTTTTGGTGATTGATACCGGAGAATTTGTTGATGAGGAGGGCAGGGATTGTGCACCGGCAAAAGACGTTATTCAGGCCGGAGATTATATTTTGGCGGTGGATGGAGTCGCAATGGAACGGAAGGCTGATTTTATTGCATTGGTAGAAGAAAGTCAGGGAAGAACCATGGAAGTATTACTTCGAAGAGATGGGGAAGAGATTACGGTTTGGCTTACACCGAAAAAGAATCATCAGGGAGAATATAAAGTGGGAATCTGGGTGCGGGACAGTGCCCAGGGAATCGGCACAATGACATATATTGATTCCGAGCATCGATACGGCTCGTTGGGACATGGAATTACGGATTATGATACGGGAGAAATACTGTCTGTCGGTCATGGAGAATTGTATGCAACAGAAATTGTTTCCATTCAAAAAGGGCAGACCGGTGAGCCCGGCGAAATAAAAGGGTTGATTCATTATGTGCAGGATAATATTATCGGCGTGATTGAAGAAAACAGTACTCGTGGGATTTACGGAAGACTGGAGGAGTTGCCCAAAGACTTGCAAATGCAGCCTATGGGAATTGCTTATAAAAACGAAATACAAATCGGAGAAGCTTCGATTTTGTGTGATGTCAGCGGTATGGTAGAAAGCTATGAAATTGAAATACTGGAAATTAATGTTAACAGTACGGATAATCGGGGATTGGTGATTAAGATTGTAGATGAAGATTTGTTGGCACAAACCGGCGGAATTGTGCAGGGAATGTCGGGTTCGCCCATCATTCAGGATGGAAGGATTATTGGGGCGGTGACACATGTGCTGGTGAATGACCCGACCAGGGGGTATGGGATATTCATAGAAAACATGCTAGATGCGGCGGGGTAAACGATGGCAGGGGCGAAAGCCCCTGTCATTTTTGTGTTAATCGTGTTATAGTATATATAGATTTCTCGAGCAAAAGAGGTGATTTCATGATAAGCGAAACTTATTACTTATCAGTCGAAACTACAGATATTCCTCATAATCAATTCCGTTCACGATACCGCGAAG
>JAZNKK010000050.1:0-2740 GCA_045578545.1 Lachnospiraceae bacterium
ATAAAGAATATATGCGAATGCAGATAAACGGTGTCGGACAAGAAGAGGTGTCTTTGCATGAAGAAATCAATGCATTACCGGAGGGTGATACGTTGTTACACGGGGACTTTCATCCGGGAAATGTGCTGATTTCAACGGAGCATCGCCCGATTGTAATTGATTTTATGAATGTTTGCAGGGGACCGGCATTGTATGACATTGCGAGAACCTACTTTTTGTTGCAAGAAAAAGACGAGGCGTTCGGAAGGGTTTATTTGGCGAAAATGGAAGTTTCGGAAGAGGAAATTGAGCCGTTTTATAAGGTGATTGAACGATGCAGAAAGTATGAAAGGTGAGGAAATTACGATGGAAACAATGATATATCAAGGAATAGCAATTGTTCTTTTACTCACATTTTACACCTTTTACATAGCAAAGCTTGTCATCCAGAAAAAGCAATCCATCAAAACTAATCAGATGGGAATGGGAAACAAGTCGAAAAAGGTGCTGGTGATTGAGCGGATTATGAGTATTGCCACAGTTCTGGTGATTGTGGCGGAAGTGGCAAGCATTTTCCTTGTGAAGCACTATTTGCCGCTGCCGGTGCGGATCGTGGGAATTGTTCTTGGTGCAAGCGGCGTTCTGTTCTTTGCCTTGGCTACCGTTACCATGAAAAGCAGTTGGCGTGTGGGAATTCCGGAGGAAAAGACGACGCTTGTCACGAGCGGAATCTATGCCTGGAGTCGGAATCCGGCATTTGTAGGTTTTGATTTACTGTATTTTGGAATTTGCATGGTGTTTTTCAACATCCCTCTTCTTATCATTTCCTTGTGGGCGGCAGTAATGTTACACTTGCAGATTTTGCAGGAAGAAGCCCATATGGAGAAGATGTGCGGAGCGGAATACCGGGAGTATCGGACACGTACCATGCGGTATTTGGGACGAAAGAAAGCAAAATAATTGCAAAGTTCCTATGAAAAACGCAAAAAAAATGCAAAAGTTCCTATGAAAAACGCAAGTTTGTATTGCGTTTTTCTAGTATATAATGGTATACTATAGGTGAAAATGTTGGTCAGAACGGAGGTGTATCGTGTGGAACGGGATATTATGAAGCAACTGGTGGAATGGAAGGATTCTGCAGATCGAAAGCCGTTATTATTAACCGGTGTAAGACAGTGCGGAAAGACTTACGTTTGTAAAGAATTCGGGGAACAATACTTTGAGGATGTTGCTTACTTTTATTTTGAAGGAAATAAAAACCTGATTTCCGTATTTGATTATGATTTTGATGTCAACAGAATTATAGATGAGTTGGGAAATGTGATTCGAGGGAAGGAAATTCTTCCTGGAAAAACACTGGTTATTTTTGATGAAATACAAGCTTGTCCCAATGCGATTACATCTTTAAAGTATTTTTGTGAGAATATGCGAAAGCTTCACATTGTTTGTGCCGGTTCGTTACTTGGAGTATCTGTAAAAAGGGATAATATTTCATTTCCGGTAGGTAAGGTGGACCGATTGCAAATGTATCCGTTGTCCTTTTCGGAATTTTTGCGCGCGGATGGTGGCGAAAAGCTTTATCTGGGAGTTCAGAAGTATGGAATTGATAAGGAATTACCGGAGCTTTATACCAACGGTTTAGAGAAAGCATTGAAGTATTATTACATTGTGGGCGGAATGCCGGAAGTTGTTGCAAAGTGGGTAGAAACGCATAATTTTGAAAAGGTTGAAAAACTTCAGGACAATATTTTACAAGATTATAGCAGTGATTTTGCAAAACACGCTCCAAAGTCCGATATTCCGAAGTTGGGCTGGATTTGGGAGTCTATTCCAAAGCAGCTTGCAAAGGATAATAACAAGTTCGTTTTCTCGCATGTAAAAGAAGGAAAACGTTCCAGTGAGTTGGAGGATGCGTTGGAATGGTTAGTAGATGCCGGTTTGGTACACCGGTTGGAACTGGTATCAAATCCGGAGCTTCCGTTATCCTTCTGTTCGGATGCAACGTTCTTTAAGGTGTATTTATCGGATGTGGGATTACTTCGAAGAAAGTCCGGAGTATCACATCGGACGATTTTAGAAGACTCTGAGTTATATCGGAATTTCAAAGGAGCATTTACGGAGAATTTTGTTTTAAATGAATTGATAAAACTGGGAATTCATTCGTATTTTTGGCGTTCCGGCAACACAGCGGAGTTGGATTTTTTATTTGAGTATGAGGATACCATTATTCCGGTGGAGGCTAAGGCAGAGGTTCAGACGAGAGCCAAGAGTTATTTACAGTTCTGCAAAAAGTACCAGCCGAAGTTGGGCTTTAAGTTTTCTATGAAAAATGTAGGAAATCATGAAGTAGAGAATACAAAGACCTATAGTGTTCCGTTGTATTTGATATGGATGGTGAAGGAGTATTTGAAAGCATGGGAGGAGAATGGTGCATAAAGAAAAGAAAAACATCCTCCTCACAGCCTTTCGCGATACTTCCGCGGAGTTGCTTTTAAAAGGGGGCAATGAATTTACGGTATTGGTTTTACCCAATGACAAGGTAAGAGATTCTGAGTTGCTGATCGAAATGATCTCCAAAACGCATTATGACTATGTTCTTAGTTTCGGCCAACGACCGAATATCAAAGATAAAGTACACATTGAAACGACTGCAAGAGACGGTGGATTGCGACTGGACACGGTCTTTGATTGTGAAAGACTAAGGTTGTTGTTTGAACAAAATGGGATTCAGGCAAAGCTTTCTCATAATGCGGGAACCTCC
>JAZNKK010000051.1:0-2454 GCA_045578545.1 Lachnospiraceae bacterium
ATTTGGTCAGAACCCCTAAATTAATTTATCTCCCCTGTTTAACTAAAATTACTTAAAACCACCTATAAAGAAAACATCCCGCATTTGCCTCAAAACGCCGCGGCGTTCAAGGCAAAACGCTTCGGCGCTGTTTAAAAACAACAAGGTCTTTTTCAGAAAGAATTAATTCCGTTCAAATTTCCTTGCTTTTTCGCCTGAAGTTATCAGATTATCAACTTCGTTAGGAAACTATATATCTGTTAACACAAAAGTTTGTCTCCCCCTTGTGAAGGGGGGCAGGGGGATGTTCCATAGGACGTATGTACCATGCAGTTCAGAAACTTAGTAAAGTTTTGTTGAAAATTTGGATTTTACTTGTCGACTTTCACTACTTTTTTCGCCCGAATTTTTCCTTTTTTAAAGGGAAAGACAGAAAGATTTATCACATATCCTTCCCGAAAGACTATTTTTTTTTGCATCAAAAAAGCCCGATTTCATCGTAAAAACGGCCATTTTTCCCCATTTGTACACCAAAAAGTGTACAAGGAAATTTGGAGGGAGAAAGAACACTTTTGTAACTTTACCGGAGTAAAACCCATAAAGTATGAAAATATGAGAAACACTTTTATTCTATTTGTTATTTCTGTGTGCTTCTTTTCTTGTGTGGAAGAATACAAGATACCCAAAGAAGCAACAGTTAGCTATGAATCCTATTTAGTAATAGAGGGAAAAATTCTTCCAGGAGATGAATCTGTCATTTATTTGTCAAACACCGTACCTTTCGGCCAAGTGGAAAGACCAGAAGCCGTACTCAACGCCCACATTACAATCATCGGACAAAACGGTTACGAAAGCGAAAGTGCTAAATTTGATATTGAGAATGACCGATATATCATTCCTACTCATGATTTACCTCTAAATACACTTTATGCCTTGAAAGTGGAAGTGGATGGAGAAATCTATCAATCGGAATTCCAACCAATTCAGGATGCCAAGGAACTGGATGACATCTATTATAAGGAAGGAGAAAACGGAATTTCCATTTTTGTATCCTCACATGGTAATGAAGATGATTCCAATTATTATATGTGGACATACGAAGAAGATTGGGAATTTCACGCAGAAATAGATTTGACAATATCCACCCAAGGATATTGGAATTATAATAAGCAACTTATGCCTAATTTAGAGACTGGCAAAAAGAATCCATATTATTACTGTTGGTCACACAACAAATCAGGCTTAATACATATTTACAATTCTGAAAAGCTATCCCAAAATTCGATTAAAGACTATAAACTTCTAGAAATACCTTTTGACGATATTCGTGTGTCATTCATTTATAGTATTTTGGTCAAACAAATGGGATTGGATGAAACCAATTATGAATATTTTCGAATTCAAAAGCTTTATTCTGAGGAATCCGGCGGGCTATTTTCCCCGATGCCCGCTGAAGTAAAAAGTAACATAAAATGCATTTCCAATCCAGACAAAAAAGTTTATGGATACACAATTGCTTCACAAGTGATTTCTAAACGCATTTTTATTTACGAGTCAGAATTCATTCAAAAAGATATGTTTAGTGCGTGTACAATGTATGAAGCACCAACAACAAATGACATGGGATGGGTTGTAAGTTGGAGTCAAGAAGTAAACAAAAACGGCGCTGCCATTTGGAGTGCATCAAATGATGTTTTAGAAAAGAATGCCGTATTATATACTAGAGCATGTGTGGATTGCCGAGCCATAGAAGGCGCCACCAAAAAGCGTCCTGACTTCTGGCCGAACAATCACGAATAACCCTCTCCATCATGAACGAAGAAGAAAAAGCGAATAGGGAGTACAGGCTCTACGAGTTTCTGCGCCGTGCCTCGCTGGACGACTCCATCCTGCTCCGCACGGACGACTGGAAACACGTGGAGCAGGAAATCCATGCCCTCTGGCCCGACTTCGGACGAAAGCTCTACGAATATGGCGTGAACCTCTCCGACACCGAGAGGCGCATCTGCTGGATGGCACGCATGAACATCCCTCCCCTCGGCATGGCCACCATACTGAAGCGCACCAAGCCAGCCATCAGCCTGGCACGCTCACGCCTGTACAAAAAACTGCATGGCACACCCGGCACCGGGCAGATGCTCGATGCGTTCATCCGGAGGCTATGACATAGAAACTCCTTTATTTTACAGGAGCTACCCCTTCAAACGTCATCTTTACCGGACGGATGAAACCTTCTTCATCGAATTCCAGCTTGTCGATGCATACCTGTCGTTCGCTTCCACCGGTGCGGTCCAACGGACGGCGATGATAGACAATGTAGTATTCATCCTTTCCCGGTATCTGGATGACCGAATGGTGTCCGGCTCCCTTGGCCACTTCCGGGTCTTGCTGAAGGATACGACCGATGCGGTTGAAAGGTCCCATCGGCGAATCGGCAATGGCGTATGCCACGGCATAATCGGGACCCGTCCATCC
>JAZNKK010000052.1:0-4385 GCA_045578545.1 Lachnospiraceae bacterium
CCTTCCAAATTATAGCTTCGGATTTTATCCATTGCATCTCCAAAAGCTCCCACGCCGGGTAAAATTACTTTCTCCGCATTCAAAAGTACTTCAGCATCTCTGGTTACAATCACTTCCTCACCTAAGGATTGTAATGCCTTCTCCACACTTTTGATATTGCCTGCATCATAATCAATAATTGCTATCATTTTTTCTCCTCACCGTTGCCAAAATTGGCAACAGCTTTACTTTTATTCCACAAAATTTACTTCTCCGCCTTCTACGGAACCGGAATACAACTCGTTATCGCCGGTTGTTTCAACATCACTTTCCGAAACTTCTTCCGTCTCGGTAGCTTCCTGCTGTAACTGTTCAAGGATTGCTTCTTCTTCCGGTAAAAGGTCTTCTAATTCATCCGGATTCAAACCACCGGGTAACGTTTCTTCATTACCGGTCATTTCGTCTGTGCCTGTTTCTGCATCAGCAGAATCCGAATCAGAGGCCGCACCGCCAAATGCTGACTTATCATCATACATCCGTCCGGCAAGAATATTTTCTACCGCAACCGTATAATCCGGATTTCTCAACGCACAAATTGCTTCCACAGTCTCTGCATCCAACCCGTACTGTTCCTGCAAAGCAAGCATAAAACGCTCTTTGCAAATTTGCCATTCGGTATCAATACCCAGCTGGTTTGCCAGTACTTCTTCCTTGTTGCAGGCAACTACACCTTGCAAAAGAGAATTTAAGGTTTCTTTCGTCTTACCACTCTTTAAATATATTTCAGACTGGTGATATCTTTCTTCCAAACCATATAAAAGATTTGCCTTATCGTACAGGATACGGTCACTGCTGTTTAAATCCCTTCCCATCAGACGCATGGTAGTTTCTTCATAATCCTGGGCATAAAAAGCAGTTCTTGCCTGAATCAATGATAATTGCGTAGGTACAAAATAAGTTCCCACCAGAATCAATCCAAGAAGTGATGCACACACCAATAACGTGGCAACAATGCCTTTGGCACCAATACCTTTCTTTGAATCTTTTTCGCCGGTATCATTTGCAGATGCATCTGCAATGACAACCTTTTTCGGTTTCTTTTCTTTTTTGGGCTTTTCTCTCTTCTTGGCTTTCTTTTTATCTTCTGCCGCTAATTCTGCTGCAATTTCGGCATTTTCATCTTTCGCCTTACTGCTTGCAGCTTTTTGCTCTTTTTTATTCTTCTTAGGTGCTTTCTCTTTCTTTTTCTTTGCAGGTTTTGCTTCAACGACAGGCTCTTCCGTAGGCAAATCCATATATGCCAATCCGTCGCCATCTCCCAAAGGAACTTTTTCGCCTTCACCATCGTCAAGACTTTCGTCCTCAAACATAAATGCCAAAATTTTATCTTTAAGCGAAGCCTTATCCTTCTTCTCTTTGACAGGCTTTTCCTTGACTTGCTTCTCTTTTTTAACTTTTTCTTTCTTGGCCTTTTTACGTTTTGCCTTTCCGTCTTCAGCATTTTCCGATAATTCAGCATTTTCCGTTGTTTCGTCTTCCAATGCACGATTTACGGCTTCCTGTGCTGCTTTTTCACTTTCTTCCTGCGCAGCCATACTTTCCTGGATGCTTTCTTCCTCGAACTGACTTAACATAGCCATAATGTCTTCTTCTGCCATAGTATCCGCATCCGTATCAGCCTTCTCTTCTTCCGCCATTTTAGCGGTTGCTTCCAGCATTGCATCCACATTTTCAAGCTCTAAAAGCATTTCTTCGCCAAAATCCGGAATATCAATAATTTGTCTTTCTTCTTCACTTTCTTGTTCAATTTTCGGCTCTTCATTTTCCGGTTCCATCGCTGAAAAAGCCTCATTTTCCACTGTTCCGGATAAAATCTCCTGCTCACCGTCTACCAAAACATCCGCAATATCTCCAAGGCCCAGTTCTTCCAGTTCTTCTCTGGTAATACTACCGCTGTCATCCGCCAGGAGTTCTTCCGAACCTTGCGTTTTACCAAGCAATACTTCGTCTGTTATATCTGTTTCTTCATTTTCAGATGCATTTTCAGAATCATCAGCACCCATAGATGCAAATAAAGCTGCTATCTCATCCGGTGATAATACTCCACTATCAGAAGTTGTGGGTGCTACATTGGTCGTAGTTTCCTGTACAGGCTCCGCTAAAGGCTCCGGTTCAGGCACACTTTCTGACTGATTATCTGCTTCCATAGACGCAAATAAGGCCGCAATCTCATCCGGCGATAATACTCCACTATCGGAAGTTGTAGGTGCTACGTTTGCGGTAGTTTCCTGTACAGGCTCCGGTGAAGATTCCGGTTCTGCCACAGATTGCGCAACAGACTCAAGGTGCTCCATCGCAATAGGTTCATTTGATATTTGAAGCGCCGGTTCTTCCTGCATTTCCTGCACAATGGTATCAAAAGTTTCCACTTCCTCCACTGCCATCTGTGCAGCATACTGCGCCATAAAATCATCTTCCGGCTCATCATCAAAATCCATATCTTCTTCGGTTTCCAACCCTAAAAGCAGAGCAAGCTGTTTTTGCAACGCTTCCTCTGTTAATTCCGATTCGTCCAAGTCTTCGATGGATTTATGATGTTTTTTATGATTTTCATTTGAGTCATTATGATTTTTATCTTCACTGACCGATGCCAAAAGACTATCCAAATATTCTTCTGTAGACTGCATGAAACTTCCTCCCGCACAATACACACACCTGTATTTAGAGTAGAAAAAGCCGGGGAGTGATTCCCGGCTTTTGAAAACTTATGAAAGAACCAAAGCATCAATCTCACGAACCAGATTTCCGATTTCAGGTTTCGTAAGCTGAACGTTTGCACCAAGTGCCTCTCCCTTTCTTCTCATCTCATCATTGATTAATGATGAGAAAATGATAACCGGAATATCTTCTGTCGCACTGTCCTCACGGATCAGTTTTAACAAATGATGTCCGTCCATCTGAGGCATCTCAATATCTGTAATCACCAATTTAACATGTTCATCCAAGATATCTTTCGCCTTACAGTCCTGAATAACATTCCAAGCTTCCTTGCCGTTTTCACAACTGATTACATTACAATATCCTGCCTTCTTAAGGGAATCACAGATTAATGCATTTAAAAGCGCTGAATCTTCAGCAATCAAAATAGGAATATCATTACGTTCTCTTACACCCAACGCTTCCACTTCCGATACTTTCAATCCTGTATCGGGGTTGATGTCAGACACAATTTTTTCAAAATCAAGAATAATAATTAATTTGCCGTTAATATTAATAATACCTGTAGAAATACCGTCTTCTGCAGAAACAACGGTAGCACTGGGCTTTACAATATCAGACCAGGATACACGATGAATTCCCACTACTGATTCTACATGGAATGCAATATCCAATTTGTTAAAGTTGGTTACAATGAACAAACCACCGGGCTGTGCCTCTCCAAGCTGTAAGCAATTTGACAAATCAATTGCAGTAATCATAAAATCACGAGGCATAAAAATACCTTCGATGCTGGGATGGGCATTGGGAACCATAGTTACAGGCTGATAAGGAATAATTTCACGAATCTTTGCCACATTAATTCCGTATGAGTTTCCTCCTACCACAAATTCCAATACTTCTAATTCATTTGTACCGTTTTCTAAAAGAATTTTGCTATCCATAACGTCACCTCACCAATATTTTTGCTTTCCCTTATAACCAAATACATATATTCTTGTCAATTATATCATAAAAACAAATAAAATAACAGTTTTTTTATTCGTTTTTATATGTTTTCCTCAATATTTTTGTATACATTTTTCATCAAACGGGTTCTTGCCTCCGTTGTTGCCCACGCAATGTGGGGTGTAATCAATAATTTTCGGCTGTCTTTGATGGTAAACAAGGGATTCCCTGCCGACATAGGCTCTTTTTCCAACACATCCAATCCGGCTCCCGCAATGAGATCTTCATTCAATGCCTTGCACAAATCACCCTCTTTTACAATAGGACCTCGTCCCACATTTATTAAGTATGCCGACGACTTCATTTTCACAAAAGCATCATAGGTAAATAAATGCTTTGTCTGCTCCGTTAAGGGTGCATGAACGGATACAATATCCGAAGATTTTAACAACGTATCAAAGTCCACTCTTTCGTATGCATCATTATTGTTCTTTCCGCTGGTGGAATAATAAATTACTTTACAGCCGAAAGCCTTGGCAATATCGGCAACTCTTGCACCGATTTCACCCAGGCCCACAATTCCCCAGGTTTTACCGGACAATTCATGAAACTGTTCTCCAAAGTAAGTAAATCTGGGGCAATTGATATATTCACCGCTTTTTACATAATCATCATAAAATCTAAGTTTTTCGCTGATATAAAAGTACATGGCAAAAGTATGTTGTACCACGCTTTCCGTG
>JAZNKK010000053.1:0-18336 GCA_045578545.1 Lachnospiraceae bacterium
GTCCAGAGAGTTTCATCAAGATCCTATCACGGAGACGGCAGAACAGGCATATCTGCTGGGCAGTTTTTCAACAATAGATTTATGGCGGCTACATTTTTACGCGTCGCAAGTAAATTTTGGATGTGATTATCGCACGCTGAGTCAGCCGGTTTCGTATGAATCTCCCATGGGAGGAGGTGGCGGCGCGGGTGGTAACGCTACGGAAATGGAAATGTCTTATGGAGAAATTGATGAATTTAGTGCCTGTAATCTCAGAGTGCCGGGGAGAATGGGATTATTTTTGGTGCAGGACAACAGAATGGGAAAAATGGCGATGGATGATTATGCCAAAGCTATCAGGCAACTTTTCCTCGAAAGCAGTTTTTTTGAAACAATGCAAGAGATGTATTTGAATCGTTATAATATGATGACAGAGTGAATCCGGTCGGATCTTGGGAAATGTTAATACTGAATATTGATTTGCCTTATGGAGCGTATACAATTATTGTTACCGATGACGATGGTAACGAAACTCAAACCAATTTAATTGTAGATGATGCATTTGTTTATAACGTCATTTATCACGAGCAGTAAAGGGGAATAAAATGAAAAAGAAGAAAATGATTATTGCAATTATCATAGCGACGCTTCTGCTGGCAGGCCTTCTCTTTTATTGGAACAACAACGAAGTGCATGCCTGCGAGGCAGTGAGCTTAGAAGAAGCAAGGGGGATTTTGACGGAAGAGAATGTGCTTTTGGAATATAGTGGGGTGATGGATTATCATCTGGATACTACAGAAAGAGTCTATCAAATCGCAGTTCGATTTTGCTTTCAGGGTACTATGATTATATGCAAAAACGGAGACGTATATTATGCCGGATATAGTTATCCTACAGGATATGCTTATGACAATTCCCACATTTATGAGGGCTCCAGAATATGGGATGTAAAAATATATGAGGCAGATCCGACCAGTATGTACTATTTGGGAAAAATATCTACCATGGATCTTCTGCAATATCATTTTAACCTGTTGTTTTGCCACACCGGAGAGATGTACTGGGAAGAATACCGCTATTTATGGGAAAGTCATGGAGAGGGGAGCACTATCGACGGTGAAGCAAATGTGGGAACGGAGGCTGAAGACAAAGCGGAACCGGATGCAGATACCGAAGTAAATGAAGGTAAACAGGAACAAAATCGGGGAGCAGAAATGATTGCTTACCTAAGTCGGCATGAAGACGTACGAGCGAATGAATTTTTGAATGAGAGCATGTATCGGCTTTGTTTTTGGAGAAGAGCAGATGATGAGATGTGTGCAAACTATTTGTATTTTAAAGCCGACAAGCAAAGAGGAGTATTGTCAATGCAGCCAGCCATGGATATTTGTGCTAAAGTGCATGACAGCTGGTTTTTTGAGCAGTATGCGAGGATGGCACTAACGGAAATGTATTCGTTAAGAGACCCTATTGTAGGCGAAGAAAACAGATTCGTATTTGAGGGAAATGTGTCGGAGGATACAGTTGTATTACCATCGAATAATAGGGACCAGATTTTGGCAACAGATGATAGTAATGGGATGTATTATGGTTTTTATTATGCAACGCCGCGATTTGTGCCTGAAGGACAGCCGGAAAATGTAACGGCAGTGGAGGCATTGACGGGTCTTGATATAAAACGATTAATCATGGTAGAAGGCTGTCTGGTGTGCATGACGGATTGGGGAAGGCAAATATCTTACCTATATGATGACGCAGAAGCCGAGGTGTTGTTAGAGGATTATGCGCTGGAAGAGTTGCAAGAATACGGAGGCGAATTGTATGGTACGAATTATCGTAGCCTGATTCGACTATCTTTAGACGGAACTGTGGAGACTTTGTGGGAACATGCAGTTTATGGGTTTACGGTAGACGAGAATTATATCTATATCTTCGATGGAAATACATGGCAGGTGTTAGATAGGAAAAGCGGTGAGGACCTTGGCTGGATTGCTACGGACATACAATTTGCCTATGAATCCGGAGAAGTATGTGCAAGTGGCGGAAGGTTGTATTTTACGGCGTGGAATCCGGAGGAATCAACAGTTTCTGTTAATTCTTTGGATATGCAAGGAAACATGACGCAAATCGGTGAAACGCATAATGCCAGCGAAGTGGATTTTAGAGGGACGGCTAGTTATGGTGAATGGTTGTTTTACAAGGTAGAGAATAGCAGAGCGTTAGTGCAGGTAAATGTAAATACGGGAGAGGAAACGATACTTTCTTTGGAAGATAATGTAGCTTATAGGGGTGAAATTTTAGTGTGGAATGATCGTCTGGCAATGTTTACCTGTGGTGAAAATGGAGCATTATGCCTTGCATGTTTTGATTTAGAGACATTGGAATATGAAGGAGCGGTGTATTTGGAGTAGAGATTTCCGGAGGCGCAGATGTGCCTCCGGTATTAAATGTAGAAAATCTGGTGCAGGCAGTGCAAGACCATGCGGTAGTACAGATGAACCTGACAGATATAAGCGGCAACAATATTCTTCCGCAGCATGTGGAAATACATAAAGCAGGATCCTATATCCACCATTCTTTTGGAGCTCCGATGGATGCAGATTCTATCGACAATACCATCATTGACTGTGCGGTATCCATTGCGCCGGACGGAACCATTACGGCGGTTCTTCCGCAGGGACATTATTACATGTTGGTAACGGATGCCCTGGATAAAAACAGCGGGGTTATTGAAATAAGCGTTGGGTACGAGGATGTGGGTACTATATGCGAATATACGGAAGTCGCAACTTCCTTTGAAACAGAAGAGGCGGGGCGGGTTCGCTTTCAGGTAAGGAACAGTGGAACCGGTCGGATATTGGGAAATGTTAATGTTGAAATCAGGGAAGGATTTGATAACCGCTATGGAGAACACGTTGCCACCTTGAAACTGGATGAGTTTTATCGTTTTACCATAAGTATGCTGAATATTGATTTGCCTTATGGAGCCTATACAATTATTGTTACCGATAATGATGGCAATGAAACTCAAACCAATTTAATTGTAGATGATGCATTTGTTTATAACGTCATTTATCATGCGCAGTAAAGGGGAACAAAATGAAAAAGAAGAAAGTATTTATTGCAATTATAATAGCGACGCTTCTGCTGGCAGGCCTTCTATTTTATTGGAACAACAACGAAGTGCATGCCTGCGAGGCAGTCAGCTTAGAAGAAGCAAGGGGAATTTTGACGGAAGAGAATGTGCTGCTGGAGTACGTGTGCTGGGAGGACGTTGATAGTGATATATCGTATAAACAAGAACAGTCTCTGTATGAGGAAGATATTCAGATTGACTTAATAATATGTGAAGATGGTTCGGTATATTATTGTTCCTTTTATTACTCTGTACAATATACGATGGAAGAGGTATTTGATCATCCGTTGGATAGGGAGATTGAAGAAAAAATACAGAATAACTCAGTTAATATTTTCTATTTTGGAAAGTTATCTACTTGGGATACGATAAGATGTCATATCGGTCGGTTATGTGCAGATAATAACAAAATGTACACCGAAGAATATAGATATTTGGATTATTTACATATGGAACCGTCATTGGATGATACTTCTGCAACAACAGATGGGGTAGAGAGGATATGTAGTGAAGAAACAGCAAGTGTAACATCAACCCCTTTTTGTCAACACGAAAATTATTTGGTCCAATCTTTTTTGGATGAAACATTGCATAATTGTAATTTTTGTATAGGGGAAGAACGAGAAAGAATTCATTTCAAGCATTCAGAAACCAGAGGAACATCACAAATTATTTTTGTTTCAGAAATAGGAGAAATGCTTCGTAACAGCTACTTTTTTGAACGATTTGCGATTACGGCGTGGACAGAAATCTATACAAGAAGAAATCCGATAATAATGGAGAATGAGGCTTTTGTATATGAGGGAGCGGTTGTTGACGGAGATATTATGTTTTTGCCAAACAACAGGGCCGAGCAAATTGTTTGGCATGAAGAGGAGACATACTATTCTATTGATGGGCAAACGGTATCTGCATCAAGAGATGCTTTAGTTGAAGGAAGAGTAACGCAAACATATGCAAATGTATCATTGGATAATTTTATAATTATAAATGATTCTATGTTTGCTTATAATGACTGGAGCAGAGACTCGGTTTATAGACAGGAAGGTAATGCTTTTCGACCGGTAATTAGCGAAAGAGATGTATGGAAGTTACAAAGTGATGGGGAATATCTGTACTGTACTGATATTAAGTCACTTGTGCGCATGGATATGGAAGGAAATATAGAAACTCTTTGGGAACATGCGGTATATGCATTTACGGTAGATGAAAATTATATATACATATTTGATGGTAACACCTGGCAGGTGTTAGATAAAGAGACCGGAGAGAATCTGGGACACATAGCAACGGATGTTCATTTTACTTATGATATGGATGAAATATATGCGGCAGGTGACAGACTTTATTTTGCGGCATGGAATCGGGAGAATAATACGATTTCTTGTAATTCTTTGGATATGGAAGGAAATTTGGTGCAAATTGGTGAAATGCACGAAGGAACAGAAGTGGATTCCAGATTGACAACTTGCTACGGAGAATATATTTATTACGTCATAAATGATGGGACGCAAGTAGTTAGTGTCAATGTAAATACCAACGAAGAAACGATAATAGATATGGATGAATTCGGAATTGCTTATATAGATGATATTCTTATCTGGGAGGATTATTTTGTGGTATATGGCTACGATGGTACTCGTTGTCTGTTGTGCATGAATACCGAAACAATGGAGTTGGAAGAAAAAATATATTTGGAGTAAAGACTAGGGAGGCACGTCTGTACCTCCGATTACTATAAACCTGTTTAATCGTAGATCAAGTATTTGTCTATAACCTCATCTATCATGCACAGTAAAGGGGAACAAAATGAAAAAGAAAAAAGTGATTATTACAAGTATCATAGCGACGCTTCTGCTGGCAGGTCTTCTGTTTTATTGGAACAATAACGAAGTGCATGCCTGCGAGGCAGTCGGCTTAGAAGAAGCAAGGGAGATTTTGACGGAAGAGAATTTGCTGCTGGAGTATCATTGTAGGAAGGATTGTTTTTCAATATCGTTTGAATTTACGAGACAGGTAAAAGAAGATATCGCGTTGGTAATATGCAGGGATGGATCCGTTTATTATTGTTCTTCGTTTGTACCGTCTGAAGCATGTAGTATGAGTGATGACGAGTGGTCCGAGCTAACGGAGTATAGTGATGTAAATGTGGTATATCTGGGTAAAATATCAACATATGAAACAATTTGCTATAGGTTGCTATCGTTTTATTCGGGAGAATATGAAATTATAAGCGAAGAATACCGGAGAGAGGTGGAAAGTGAACCGCAAGGATATTTAGAAAACGACAATAGCGAAGCAAAAGAAAGTAATAGGGATACACGATACTTTGAATATCATCAAAACTCTGAGGTACAAGCTTTTCTTGATTGGACATTACACGAATGTAATATGTTAATACTCTGCGATGGAGAATTGGAAGAACGGTTAATTCATTTTCAGAGTGATTATAAAAGAGGGGTATCCGGTGACAGCAAAATGTTTCGCATTGGAGAAAATCTTCATAACAGTTACTTTTTTGAGCAATATGCCACCATGGCACTGATAGAGATGTACACAGGAAGAAATCCGATATTAAACGAAAATACCGGTTTTGTATATGACGGCAATATTATCAGTGAAAACATTGTGTTTTCACCAGATTCCCGAGCGGAGGCAATTGTTTCTTATGAAGATAAAGTCGTGTATTCTGTTGATAATCAGATTATGGCAGCATCATGGGAGGATTTGCAAGCAGGGAGAGAACCGTTGATACTGGGAGAGGTTTATACAAATGATTTTATCGTCTTTAAGGATTTGTTATTATGCTATTTCAGCGGATACCGTGAAGGTCTTTCCAGAGATGAAATATTGAAAATAGAAGAAAATGAAACAAGCACGTTTTTGGAGGATTATTGCGTACATATGATGCAAAGTGACGGTGAGTACTTGTATTGCACAAATGCCGCTTCGCTAATTAGATTGGATTGTGAGGGTGATGCTACCCTTCTGTGGGAAGGTGCGGTATATGCTTTTACTGTTGATGAGGAATACATATATATTTTTGATGGAAATACGTGGGAGGTATTGGAAAAAGAGACGGGAGAAGATTTGGGTTATATTGCAACGGATATAAATTTTGCATACGAAACAGATGAGGTCTATGCGACGGAAGGAAATCTTTATTTTATAGCATGGAATAGAGAAAACGAAAACGTTTCATGTAATCGCATGGATATGGAAGGAAATTTGACGCAAATCGGAGAAAGTCATATAGGAATTGAGGCTGGTACCGGAATGACGGCAAGTTATGGGCAATACCTATTCTATTCGGTTTCCGGTAATATTGTGCGAGTAAATGTAAATACCGGTGAAGAAGACTTTACTAATATTGCTGAATGCGGAAACTGCATACAAGATGGAATTTATAGGTTGAATGGCATCTCTATCGTTAATGATTATTTGATGGTGAGTGTTTGTAACTCCCGTAACCAAAATTATCTTTTCTGTTTTAATCCGGATACTTTAGTTTTGGAAGAGGAGATTCATTTAGAGTAAAGGCATTATGACGACAAAAAAGAACCTACCGCGGTAGGTTCTTTTTATATCATTTAGTTTATACAAAGTTAGCAAAATTATTTTGTAGCTTTCTTAGCAGGTGCTTTTTTCGCGGGAGCCTTAGCTTCTGTCTTAGCAGCAGCCTTTTTCGCAGTTGCTTTAGCAGCAGCCTTCTTAGCAGGTGCTTTTGTTTCAGCCTTAGCTTCTGTTTTAGCAGCAGCTTTCTTAGCGGGAGCCTTAGCTTCTGTCTTAGCAGCAGCCTTCTTAGCGGGAGCCTTAGCAGAAGCTTTCTTTGCAGGAGCTTTAGTAGCAGCCTTCTTAGCAGGTGCTTTCTTAGCTACAGCATCAACTAATGTTGTAAGCTTTTCAAGATTTCCTTCTACGGCAAACACGCCTTCGCTGTATGCTTTTACAGCATCCATTTTTCCGTCAACCAAATCAATCAAATCATTTCCAGCGATGATTAACTTAGCATCGTGATCGTAGTATTCGTAGGAATCGATGTTAAGAGCACCGTCTTTTACTTCAATGTAGAAAGCGCCTTCGCCTTCTCCGGTAACATCTACCTGTACTGCGATATGTTCATTGATTTTGCTAACGTTTTTCTTGCCGATTGCTTTTTTTACATAGCTAACGATTTTTTCGTAAGTCATGAGTTTGTTCGTCCTTTCTTAAACTGAATGATTTACAGGTTACATAATTCAGTGATAGTATATACTAAAAAAAAATTGAAATCTATTTCCATATTTAATAATAAATTTGTGAAAAAACAAGGGATTTATTGTACTTTTGTATAAAAAAAGTCTGATTTTAACGCTTTTCTCCTCGGAAAATGTGTTATAGTAGGATAAGAATTCGAGAAAAAACAAGAGGTGATGACCTTTGAAAATATTGTTAGTGGGCATAAATGCCAAATACATTCACTCCAATCCGGCGATTTACAGCTTAAAAGCTTATGGGGAAAAATACACAAATCAGGAAATTGAAATTGCGGAATATACCATCAATCAGCAAAAAGAACTAATCTTAAGAGATATTTTTTCAAAGCGACCGGATATGGTATGTTTTTCCTGTTATTTATGGAATATAACACTGGTAACTCACCTGGTGGAAGAACTTCATGAAATCATGCCTCGCGTTGTCCTCTGGCTTGGTGGTCCGGAGGTAAGCTACGAAAGTGAAAAATGGTTAAAAGCCCTTCCCATGATCAAAGGAATTATGCTGGGAGAAGGGGAAAAAACATTTTCCATGATGGCCTCTTCCTATGAAGAAGGAAGTACGTATTCGTTGGAAGAAATTGCGGGGCTGCATTTTTGGCAGGACGGGGAGCTGATTGTCACCGGCGTAAGAGAGCCTATGAACATGGACGAGCTGGTGTTTCCCTATCGTGATTTGAAGGATTTTGAGAATCGAATTATCTATTACGAAACCTCCAGAGGTTGTCCTTTTTCCTGCGCCTATTGTCTTTCCGCAGCGGACCATCATCTGCGGTTTCGGAGCATGGATTTGGTAAAGCAGGAGCTTTCCTTCTTTATCGATGCAAAAGTAAAACAGGTAAAATTGATTGACCGGACCTTTAACGCCTCGCATCGGCACTTTTGGGAGATTTTGCAATTTTTGAAAGAAAAGGACAACGGAGTTACCAACTTTCATTTTGAAATAGCGGGCGATTTGTTAAATGCAAAAGAGATTGCTTTGCTACAGTCACTTCGTCCCGGATTGGTGCAGTTGGAAATCGGCGTACAAAGTACCCGGGAGGAGACCCTTCAACTGATACACCGCAAAACGGATATGGCTTTGCTGAAGG
Organism: Lachnospiraceae bacterium; assembly: GCA_045578545.1. GTDB lineage: Bacteria > Bacillota > Clostridia > Lachnospirales > Lachnospiraceae > NK4A136. The sequence goes on from JAZNKK010000053.1 coordinate 8,460, forward strand.
AAAACGTGGAGCAATTAAAAAAGAACGGTAACATGCACCTGCATCTGGATTTGATAGCAGGGCTTCCCAAGGAGTCCTTTGTCTCCTTTCAAAATTCGTTTAACGAAGTGTATCGGATGGGTGGCAATGAGCTGCAACTTGGTTTTTTAAAGATGTTAAGAGGTGCTCCCATGCAGGACATGGCAGAGGATTACGGAATTGTGTGCTCAAAAACGCCGCCTTATGAAGTGCTTTTTACCGATGACATTACCTATGAAGAATTAGTGCTTCTAAAGGAAGTGGAAGAGATGCTGGAAATTTACCATAACAGCGGACAGTTCCGATACGGAGAGGAGGAATTGTTGGCTTACGAAGAGAGTCCTTTTTCCTTTTATCATAATCTCGCTTCCTTTTATAAAGAAAAAGGCTATCCGGTTCTGATGAGCGCAAGACAGAAGCGATATGAAATACTGCTGGAATACCGGAAGGAAAAACAGTGGAAGCAGCCGGGACTTCAAAATGCGGAAATATCCTTAGAGGATGCTTGTGAAAAACTGAGAATTGCCTTGGTAAAGGATTATTACTTACGGGAAAACGCAAAGGCAAGGCCTTCCTTTGCGCCGGAGATATCCCAAAGTAAGGATTTGATTGCAACGTTCTATGAAAAGGAAGAAAATCGGCACCGTTATTTTGAAGCCTACGACGGCTATGAGGTCAAACAGATTGCCAGAATGACCCATGCAGAGGTCTTAGGGGATACACTTTACTTTTTCGATTATAAGAAGAAAAATCCTGTCACAAGCAATGCGGTTATGGCGGAAATTAAGATAATGCAAATTTAGTCAGCCATTTAGAAAATGGGTCAACAGAGAAGGTGCGATAGGAAAGTTCGTCGGCAGCAAAAAGAAAGCCGATAAAAAGTAGGATATAAAAAATGCGTGGAGAAAATTATGACAAAAAAAACAAGGGATGAAATATTAGCGAGATTAGATGAGGCATACGGCACGGAATATGTGTGTTACCTAAATCACGAAACACCTTGGCAGCTTTTGTTTGCAACCATTATGAGTGCCCAGTGTACCGATGCCAGAGTAAACATGGTAACTAAGGATTTGTTTCAAAAATACCCGGATTTGGAGAGCTTTGCTGCTGCGGATTTGAAGGAACTGGAAAAGGATATCCATTCCACCGGATTTTATCATAACAAGGCAAAGAATATCATCGGCTGCGCACAGATGCTTTTGGAAAAGCACGGAGGTGAAGTACCAAGAAGTATAGAAGAGTTAACGGCGCTGCCGGGAGTGGGAAGAAAAACTGCCAACGTCATTCGCGGAAACATTTACCATGAGGACAGCATCGTGGTGGATACTCATGTGAAGCGAATCAGTAAAAAGCTTGGTTTTACCAAGGAAGAGGACCCGGAAAAAATTGAGTTTGATTTAATGAAAAAATTACCAAAGGATCATTGGATTTTATACAATATTCAGATTATTACTTTGGGAAGAAGTATCTGTAAGGCGCAAAATCCGGCTTGCAGCGAGTGCTTTTTACAGGATTTATGCCCGTATGGGAAGGAAAAAAAGAAAGCGGCAAAGACAAGTTGCAATGTAAAAAAATAAGGAAAGAATGTTGGATTCAGTAATATGAAAAAACGGAAAGAACAGAAGGAATAAAGAGTGAAACAACCAATCAGTAATTATGTGGCACTGGATTTGGAAACTACCGGTCTGGATGCCAAAAAGCATAAAATCATAGAAATCGGTGCCGTTAAAGTAAGGGATAACGAAGTGGTTGAGACCTACCGGACTTTTATCAATCCCGGATGGCAACTGGAAGAGCGGATTACACAGATTACCGGAATTACGAATGAAGATTTGCTTTTGGCACCGGCGATACAAGAAAAGATAGAAGAATTTTTAGAGTTTGCCGGAGACGATGTTTTGCTGGGGCACAGTCTTTTGTTTGATTATTCTTTTGTAAAAAGAGCGGCCGTAAACAAGGGACTTTCTTTTGAAAAGGAAGGGATAGATACCTTAACCATTTCCAGAAAATATCTTAACGATTTGCCCAGTCGCAATTTAAATGCCCTTTGCAGGCATTACGGTCTTTCCCACAATCCCCACAGAGCATTGGAGGATGCCAAAGCGACCCACCTTTTGTACCAAAAACTAGTGGCGGAATTTTTTTCCAAGGAGAGGGAAAATGATTTTGCTCCCCAAGAATTAATTTATCGGGTAAAAAAAGAAGGCCCTATTACGGCGGCCCAAAAGAAAAGGTTATTGGCCTTGCTGTCAATGCATAAGATAAAACCAGAATACGATGTGGAGCGACTGACAAAAAACGAAGCCAGCCGCATTATGGATAAAATTGTTTTAGAGCACGGCAGAAGATAGTCGAAAATCTTAAGACGAAAAGGAATCTTTTTGCTCCTGTAAAGTACGCAGAATTGTCTTGGCATTCAGTCCCGTGAGGGTGTTTGCTTTTGTAATCAGGGCATCAAAGGCGTCTGTATTATGTTTTTGCAAATAAATTTCGCCTAAGATTCGGTAAGTATTTTTTATATCACTGCCGGAATCTACCGCAAACTGCAATACGATTACGGCATCTTCTGTTTTGCCTTCCGTGAACAGGGCCTCCCCCAGTGTCTGCAAAGAGCGCACCAGTTGAATGTAATTTTGGTCGTATTCCGTAAGGGGAGTGATGTTGGCGGTGCCGTATTTTAATTTCAAATCCGTATTGGAAATACCGTTTAAATTCACTATTTTCCGGTCTTTTAAATGTTCCAGCATGCGAGCGGCGTCCTGACATTTGTCGCCATTTGCGTGAGAGGAGGCAGTCAATACCGCTTCGGGAATGGTAATATAAGGAAGATCGTCCAAAGGTTTTTTTCGAACAAAGTTGGCGGACTGTTCTTTTTCTGCGTAGCTTTTTAGGGTGTTATCCATTTCCTTATTGGTTTTGTTTATAAAAAAACGCAGTACGATAATAAAGAGCAGTACACTTGCCAAAATAGGTAAATTCATATATAATATCCTTTCAAGATAAAGTACAATCTGCTGATTTAATGGAGGTTTGTTATGTTAAATTTGCACAATAAAAAAACAAAAAAAACAGTTTCTACCATTATCATCATTCTTTTGATTTTAGCGATGATCGTTCCTACATTGGCATCTTTTGCAATGTAAGAGAGCGGATGAAAAAATAATGTAAAAACGAGTGTTGTAATCAACCATATTATAAGCAATCGGGAGAATATTTGCAAATTAGGAGTGGAAAGACTTCGGGGAGACGGATTATGAAAAAAGTAAGGAGAGGAATTCTCGCGTGTCTTTTGGTTCTTTCTCTTAGCTTGATTCTTGGAGGAAGTATGACCTCCAGAGCATTTGAGGATACGATATCCAACGGTGTAAGTATCAGTGGAATCGATTTGTCCGGAATGACGGCAGAGGAAGCCAAGGCTGCAGTAGAGCAATATATTGAAGAATTAAAAAGTGCAGAGGTTACCTTAATTGCCGTAGGCGGTAATGAGGTTACTGTTTCCGTTGGCGAATTTGAGCCGGTATGGAGCAACGAGGAAGTCATTACGGAAATGATTGAGCTCATTGCGGAAGGAAACGTGGTAGATCGTTACAAGGCAAGAAAGGATATTGAATATCACGGTGTGGCTTACGAAATACAGGTGTCCTGCAACAGCGCAGCCGTAACGGAGGTATTGACAGAAACTTGCAGTATTTATGACGAAGAGGTAAGGAATGCAACCCTGACCAGAGTGGACGGCGAGTTTGTCATTAGTGACGGAGTGTCCGGCCAGGCGGTGGATGTGGAAGCCGCAGTGACAGAGATTAACAACAATTTGCTGTCCTATTATCAGAGTGAAAGTATGGTCATTACCCTGCCCATCACGGAAGTGATGCCGGAAGGTACCAGAGAAGATTTGGCACAGATTACGGATGTGCTGGGAACTTATACCACAAGCTATTCCACATCCGGTTCCAACCGAAGTGCTAATGTGGAAAACGGTTGTCGCCTAATCAACGGAGTTACGTTGTATCCGGGCGAGGAATTTTCTACTTATGAAATGGTTTGTCCTTTTACGGAGGAAAACGGATATTATCCTGCCGGTTCTTATATGAACGGACAGGTGGTGGACAGTCTGGGCGGCGGAATCTGTCAGGTGTCCAGTACCCTGTATAATGCTGTATTGTTAGCGGAATTGGAAGTGACGGAGCGTCATCCCCATTCCATGATTGTAACGTATGTACCGAAGTCGGCCGACGCGGCAATTGCAGAGTCTTCGGGAAAAGATTTCCGTTTTGTCAATAACACGGATTATCCGATTTACATAGAAGGCTTTACTACGGACGATAAGCATATTACCTTTAATATCTATGGTGTGGAAACCCGTCCGGAAGGCAGAACGATTGAATATGTCAGCGAAGTGTTGTCCCAGACATCACCCACATATGAATTGATTGTGGCAGATGCAGGTCAGGGAATCGGATATTTCAGTATCCAGTCTGCGCACATCGGATATCGTGCAAGACTTTGGAAAGTGGTTTACGAAAACGGCGTGGAAGTGAGCCGGGAGGAAGTAAATACCAGCTCGTATAATATGTCACCAAGATCCGCTGTGGTAGGAGTAAACACCAGCAATCCGGATTATTATAATCGTATGGTGGCGGCGATTGCCACAGGAAGTATTGACCATTGCCGAAACGTAGCGGCACAGATTATTGCGGAATCTCAGGCGGCAGCAGGTGCAGCACCGCAATAAGGAGTCGGTGAAGATACCATTGGTATCTGATTTATCATAAAGTGATGCCGACAACCGTAGGAAAATCAGATTACAGATAGATTACAGATAAGGAAAGGCGAGAAATACAATGAAACCCGGAAAATTGCCGGAGAACGTATTGAAACGTTCCGTCTTAAAATCCTTAAAATCGAAGAGAGAAGAAGTGAAAGTTGGCGCAGCTGTAGGGGCAGACTGCGCCATTTTGAAATTCGAAAATGAATGGGAAACGGCAGTTTCCTCCGACGTATTGACTTTAACGGATAAGAAAAAGGGAAGCCGGATTATTTATAAAGTCACCAATAACCTGGTGGCGGCGAAAAGTGAACCGGTGGCGGTGATGATTACCTTTTTGATGCCCAAAGGATTTCTGGAATCAGACATGAAGGACATTATGCTGGATTTGGAAAAGACTTGTCGGGAGCAGAACATTCAAATCGCAGGCGGTCACACGGAAGTCGTGGATTCGCTGTTGAAACCGCTTTTGTCCGTTACCGGCATCGGTAAAAGACGGGAACAGCCAAAAAAGAATCAGGCAAAGCCCGGACAGGATATTTTAGTAACCAAGTGGATTGGTATGGAAGGCACGGTGCAACTGGCAGAGGAAAAGTGGGAGGAACTGACTAAGCGTTTTTCTGAAAAATTCTTGGAAGGTGCCTTGGCGCTGGAGCAGTATTTTTCCGTGATACCGGAGGCTGCCACCGCCGGAAAGTCCGACATAGGAGCCATGCATGATGTTTCCGGAGGGGGGATTTACGGAGCCCTTTGGGAAATGGCAGAAAGCTCAGGTGTTGGACTGGAAATTGATTTAAAGAAGATACCGGTGAAGCAGGAAACCGTGGAAATTTGTAATTTCTGCAACATCAATCCCTATGAATTAAAATCAGGCGGTAGTCTTTTGCTTACCTGCGATTGCGGAGAACAGCTGGCAGAAGAGCTTATCCGTCTTGGAATTAAGGCGACGGTTATCGGTAAAACGACCGGCGGAAACGACCGGCTGATTATGGTTGAGGAGGAGAAGCGGTTTTTAACGCCTCCGAAGAGGGATGCTTATCATTTGGCAGATTAAATTAATTTAAAATAGAATCATAACAGTAAAAAATCAAAACAGGAGGAAGATTATGTTAAGAGAGCAGATTCTGAATATTATTGAAAAAAACAGTCGTGTAGAAGCAAATGAACTGGCAGTTCGCCTTGGTGTCAGTGAGGATGCCGTGTTGTATGAAATGGGAAAGATGGAAGAAGAAGGTATCATTTGCGGATATCACACCATGATTGATTGGGAAAAAACCAAGGAAGAAAAAGTTACCGCATTGATTGAAGTAAGGGTAACCCCCCAGAGAGGTCAGGGCTTTGACAGCATTGCAGAGAGAATTTATAAGTATCCGGAGGTGCAGTCGGTATATTTAATTAGCGGAGGCTACGATTTGTTGATTACTTTGGAAGGAAAATCCATTAAGGAAATTTCCTCTTTTGTATCCGATAAGCTTTCTACGCTGGAGTCCGTTTTGAGTACGGCAACACACTTTATTTTGAAGAAGTACAAAGACCACGGAACCATTATGACAAAGAAAACAGAAGATGAAAGGATGATGATTACACCATGAGAAATCCTGTATCCCAAAAAGTAGTTGATATTAAACCTTCCGGAATTCGTAAGTTTTTTGATATTGTAAGTGAGATGAAGGATGCCATTTCGCTTGGCGTGGGAGAACCGGATTTTGATACTCCGTGGCATATCCGAGATGAGGGTATTTTCTCTTTGGAAAAGGGAAGAACCTTCTATACTTCCAATGCCGGATTGAAAGAGTTAAAACAGGAAATCAGCCGTTATTTGGAAAGAAGAATCGGAGTGTCCTACAATTACAATGAGGAAGTGATTGTTACGGTAGGCGGTTCGGAAGGAATAGACATTGCATTGCGCGCAATGTTAGATCCGGGAGATGAGGTGTTGATTCCTCAGCCCAGTTATGTTTCCTACGAGCCCTGCACTATTTTGGCAGGAGGCGTTCCGGTAATTATCGAGTTAAAAGCGGAGAATGAGTTCCGTTTGACCGCGCAGGAATTGCTGGATGCCATCACAGATAAAACCAAAGTTTTGGTACTTCCGTTCCCGAACAACCCCACCGGGGCAATTATGGAAAAAGAGGATTTGGAAGCCATTGCCAAGGTAATTGAAGAGAAAGATATTTTTGTAATTTCTGATGAAATCTATTCGGAGTTATCCTACAAAGGAGAGCACGTATCCATCACGTCCCTTCCGGGAATGAAGGAAAGAACCATTTTGATCAATGGTTTTTCCAAGGCGTATGCCATGACCGGTTGGAGACTTGGTTATGCATGCGGTCCCAAGGAAATCATTACCCAGATGTTAAAGATTCATCAGTTTGCCATTATGTGTGCGCCGACTACCAGCCAGTATGCGGCAGTGGCAGCCCTTCGGGACGGTGATGAAGAAGTGGCAAAGATGCGTGATGCGTACAACCAGAGAAGAAGATTTTTGATGGACGCATTTAAAAAGATGAATTTGGAATGCTTTGAACCGTTCGGAGCCTTTTATGTGTTCCCTTGCATTAAAGAATTCGGTATGACTTCCGATGAATTTGCCACCAGATTTTTGCAGGAGGAAAAAGTAGCGGTGGTTCCGGGAACAGCATTCGGTGACTGCGGCGAAGGATTTTTAAGAATCTCCTATGCTTACTCCATTGACAATTTGAAAATTGCATTGGGAAGAATGGAACGGTTTATTGAACGATTGCGAGAAGAAAAGAAAAACGCTTAAGAAACAGACGATGGAGAAGAAAGATGCATATTGTATTACATGAGCCGGAAATTCCGCAAAATACCGGAAACATAGGACGTACCTGTGTGGCTACCGGCACCAAGCTTCATTTGATTGAACCGCTGGGATTTCAGATAAACGAAAAGCAGTTGCGAAGAGCCGGTATGGATTACTGGAGTAAGCTGGACTACGAGGTTTATTCGAATTACGAGGACTTTTTGCAAAAAAACAAAGGTGCTAAAATTTACATGGCAACCACGAAAGCAAAGAAGACCTATGCAGAAGTAGAATTTGGTCCGGACGATTACATTATGTTCGGAAAAGAGAGTGCCGGAATCCCGGAAGAGATTTTGGTAGAAAACGAGGAAACCTGCATCCGTATTCCTATGTTGTCAGAAATTCGTTCCTTAAATTTATCCAATGCGGCGGCGATTGTTTTGTACGAAGCGCTTCGTCAAAATGATTTTTTGAACATGGAAACCCAGGGAGAACTGCATCGTTTGCATTGGAAACCGTAAATTAAGGACAGAAAATTATAATAAAATCTCCAAAAATCGAAGCATTGAAACCAATGACATTGGTTTACACTAAGGTTTTGGGAGATTTTTTAATTTATATTCGGGTTAAATGGTGTCGTCATCTGAGTCATCCAAGGTTTCCTCTGAAAGAGGGAGGCTGAAGATAAACTCGGTTCCGACGCCTTCGGTGCTGATGACGTTGATGTTTTCGCCGTGGGCACGAATAATTTCACGTGTGATGGAAAGACCAAGACCGGTGCCTTTTTTGTCTTTGCCGCGGGAGATATCGGTTTTATAGAATCGGTCCCAGACAAGGTGAATGCTTTCCTTGGGAATGCCGATACCGCTGTCCTTTACGGAAACAAACAGTTTGTTGTGTTTTTCCGTGGTTTCGATTTTGATTACCGAGCTGCGGTGACTGAATTTTATGGCATTATCCAATAGGTTGTAGAGTACCTGTTGAATACGTGCCATATCCGCATTTACCATTAATTGTTCTCCGGTCAGGGTTAGTTCTACGGCTATTTTCTTTTCCATACAAACCCCGCCAAAGGTGGATACGGTTTGTCGAATGACCGAATTGAGATCAAAATCGGTACGCTCTAAGAGCATCCCTTGGGTATTTAGGTTGTTTAAGGTTAACAGACTGTTGGTTAATTTGATCAATCGGTCGGTTTCGTTGATTACGATGTTAATGTATTTGTCGTACATTTCCGGTGGAATGGTGCCGTCCTGCATCGCTTCCAGATAGCCCTTGATGGAGGTTAAGGGGGAGCGGAAATCGTGGGACACATTGGCAACCAAATGTTTTTGATTGTCTTCGCCTCTGGCAAATTCCCCTGCCATGTAGGAAAGGGAGGCGGCCAGATATCCGATTTCATCTTCGCTTTCAATCTGGAGCTGATAGTGTAGATTGCCGCTGGCGTACTGCTCGGTGGCCTCCGTAATTTTCCGGAGGGGCAGGTAAACCATTTCCGTAAAGAAAATCAGGATAATCAGCGAAAGCAAAAACAAAATAGCAAGTAAAATGTAGTCCACATTTAAGAATTGATTGACTTCGGAGATAATGTTTTGCATATCATGGTGAATAATCACATAACCCTTTACCGTGTATCCAACCGTGATGGGGGCAGCCACGGAAAGCTGCTCTGTTTCAAATAAGCCGTAAAAATCACTGACGGAATAGAAAGAACCTGCCATTGCCATGGTGTTAAATCCCTCTATGGTTTCCGGATTTTCCACACTGATTGGAGAATCGGAATTGATAACGATGGTACCGGAAGGATTAACAATCCAAATGGAAGAATGAAAGAATTGACTCATATTTTCCAGTTCTTCCTTTAGGGTCACAAGGGAAGTCTCATTTTGATACAAATCCGAAGCATAGTCCTGAGCAATCAAAATGGCAGATTGATACAATTCGCCGGCTTTTTGGGTTTTTACCTGTTCTAATGTCATCTCCTGCATAAAGGTGGAAACGACGATAAAACCAAAAAACAGGAAAATCAGATATGCAATTACGAATTTTAGATACAAAGTCTTGCGCATAATTTCTCCGTTCGCTTGAAAATCAGTTTCAATGAAAAGGCAACCAAAAGAAAGCTGCCGCAGTGCTGTCTCTCAGAGGAATCAGTTTACCTCAAATTTGTAGCCGATACCCCAGATAGTAGCAATTTTCCAGGATTCATGGTCTTTTATTTTCTCACGCAGACGTTTGATATGTACGTCAACGGTTCGTGTGTCACCAATGTATTCATATCCCCAAATCTGGTCCAAAAGCTGCTCGCGCGTAAATACATGGTTTGG
>JAZNKK010000054.1:0-15035 GCA_045578545.1 Lachnospiraceae bacterium
TCTTTAAGAATTGATAGACACGATTTGCCAAAGTTTTCAAGCCCAAAGCGGTGTAACAAAAAAATTTCATATAGACAAAAGAAAAAAGCCTTGAAAATCAAGGCTTTTCTTAAAAGGTTAATGCGGAAGATGGGACTCAAACTCCACTTCCGTAACGGTTCCGTTTTCAATATCAATGAAGTAACCATATTCTCCATCATGACTGGCATATACCACACATAATGCAAATCCGTCGCCCATGCTAAGTTCCACCGTGTAACCGTGATTATCCTCGATAAAAGCAACCGGTACAAACGCTATCGGCGTGACATTACCGCCGTCCTTATCGCAGGAGCAAACCTCATATCCGTTCTCTGTTTCTCTTGTAAAATAAATGCTTCCGTCAAATACCGAAAAGCTCGTTACACCTTCTAAGATGTGTGTATCCTCGCCGGGCATTCTTACCAGCGTGCAATTGGCATTGTAAGAAAATTTATCCGGATCCTTGCCACCATATCCCATCTCAGAACGCAAAAAGTCATGCAGATAATATACATTGCCATCCATAAACTGGGTGTACTCCACAATCTGCAGAAAAGTATCCGTATATCCGTACAGATATTTTTGTATCCACAATTCCTGGTCCAAGATATGACCGTCTACATTGATATCATAGAGAACCGCATCATTTACATCATAGGAGGCGGACAAATCAAGGCAGTAAATCTCCCGGACGGAATCCTCATCGGACGTATCCGCGGACCGCGTCTCATAGAGAAGTTTTCCGTCTGCAACACCAAAATAGAAACTATCTTCCGAACTATAAATCACATTCGCCGTCCGATCCGCAATAGAGATCTGTACGATGGAACACAAAGAAGTTCCCATAAAATTATCACATTCTACGTAAAGGTAACCGTCATATCCAAAAATTCCCTGACAGAAATAGACGCCTCCCGGCACCGAGTAAAACACCTCGACTTCGCCATCTTCATTCAGCCGATAAATCGTTCTGCCGCCTCCGCCGGTATAATAGATAGCTCCATCCGTATAAAAGGCTCCCCGGCTTGCCACATTTCCAATTTGATAAGCAATCTCTTCATTCACTTCTTCCGGGTGTCCTTCCAGATAGCGGTTCACTTCATTGCATGCCATAAAATCGGCGCCTACATTTTTCCAAAAATAAATCCCGGAACCTGCAAAGGCTGCTGCCACCAGTACAACAACAAGGCCCACAAGAACTTTATTACTTTTCTCCATCTCCTCTTTCCGTTTTATGTACAAAACCAGATTAAAAACGGTTGTGGCAATAACCATTGCCAAAATCATCAGGAAAAAATAATCCCCCTGTTCCATAGCCAGTTTTCCGAATCCAAACAAAATATTCATTCCGAGGAAAAGGATTCCGTCCAACGACAGGGTAACCATTCCTGCCAGATAGAGACGGTATGCCATATTGTAGCGATAATAGTCGCAGAGGCGGGCAATCAACAAAAGCAGCGTCCCCAGAATAAGAAGCAGGAGACATACATCCGCAGAATACTGATTTACTTTATCCAAAAGAAATTTAAATACGCTGTGATGTAACACACCGTTCAAATACGGAATCCGGGATTCAAACTCCACAAAAAAACCGCCGGTTTTCATTTTTATCAGAAATCCCGCACAAAAAATCAGGAAAAAACCTTTCAGAATAACCTGTATATCCATGTGCAAACGAATGGGTTGTTTCTTCATTTTAACTACCTCTTTCTTCCTCTAATCCTTAATATTATAGTTCTATACTCACTGCCTGTCAAAAGGCCGCTACAACGCATTCCTCATCCTATACTGCTTTGGCGTAATCCCCTTCCGCGCACGGAAAGCCTTGATAAAATGACTGCTGTCGGAAAAGCCCGTCTCCTGACTGATTTGAGTCATATCAAAATCCGTAAACCGAAGCAAATCCTCTGCCTTACAGATTCGGATAAACTCGATATATTCCTTGCAGGAACGCCCGTAATATTTCCGAAAGCACTTTGCAAAATAAGAGTAACTCATATTGCATAACTTTGCCAACTCTTCCACCTTCAGGTTTTCTCCGATGTGGGCATCTATGTATTCGGTAATTCCGTAGACGGAACCCGCCTCCTCCTCTTTTTGGGCCGCCATATCCGTATCAAACCCCTTGCTCCTCCAAATCCGTATAATCTGCATCAACAAGAGGCAGATTTTGTTATGAACGATAATGTCATAGCCGTATTCCCGTTCCTTGATTTCTTTTTGGCATTCCCGTATGATTTCTCCGAAATTCCACTTGCAAATTTCCTCATCCCGCAAAAAAATCGGAGCTTCTTTCCTGTTTTTCGCACTTTTTAAAATCACACGAAGCTTGGGAGCATAACTGTTTTCGGTATATAACCTTCCCACATCAAACTTCAGCACATCATAAATCGGCGGTTGCTTTTCCGTGGCATAAATGGCATGCACCGCTTCCGGATGAAACATAATCATATCGCCTTTTTCCAAAACATAGTCCTCTCCGTCGCATTCCACCAGGGCAATCCCCTCTTTTAAATAGATAATTTCCATAAAATAATGCCAGTGAGCCCGAACCGGGAACCGGGTGGTGTCCGGACCACAAGTAAAAGCTTCATAAGGCGATTGAAGCACATCACTATATTCAAACAAAAATTGCATCCCTTCTCCTCCCCGCAAATCAGAATAGATTTTTACTATTTTTATATAGCATCATTATACGGAACTTTTTCCCAAAATGATATAGTTATTAGCGATTTTTAACTTTAAGTATAAAACCAAAGGAGTTTTTGCCATGCCCCGCAATAAGACAGAAAGCAAAAACCGCCTCGACCGGGCGGAAGAAAATCTGATTAAAACATTTAAACAACACGAAGGACACAATTTAAAAATCCTTATCGGGCTATACAAGGGTCATTATCCGGAATTTCTTTTTTCCATCTTCTTCTTTGTGGTAAAACATTCTCCGGTGTGGGTACTTCCCATTGTCACCTCCAATGTCATTGACCTGGCTACGGAAAAGCCGGAGGATGCAGGAATAAAAATCGCCGTAAACATCGGAGTTATGGCTTTTTTTGCTATCCAAAATATCTTCTCCAATTACATTCATACCTGGCTGTATGCCAAGGTGGTGCGCCAGGTGGAACAGGGACTTCGCAGTTCCCTGGTACGAAAGCTTCAGCAGCTTTCCATCTCCTACCACAACGAAATGCAGTCCGGACGTCTCCAGTCCAAAATCATGCGCGATGTAGAGCAGATAGAGCTTCTCTCTACCCAGATCTTTGTCACGGTACTCAGCATCCTTTTAAACATCGTGTTTGCCTTTGGCGTGGTGATTTTTAAAGACATCACCATTTTCCTGTTTTTCCTGGGAACCATTCCGGTGACCGTTATTTTAATGATGCTGTTTCGCGGAAAAATCAAACGGTACAATTCGGATTTCAGAAAGGAAATGGAAGAAACCTCTGCAAAGGTTATGGAAATGGTAGAGCTGATTCCGGTAACCAGAGCCCATGCCTTGGAGCATCAGGAAACCAGCAAAATGGATGCCCAGTTAAAGAGCGTGGCATCCAAAGGATTAAAGCTGGATATGATTCAGACCTATTTTGCTTCCATCAGCTGGGTGGTTTTCCAGCTCTTCCAGATTTTCTGCCTGTGTTTCACCGGATTTATGGCTTTGAAAGGTCAAATCAGCGTGGGCGATGTGGTACTTTACCAGACCTATTTTACCTCTATCGTAAGTCAGGTTTCCGGTATCATCACCCTCCTTCCCACCATTTCCAAAGGCTTGGAATCCGTGGAATCCATCGGGGATGTACTGCTGAGCCATGACATTGAAGACAATGCGGACAAAGATAAGGTTTCACAAATAACCGGTGATATCTGTTTTGAAAAAGTGATTTACCGTTATCCCGATGCCGATGCCCCGGTATTAAACCACTTGGATTTACACATAAAAAGCGGGGAGACCATCGCTTTTGTCGGAAGTTCCGGCGCAGGAAAAACCACGATTTTAAATTTGGTAATCGGCTTTTTGACTCCTTCCGACGGAATCCTCCGTATTGACGGAAAAGATATTACTTCCATGGACCTTCGAAGTTTCCGCCACCATATTGCAGTCGTTCCCCAGCAATCCATCTTATTTACCGGAACCATTCGGGAAAATATTACGTATGGCGCCGAGGAAATCAGTGAAGAACGTCTTATGGAAATAGTCCGCGCCGCCAATCTGGAAGATTTAATCACTTCCCTTCCGGAGGGTCTTGATACCCGCATTACAGAGCACGGGAATAATCTGTCCGGTGGTCAAAAGCAGCGCATTTCCATCGCAAGGGCATTTATCCGGGATCCTAAAATACTGATTTTGGACGAAGCCACATCTGCGCTGGATACCGTTTCCGAAAAGAAAATCCAGGAAGCCATCTCCAATCTGGTGAAAGACCGTACCACTTTGATTGTGGCTCACAGACTTTCTACCATCCGTGACGCGGATCGCATTGCCGTTGTAGGGAACGGAGGTATTGAAGAATTCGGAACTTACGACGAGTTGATGGCGTTAAATGGCGAATTTTATCGGCTTAGAAATTTACAAATCTAAATTTTGTGGAAATTGTCCGGAAAAGTTTGCAAAAATTTCTTGTGATTTTCTTTATTTTATATATAATAAGGTAGAGAACAAAGGAGGACATTTCTATGCCAAAAAGAACAGATATAAAGAAAGTACTTATTATTGGTTCCGGTCCTATCATTATCGGTCAGGCATGTGAGTTTGATTATTCCGGTACCCAGGCTTGTAAGGCATTACGCAAACTGGGATATGAAATCGTATTGGTAAACTCCAATCCTGCTACAATTATGACAGATCCCGAAACCGCAGATGTAACCTACATTGAACCTCTGAATGTAGAACGTCTTGAACAGATTATCCAGAAGGAGAGACCGGATGCATTGCTTCCCAATCTTGGCGGACAATCCGGATTAAATCTCTGTTCAGAGTTACATCAAGCCGGTGTTTTAGATAAATACAACGTAAAAGTAATCGGTGTTCAGGTAGATGCCATTGAACGAGGCGAAGACCGAGTTGAATTTAAAAAAGCAATGAACGAGCTTGGTATCGAAATGGCTCGAAGCGAAGTTGCTTATTCCGTAGAAGAAGCTTTGGATATTGCTGAAAAATTAGGATATCCTGTCGTACTTCGTCCCGCTTACACCATGGGTGGTGCCGGCGGCGGTCTGGTTTACAACAAAGAAGAATTACGCACCGTTTGTGCAAGAGGTCTTCAGGCAAGTTTGGTAGGACAGGTTTTAGTAGAAGAATCCATCCTCGGCTGGGAAGAGCTTGAGTTGGAAGTGGTTCGTGATGCAGATGGTAACATGATTACCGTATGTTTCATCGAAAACATTGACCCTCTCGGCGTTCACACCGGAGACTCCTTCTGCTCTGCTCCCATGCTTACGATTTTTAAAGAATGCCAGAAGCGTCTTCAGGAACAGGCTTATAAAATCGTAGAATCCGTTCAGGTTATCGGCGGAACCAACGTACAGTTTGCTCATGATCCGGTTTCCGACCGAATCATCGTTATCGAGATTAACCCTCGTACCTCCCGTTCCTCCGCTCTTGCTTCCAAAGCAACCGGATTCCCCATTGCTCTCGTATCAGCAATGTTGGCTGCCGGCCTTACCCTCAAGGATATCCCTTGCGGAAAATACGGCACTTTGGACAAATATGTTCCGAACGGAGATTATATTGTAATTAAATTTGCTCGTTGGGCATTCGAAAAATTCAAAGGTGTTCAGGATAAATTAGGTACTCAGATGCGTGCGGTAGGCGAAGTCATGAGTATCGGTAAAACTTATAAGGAAGCTTTCCAAAAAGCAATCCGAAGCTTAGAAACCGGTCGTTACGGCCTTGGTCATGCAAAGGATTTTGATTCCTTGACCAAAGAACAACTTCTCTCTATGCTCGGCACTCCTTCCAGCGAACGCCATTTCGTTATGTACGAAGCGCTTCGCAAAGGTGCTACCGTAGAAGAGATTCATGAAATCACCAAGGTAAAAGCTTACTTTATCGAACAGATGAAGGAATTGGTAGAGGAAGAAGAAGCACTTATGGCAAACAAAGGAAGCCTTCCTTCCGACGAAGCTCTTATCTCTGCAAAGAAAAACGGTTTCTCCGATAAGTACCTTAGCCAGATTTTGGAAATTCCTGAGGCAGACATCCGCAACAAACGTATCAGCCTTGGCGTAGAAGAAGCTTGGGAAGGAGTACATGTCAGCGGAACCGAAGACAGTGCTTACTACTACTCCACTTACAATGCAGAAGATAAAAACCCGATTAACACCGATAAGCCCAAGATTATGATTCTCGGCGGCGGACCGAACCGTATCGGACAGGGTATCGAATTTGATTACTGCTGTGTTCATGCTTCCTTAGCACTTAAGAAATTAGGCTTTGAAACCATCATCGTAAACTGTAATCCGGAAACGGTTTCTACCGATTACGATACTTCCGATAAGCTCTACTTTGAGCCTCTTACTTTGGAAGATGTTCTCAGTATTTATAACAAAGAAAAGCCCGTAGGTGTGATTGCACAGTTCGGCGGACAGACTCCTCTTAACTTAGCTGCGGACTTGGAAAAGAACGGCGTGAAGATTCTTGGTACTTCTCCTTCCGTTATCGATTTGGCAGAAGACCGTGACCTCTTCCGTGAAATGATGGAAAAATTAGAAATTCCCATGCCGGAATCCGGAATGGCTACTACGGTAGAAGAAGCCCTTGCTATCGCAAAGGAAATCGGTTATCCGGTAATGGTTCGTCCTTCCTACGTTCTTGGCGGACGCGGTATGGAAGTAGTCTATGATGACGAAAGCTTGACAAACTATATGAACGCTGCTGTTGGTGTAACACCGGACCGCCCGATTTTGATTGACCGATTCTTAAATCATGCTTTGGAATGCGAAGCCGATGCCATCAGTGACGGAACCCATGCATTTGTACCTGCGGTTATGGAACACATCGAGCTTGCAGGTGTTCACTCCGGTGACTCCGCTTGTATCATTCCTTCCGTACACATTTCCGAAGAAAATGTGAAGACCATCAAAGAATATACCAGAAAGATTGCAGAAGAAATGCATGTCAAAGGTCTTATGAACATGCAGTATGCCATCGAAAACGGCAAGGTATATGTTTTGGAAGCCAACCCCAGAGCATCCCGTACCGTTCCTTTGGTATCCAAGGTATGTAATATCCGTATGGTACCTTTGGCAACCGATATCATTACTTCTGAATTAACCGGCAGACCTTCTCCGGTAGCACAGCTGAAGGAACAGGAAATTCCGAATTACGGCGTAAAAGAATCCGTATTCCCCTTCAATATGTTCCAGGAAGTTGACCCGGTATTAGGACCCGAAATGCGTTCCACCGGTGAAGTATTAGGTTTATCCTCTTCCTACGGTGAAGCATTCTACAAAGCACAGGAAGCAACCCAGTCCAAACTTCCCTTGGAAGGAACGGTACTCATTTCCGTAAACAGAAAGGATAAGGAAGAAGTTGTGGAAGTTGCAAAGAGCCTTCACGAAGACGGTTTCCGCATCGTTGCTACCAGTGGCACTTGTGATTTGTTAAATCAGGCCGGCATTCCTGCTGAAAAAGTGAAAAAACTCAGCGAAGGTCGCCCGAATATTTCCGATATTATTGCCAACGGAGAAGTACAGTTAATCATCAACTCCCCGGTCGGCAAGGAAAGTGTAAACGACGACAGTTATCTTCGTAAAGCAGCGATTAAAGCAAAAGTACCTTATATGACTACCATTGCTGCTGCCAAGGCAACTGCTGACGGAATTCATTATGTGAAGAACCATGAAATCGGGGCAATCAAATCCTTGCAGGAGCTTCACAGCGAGATTCATGATAAATAAATCTCCTTTACTCTAAGAGGTGTATCTTGAGAATACAATATTTTAACGGCGGATTAGCCAATCAGGTTTTTCAATACATTTTTTATAGGTTTAACGAAATCAGACATCCTGAAAAGGATGTCTGGTTTTTAGATGATTCCTTTTTTTACTTTAAGAAAGAGCATAACGGTTATGAATTGGAACGAATTTTCGGAGTAAAACCCAATCTTTTAAGTTCCCAATTTGATAATGCCGCTTGGGATTCTATCATTAAGACTCGAAAAGAGGGAAAAAGTGTGGCTGAATTTTTCCGCGTTGCCGGTATGCCGGTAATTATGTTAGCCGAAACAGATAATTACCAAAAAACCAACCAATTTAATGGCCAGTTATACCGCGTGCCTGCCAATGAATTTCTTCCCGAAATTACGGATTTAAATTTACCGTCAAACCACATTCTTTACTATCACGGTTATTGGATTAATCGGGACTGGCTCTATACGTATCGCGATATTATTCTGAAGGAATTGCAGTTTCCTGCTATTACGGAGGTTCATAACTTAACCTATGCAAAGGCCATTCAAAATTCCTTTTCTGTTGGCATTCACATCCGGCGGGGTGACTATGTCACCTTGGGTTGGGATATGGAAAAAGAATACTATTTGAATGCCTCGAAACAGATGTTGGAAAACGCCCCCGACTTAACTTATTTTGTTTTTTCCGATGACTTACTGTGGTGCAAAGAAAATGCAGACGCACTTGGGCTTACTTTCGCCAAGGATGTGATCTATGTAGAAGGAAACACCGGTGAAAGCAGTTTCCGGGATTTACAATTAATGACTATGTGCAAGGGACTGATTATGTCAAACAGTGCCTTTTGTTATTTAGCGGCTCTGTTAAATCCGGGACTTTCCTTATATGTCAATCCCTCACCCACAAGAAAGCTTTAACACAGCACAATCAACTTCTGATGTAATGTAAAAAAATCTCCAAATGACACAATAAAACATGTCATCTGGAGATTTTCTAATTATTCTAATCCTCAAAAAGCGGTGTAGAGAAATATCTTTCGGCCGTATCCGGAAGAACCGTCACTACCGTCTTGCCTTTTCCCAATTTCTTAGCAAGTTTTATTGCGGCTGCCACGTTGGTTCCGCTGGAAATACCACACATAATTCCTTCTTTGGAAGCCAAATCCTTAGAGGTTTGTATCGCTTCTTCGTCTTTAATAATGCAGATATCATTGTAGATACTTGTATTCAAAATGGCAGGAATCAATCCGTCTCCGATACCCATCTGCAAATGGGTGCCGATAGAACCACCGGAAAGAATGGCTGCATGTTCCGGTTCCACCGCCCAGATTGCTATCTCGGGATTTCTTTCTTTCAAAGCTTCCCCAATACCGGTAATCGTACCGCCGGTACCAATTCCGGAACAGAACCCGTGAATCGGACCATCTACCTGCTCTAAAATCTCAATACCCGTCTGCTTTCTCTGAATAGCCACATTGGCGGGATTTTCAAACTGCTGCGGCACAAATACTCTGGAATCTTCTTTTTGCATTCTAAGTGCCATCTGGAGACATTCTTCGATACATGCGCCAATATTTCCCGCATCATGCACCAAAATCACTTCCGCACCGTAATGTTGCACTAATTTCCGTCTCTCTTCACTAACGGAATCCGGCATAATAATTTTGGTTTTATATCCTCGTACTGCACCAACCAACGCAAGACCAATCCCCTGATTTCCGCTGGTAGGTTCAACAATAATGGTATCCGGTCCGATAATTCCCTGTTTTTCCGCCTCTAAAATCATATTGTAAGCAGTTCTGGTTTTGATGGAACCGCCTACATTTAATCCTTCAAATTTAACGAGGATTTGCGCACTATCCTCTTCTACCATATGACTCAATCTGATCATAGGGGTATTCCCCATTGCTTCCAGTATATTATTGCAAATCATGTGAAACCTCATTTCTTCCTTTACTTCCAAGTTATGATTATAGCAAATCAAATCCGTGTTGACTATACTATTTCATTATATGAAGCAAAAGTTTTTCCGTGCGAACTTTCTATTTCCGGATTCTATTTTACTCCGGCTTTGATGTATTCCAAAAGTTCCTTGTACTGAGCAAGATAGCTTTCCCAATTCTCTTTCAAATAGCTTTCCTCTTCTGCCTTGGCCGCCATTTCCTGCCTCTTTGACTTTTCATAAAAATCCATAGCGCCGATGCTTTGGGAATTGCTCTTAATGGAATGAACCAAAGTAGCATAATCCGACCAGTTCTTTTCGTTTAAGTAGGTTTCCAAACGTTCCATGAATCCCTCTGCCTGATTTACATAGACATCCAAAGCCATTTGGTAAAGTTCTTCACTTTCTCCGCAATATTTTAGGCCTTCGCTACGATCAATTAAGATTTTTTCTTCCGTTACGCTTTCCTCTGCTTTTACCGGCTCTTCCGCAGCAACTTCGTCTGTTTTTTCTTTTGTTTTCTTTCCAAATGCTTTCAGATATTTTTGTAATATTCCTTCCAACTTTTCTGCCTCCACCGGTTTCGATAAATAGTCTTCGAAACCTTCCTTTCTGTATGATTCCTCTGCTCCGGCAATGGCATTCGCCGTAAGCATGATAATTTTTGTATCATGGTTGTTATTCTTTTTATCTTCCCGCAAACGATGAAGCGTTTCGATCCCATCCATTTTCGGCATCATATGATCCATAAAAATCAAATCATAGGTTTTTTCTTTTGTTTTATCCAAACATTCAAAACCACTGGCAGCAAAATCCATCTGTACTCTGGTTCGTTTTAATAGACCTTCCAAAACTTTCTGATTCATGTAATTATCATCTACAATCAATACAGAAGCACCTGGATATTGTTGTTCTTCCTTAAGCACCTCTTCCCGGAGATTGCTTTCCGACACAGTGTTCTCCGGATTACCCATTGGCGAATCATCCAAAACAATCTGCGGAATATGTACCGTAAAACAACTTCCTTTTCCGTATTCACTTTCCACCATAATCCGGCCCTTCATATTCTCAACCAATTGTTTTGTAATGCTAAGCCCAAGACCGGTGCCTTCCTCAAAACGATTCCGATTAAGATCAAAACGCTGGAAACTGTCAAACAAGGTATCCATATCTTCCTCGCGAATCCCAATACCGGTGTCTTTTACGGATAATTCCAGCCAAAACCGGTTTTCTTCCGATATGCCTTTGGCAAGGAACGTAATTTTTCCCTTTTCGGTATATTTCACCGCATTGGAAAGTAAGTTATTTAATACCTGCTTGATGCGAATGATATCCCCTTGTAAAACCGTGGGTATCGTCTCATCTACCACAACTTCCAGCTCCAAATTCTTTTGTTCTGTACGAAGCTTACTTTCCCGAATAATTTCCTTTAACATAACTGCCGGGTGATAATCACTTTCCGTAATCTGTAATTTACCGGCTTCCATTTTCGACAAATCTAAAATATCGTTAATCAAGCTAAGAAGCATCCGGCTAGCAGTCTTAATGTTAGAAGCATATTCCTTGATTTCCGCATCTTTGTTTTCTCTCAAAATCATCTCATTCATACCGATAACGGTATTGATAGGTGTTCTGATTTCATGAGACATATTGGCAAGAAACGCTGCCCTGGATTCACTTTCCGCAATGGCATGTTGCTTTTCTTTTTCTATTTTGATAATATCGCGACACATTTTGCATACAGCCATAGCCAATAAGAAGACAAGCCCCAAACACAATGCAATACCGTTGTAATGGGAACTGTTCACATATACCATATAAATTTCTACCACACCGGAAAGCATCATTCCGATGAGCCCCACCGCAACATCTTTATACTCCGCGATATGTCCGTTTTTTACATCTAAAATAATTGTAGTCGTTGCCAAAATAATGAGCGCCAAAATAATAACATGGGATATGGTCATGGTCTCAAAAAAGTCCTTGATTTCCAAAAACTGTAATACCGATGCCAAAATCACATTTATAATGGTGGCTACCTGAAGAGACATGTACCACTTCTTATAACGATCCTTTTGAATGGTATTAAAATAAGCAACAAAAGGATAGGGCAGCAACATAATCATATAAAATCCCATGTACATGGCAATCGTAGGATTCGGAAAGATAAACTGACGCAATCTGGATTCCACAATCAGCCAGGTAGACGCCAGCATAATTTCTCCGCCAAGATAAGAAATTTCCACTTCCTTTTTGTAAATCAGACGACTAATCATACTATACAGCACGACTACAAAACTAAGAAGTAACAAAAAACCGGCAACGATAGTTGAAGGTGCATACAGCTTAGTAAAATCAGATATGATGGCATCTTTGGAACCCTCATAGATTTCACTGATGTATCCGGCATAGGAAGACTCACTGCTCAATTCCAACCGCAGCGTTTTTCCCGCGTCCTCTTCCATAATTTCAAAAAAGACATAGCTCATGGTACTGGTTTTACCAAAGGGTTGGGTTGCCAACGTGGAATATTCCCGGCGCAATTCATTATCTATGTAAACTCTGACCTCTTGTTGCATACTACGAATGCAAAACCAGGTATCCTCCTGATTGTCTGGAAGCCGGGTTTCTACCGTTACAACTTCTCCCGGTTGCGCGTCACACTCTCCAGGAATTTCCACCACCGTCTTTGTTCCGTCCGGCAAAACCCTAACCCACTCTGCATCTAAAATCTGACACGGATTATTCTCCTCCATGGTTTCTTCCGGTCTGACCACTTCTCCCAAAAGGAAAAGAATAAATACGATAATCATAATGCACGAAAGTGTGCCTTGTATGAATTTTTTACTACTTAGTTTCGCTCTCTCCATACACCCTCCGCTTTTGATACAAAACGCCCAATTTAACCATTTTATTATAACTGTTATTTCTGGGATTCGCAATTGTTAGAACAGGGATTTTTTAGATTGATAAACTGTAAAAAAGAGGGCATCTGCAAAATCACGAAATGACTTAAGACACCCTCTTAATATGAAAATAACAATTACTCATCCTCGCCCAGCCGGATATAATCTTCATACATAATCCGGACACCGTTTTCCTCCGACTCCACATGATAATGTCCGGCATACCACTTTTCGAATTCCAGATTATCCATAATCTGCTGCAACCATTTTTCCATGGTCTTATCTACCATACTTTGAATAATCCCCGGAATGAATGCCCATACCGGCTCGCACTCAATAGGCACAGTGTGGGAAAAGACATAGTCCACACTCCAATCGCAGGCGTCAAGCTGCTTCTCCACATAGGTCTTTATCTCTTCGTCCGCCTGCTCACTCTCAAACCAAAGTGCTCCAATGCTTAGCCGGTATTCCTTGTCCACGGAATAGGCACCACCGATGGCAATCGCCTTTTTTCCGTTAAAATCGTAAATTTCACCGTCCTTGGCAAAAACCAGATTCGGATAAGACTCCTCTATGTAGGCAATTGCACCGTGCCATTTTCGTTCCTCGTAATTGCCGGTTAAATAGGGACGCTCCTCGTGATTGCCGTGAATACAGAATAAGGTAATCGGCAATTGTGACAGTTCATTTTTCAAGTCATTATCCTTATAATTACAATAATAATTTATTCCGGCGTCGCCAAGAATAATAAGGATATCCTCGGTTGTTGTCTCATATTCCTCGCAGAACTGTTTGATTCTATGAAATTCTCTATGGGTATCTCCCGTTAAATAAATTGCCATATGGTTTCCTCCCTATTTCGTTTTTCCCAATCTACATATCAATCCACTGGATAAATGCCGTCTTGTCCGAGCTGTTGTACCCGGCATTCCGATAAAAGTTCAATGTACTTTCATTCTTAGAACCGGTAAGCAGCATCATCTTATAGCAATTGTTCTCCTTTGCAATCTGCTTTGCATAATTCAAACAGGCCGTCGCATACCCTTTCTTCCGATAGTCTCCGTGGGTTACCACATTTTCCACAAAGGCGTACGGCCGCACATTTCTTGTCAGGTTCGGGATAATCACACATACGCAGGATGCCACAATCTTATGCTCCGCTTCGCAAACGATAAGGTGATGATTTGCATCGCGGATAATGCTTTCCCATGTGCTTTGCAAATGCTCCGTATCCTCGGGAATGCTTTCCTCGTGAAGATACAGATATAACTGCAATATTTCGTTTAAATCATTTGCGTTTGCTTCTCTGACTATCATTTTTCCAAACCTCTCTTTATCCGCTTTGCTATCTCTTTGTTCACTGCCTTTTCTTCGTTACCATAGGTCCAGCCGAATCCGTCGCCTTTATACCTTGGAAAAATGTGCATATGGTAATGTCCCACATCGTTAAACTCACCGCCATTTTGCATTATGCTGTAACCATCGGGATGATATATTTCTTTTAATGCCGCTACAATCTTCTTTGACACTATCATTAAATGGGCCAGCAAATCCTCCGGCATTTCATCTGCGTCCAGATAATGCTTTTTGGGCACTAGCAAAACATGCCCCTCATTAATCGGGGCCATATCCATGAATGCCATTACCAGCTCATCCTCATATACAAAATCCGTTGTAATTTGTTCTTTATGGCAAAATATACATTCGCTCATTTTTCTGTATCTCACTTTCTATTTTACTGGCATCACATACTTCTCTACAACAGTTTCTCAACCTCTTTAACTGCAAATTTCTGAATAAGCCCACAACTCATACAGCAATAACAAACTACAGAACTTCTCTTTGGTTTAAATTTATTTATCTCGCCTTCCGGATAAAAAAACATTCCATGCATTCCTGCCATTTGTCCTTTTATTAATTCTCCACCACATTTTTCACATTTAAATTCCATTATATGTCCTCCATAGAATTCTCTTACACTCAAGATTATATCATATCAACCTATTTCATCGATATAATAAATGATAGCATTTTAACCGTGAAAAACAAATTATACTTGTAATTAAAAAATGACAGGCAGTCTATACGACTACCTGTCAGCTAAAAACATGTACAAGCTTAAAGTTTACGACTTCTTTATTTTTACCAATTCACCAATCATTGCCCCACCAATGATGCACACTGCACCTATAATTTGAACAATGCTCATCTTCTCGCCAAGTAAAATTGATGCAAATATAACTGCCGATAATGGTTCAAGATAAC
>JAZNKK010000055.1:0-23873 GCA_045578545.1 Lachnospiraceae bacterium
GAAACATTGAATTTACATAATATTAACCAATACAAGATGTAGATTAATAATGTTTCACGTGAAACATTATCTTGTGTAAAATCCGTGAAACATTTCTATAAATCCAGTAGAATAAAGAAAAATGTTTCACGAAAAACCAAAAATTCTCTGTTTTAACGAGAGGTATTTTATGAATTGTTATAGATAAAAAAAGAATGAAGTGATATAATTTTAATTTGTGAAGAGATGTGCGAAGAAGTGATGTAAGAAAGGACAAGTTTATGGCAAAAATTGTAGCAATCGCGAACCAAAAAGGTGGAGTTGGAAAAACCACAACAACAGTAAATTTATCTGCTTGTCTTGCAGAAAAAGGGAAAAAAGTATTACTGATTGATATGGATCCTCAGGGAAATGCGACCAGTGGATTTAGTATTAACAAGGTAGAACAGGAAAAAACAATTTATGAATTGTTATTAGGAGAATGTTCCATTAACGAATGTATCATAAAAGATGTACTTCCGGGAATCTCTATTATTCCTTCTAATGTAAATCTTGCAGCGGCAGAAATTGAGTTAATTGGAATAGAGGACAAAGAATATATTTTAAGCAAAGAGATGGAATGGGTAAAGGATAATTATGATTATATTATGTTGGATTGTCCTCCCGCATTAAACACCTTAACTTTGAATGCTATGACTACGGCGAATTCCGTAATCGTACCAATTCAGTGTGAGTATCTTGCACTGGAAGGACTTAGCGATTTGATTACTACGATTAATTTAGTAAAAGAAAGATTAAATCCGGAGCTTGATTTGGAAGGAATCGTCTTCACAATGTATGATGGTAGAACGGTGCTTTCACAACAAGTTGTAGAAAATGTAAGACAACATTTTCCGGATAAGATATACGAAACAAAGATTCCCAGAAATGTTAGATTATCAGAAGCACCCAGCTTCGGACAACCTATTATTGTATATGATCCGAAATCAACGGGAGCAGAAAGTTACAGAAATTTAGCAGAGGAAGTAATTAACAGAAAGGATGTATAAGGTATGGCGGGGTTAGGAAAAGGTTTAGATGGATTAATCAAAGACAAAAAGCCGATTGCAGCTACAGCACAGAAAGAGTCTGCTGTAAAAGGTGCAGCAGTTATGGTTGATATCAACAAGATTGAAAGAAATAAAGAGCAGCCTCGAAAGAAATTTGATGAGGAAGCTTTGGAAGAATTGGCAGAATCAATCAAACAGCATGGCGTTTTACAACCCTTGTTAGTTCAGGATAGAAAAGACCATTATGAAATAATTGCCGGTGAGCGTCGCTGGAGAGCTTCCAAGAAAGCCGGATTAAAGCAAGTTCCTGTCATTATCAAAAACATGACTGAGCAGGAAATTGTAGAAATTTCCTTAATCGAAAATATTCAGCGTGAAGATTTGGATCCGATTGAAGAAGCGCAGGCATACAAAAGATTAAAGCAGGAATTTAACTTAACCGATGATGAAGTAGCAGATAAAGTATCTAAGAGTAGAGCTGCGGTTACAAACTCGATGCGACTTTTGAAACTTTCTCCTAAGGTTCAGCAGATGGTAATTGATGAGATGATTTCCACCGGACATGCCAGAGCTTTGCTTGGTATAGAAGATCCGGAGAAACAGTACGAAATTGCACAGAATGTTTTTGACCAAAAATTATCTGTTCGAGAAGTAGAGAAGTTGGTAAAAAATTTAGGGAAAGAATCCGACAAAAAGGTTGGCCCCAAAAACAGCAAGGATCTGGAACAGTATCAGGTACACTTTGCAAAGTATGCGAACAAGATTAGTGAAAAGTTAGGCGTAAAAGTTGATGTTTCCTTGAAGGATAAAAATAAAGGTAAATTGGAAATTGATTTTTACAGCAATGAAGATTTTGAACGTATTTTTGATTTGCTTACAAAGGAAGAAAATTAATTTTTTGAAAACAAGTAAAAAAAAGTAGAAAACGAAGTAAAACTTAAAGCGTAAAAAATAAGTATCAAAAGAAATGTAAAAATCAAAACAAGAAAAGTCCAAAGAAAAAACCATAAAAGAATAAAGCTAAGAAGTAAAAAAGAAAACAACACAAAACAACAAATAAAATCAAAAACAAAAAAACGGAAAGAATATTAGAAAAGAGGAAAAAATATGTCCAGTAATGTACTAACGAAAATGGGTATGGGTAATATGGATATCGGTTACCTTTTTATCGGACTATTTGCATTGACTCTAATTCTTCTGATTGTAGTTATTGTACTTTTGGTTCAAAACCAAAAACTAAAGAAAAAGTACAATCGATTTATGCAGGGTTCGAAAGCAAAGAGTTTGGAAAAAGAAATCCAGGATTTAATTGAAGAAGTCCATAACTTGGGTGAATCATCGAAGGCTCATGAGAGAGATATCAAAAATCTTTATAAAAAGCATCAGGGAGCATTTCAAAAAATGGGACTTATCAAATATGATGCTTTCAAAGAAATGGGTGGAAAGCTCAGCTACGGATTAGCTCTTTTGGATGAAAACAACGATGGTTTTATTATCAACTCCGTTCATAGTAGTGCCGGTTGTTATTCTTACTCAAAAAGCATAAAAGGCGGCAAGTCGGAAATCGAGCTTAGCGAGGAAGAAAAACAGGTAATTTCTCAGGCGCTCGGGAAAGAGTAACGGAAATTTTCGGATTCCTATAAAACGGAGAAAATAAGAGAAAAAGAAAGAAAAAGGGAGTTTTAGCAAGAAAATAGAACTTATAAGAAAAAGCGAGCTCTTGTAAGAATGAAAAATTTATAAGAAGAGCGAGCTTTTGTAAAAAGAGTTAACAAAAGAAAGAGAAATTAAAAAAACTTGCAAAAAAAAAATTTACGAGAAAAAGAAATCTTGTAAGAAAAAAGAGAATCAAAAAACAATACTTTCAGAAAAAACTAAGATTCTCAAAAAAACATACGTAAAACAAATTAGGTGTGTGAAAACAAATAAAAAGTAAACGATAAGAAACAAGACAAAAAATATATTTAAAAAGAGAGGAAAAATCATGATCGACATTAAGTTTTTAAGAGAAAATCCGGAAGTAGTAAAAGAGAACATTAAGAAGAAATTTCAGGACAGCAAGCTTCCTTTGGTAGATGAAGTAATTGCTTTGGATGCAGAGCGTAGAGCAGTTCAGCAGGAAGCGGATGAATTGAAAGCAAATCGTAACAAGCTTTCCAAGCAGATTGGTGCTTTGATGGGCCAGGGAAAGAAAGAGGAAGCGGAAGAAGTAAAACAGCAGGTGGCAAAAGATGCTGCAAAGCTTGCGGAGTTAGACAGCAAGCAGGCAGAATTGGAAGAAAAGGTTACTACCATTATGATGACCATTCCTAACATTATCGATCCTTCCGTTCCTATCGGTAAAGACGATTCTGAAAATGTGGAAGTACAAAAATACGGTGAACCGGTGGTTCCTGATTTTGAAATTCCTTATCATACGGAAATTATGGAAAAATTAAAAGGAATCGATTTGGACGCAGCAAGAAGAGTTGCCGGAAACGGTTTCTACTATTTGATGGGAGATATCGCAAGACTTCACTCTGCAGTGATTTCCTATGCCAGAGATTTTATGATTAATCGCGGATTTACTTACTGTGTTCCTCCTTTCATGATTCGTAGTAACGTTGTTACCGGTGTAATGAGCTTTGCGGAAATGGATGCCATGATGTACAAAATCGAAGGAGAAGATTTGTACTTAATCGGAACCAGTGAACATTCCATGATCGGTAAATTTATTGACCAGATTGTAAAGGAAGAAGAACTTCCTTATACGTTGACCAGCTATTCTCCTTGCTTTAGAAAAGAAAAAGGAGCTCACGGATTGGAAGAACGAGGTGTTTACCGTATTCACCAGTTTGAAAAGCAGGAAATGATTGTTGTATGTAAGCCGGAAGAAAGCCCCATGTGGTTTGACAAATTGTGGCAGAATACCGTGGATTTGTTCCGTACTTTGGACATTCCTGTCAGAACATTGGAATGCTGCTCCGGTGATTTGGCTGACTTGAAGGTAAAATCCGTTGACGTAGAAGCATGGTCTCCCAGACAGAAAAAATACTTTGAAGTGGGAAGCTGCTCCAACTTAGGGGACGCCCAGGCAAGAAGATTGAAAATCCGTGTGGATGGCAAAGACGGAAAATATCTTGCTCATACATTGAACAATACCGTAGTTGCTCCCCCCAGAATGTTGATTGCATTCCTTGAGAACAATTTGCAGGCAGACGGTTCCGTTCGTATTCCGGAAGCCCTCAGACCTTACATGGGTGGCATGACAGAAATTCGCTAAGATTTTCGGACAAAACGTAACTTTTCAGAAAAATAAGAGTTGGCTTATCATAGAATGTATGGTAAGCCAACAGAACCATCCACCTGGTACAGCCGGCCATTGTAACCGGCAAGGAAGGAAGTAATCAGCTAACGTAATTGCCGAATAATAAAACAACCAATAAGCGTATTTTTTGATTAAGAAAGAAATCTATGTCACACCTCATTAAAGCAGCATCCATAGGAAAAAAGCGTAAGAAATTTTTGAAAGAAAAGACGAGGAAAAAATTTGCATAAATATTTACGTGCGGTGGGATTTAGCAATTATAAATCCAGAAAAGAAATTCAAAAATTAATAGTAAAAGTCGTTCAATCTGCTGAGAAGAAGTCCTATACCACTTTGGAAGATGATGTTTTGTATGCGGAATATTTGGCTGACTTTGGCAATGGACTTGGTGTATGTGTCCGGGGAGAATACGATGAAAACAATAAGTTTCTTTTTGATTATTATTTCCCCTGTCTGACCGGTAAGCGAATTGCTTTTCAGGAGGACATCAGTGTGGAACGGCAGAAAGAAAAACTTTCTTTTGCCGGAATTGTTGATGATTGGCGAAGCGGAATATCCTTGATTTTTTATCTGCAAAATATCATCACTTATTTGAAACTTTTTCAGATGAAGCGTTTGCCGGTAAACGGGACTTCTCTGACTTTAACGGCGCTTTCTGAGGGTGGCAAAATTTTAATGCCGCTTCGAAAAAATGAGACAGAACTTCGAAAGGCTCAAAATTACCAGATGCGTAAGAGTCGCATGATTGCTGCTGCGAGAAACGGTGACGAGGAAGCGTTGGAAAATCTTACTCTGGCGGACATGGATACCTATAGTGCTCTGCAAAAAAAGATTTCCCAGGAAGATATTTTATCTTTGGTAGATACCTACTTTATGCCCTACGGCGTGGAGTGTGATATTTATTCGGTGCTGGGAGAAATCTTGGAAGTGGAGCTGGTTCAAAACAGGTTGACCGGTGAAGAAGTTTATATCATGACGATTAGTGCTAACAACATTGTGGTTGATGTGTGTGTGAATAAAGCAGACCTTATGGGAGAACCGGAGGTGGGAAGAAGATTTCGAGGAATCATCTGGCTACAGGGACACATCAATTATCCGGAGAATATATAAAAAATTGTATTCGAGAAAGAATCATTGAAGTCTATTGTTCAAAATTCAAGCGAGCCGATTTTTTAAAATCAAGCGGGCCGTCAGGCTTGCAGGGAAAGTCTTTTTCTGTTATGATTTTTCTATTGTTTCCTATTACTAACCGGGCGAAATATACAACAGAAGGAAATAAGAAGTTTCCCTAAAATTTGCTTCCATAGTTAAATGGATATAACAAGCCCCTCCTAAGGGCTAGTTGCAGGTTCGATTCCTGCTGGGAGCATTACCCCAAATGATCACGAATATGTTTTCCATGCAGAATTTCCCCAAAATACAAAGAGATTTAAATGAAGCATAAAAGAAATAATTCGTTTTAAATCAAAAAAGTGGTACAAATTATTTTTAAAATGTACCCAATAAAATTTTGTATACGGTTGAAATTTTGTATAGAGAAGGAACGAAGAAAAATTTAACAGAAAAAGAAGGGGAGAGTCTATGGATTTTTTTAATAATCATAAGAAACTAATTATTTCTGTCGGCTCGGTATTGATTGGGTTAATTGTGTTAGGGAATTTTATTTCCACTTACATAGCAATATCCTCTAACATGACGGATACTTCCAATGCCCAACCCATTGGAGAGTTTTTGGGAAATGCTTTTACGCTGATGGCAATTCTTATGGTGGTTGCGGCAATGATTTTTGTTATTCGAAAAGTGCTGCAGGCCGGTCAGGATGTACAGGAACTTTCGGGAGAGAAAAAGGGAGAAGCCACGAGTGAATGGATTGAGAAGGAGGACGGAACCTTTGTCCGAGTAGATGCCTACAGCTCCGATTCCGAAGCTTCACAAAATGCATCCACGTTACAAAAGGCGGAAAAGGTTGCAGACAAAAGCCGGGATTTTACAACGATGCTTATGGGAATAGTCGTTTCGTTCGCATTCGGAGGATTTGGAGCGTATGCCATGTATATGGCGCCTACCCAGGCCGATGCGCAAACCATTACCATTGTAGGCGGAATGTTTCTTGCCTTTGGAATTTTTAATTTAGTAAGAAGTATTAAGCCAATGATAAAGAAATGAGAGGTAGAGAGAAATGAGTAAAAAAATTACATCCGTAATGTTTGTCATTGTGGCAATCGTATTTATCGGTCTCGGAATCCGGGAGAATCAAAAATTAAATCAAGACCCCATTGATATGTCCGAGATTGAATGGAGTGAAATCAAAAAAGGTGATATCGTGGAATTGACCATTGATGTGGTATGGGATTGCTTCTATACGGAGACCACAACAGAGAAAACCTATTTCATTACCACCAATGAATATGAATCGGCAAGAGGATACGCAATTCCTCATCTTTTTGTTGATAATCAGGGATACTATGATATCGATTATTTTGTTGGTGTTCGTTTAAATGAAAAAGAAGACTATGATTTGATGGAACAGATTTTGGATGAAACCAATGCATGGTATTTCGATACGACCGGAACGGTAGATTACGGTATGACCACCTTTGAATTAAAAGGTGAGGTTGTGAATATGACAGAGGAAGAAATGCAATTTATGATGGAATACCTTACCGTGTATTGCGGATATAGTGATTCCGAAGCAAGAGAAGTTATCGTTCCTTGTATGATTAAAAAATTGGATCCCAATGCCGGTCCCGGTATGATGTTTGCCGGCGGATTTATGTTCGTAATCGGTGTGATTATTTTTATTGTGATGTCCATACAGGAGAAAAAGCAAAAAGAAATGAACAGCCGCTACGCTTCCTATACACCGATTAACAAAGTAGATGAGAATGCATATTATACTCCGGACAATTCCGTACCTCTTTCCGGAGGCTACCAGTACGGCGGAACCAATTCATACGGTCAGAACGATATTTATGGCGGAAGCAGTTATACGCCGACCCAGAATAAAATAGATGAAAGTACCGGATTAAGTATGGAGTTTTTGCAGCGTTCCGAGGAAGAGAAGGCGCAGAGAGAAAGAGAAGCGCAGTACAAGGCTCCTGAACCTACGCACAATCCTTTATACGGAAATCAGGCACCCACAACACCGGTGAATCCTTCCGACAGCTTTTCAAGCTACGAGGATACAGTGAAAAATACCGGAAATTTCGGCGGTGGAATTTATGGAACAAGGAATGACAACCAGTAAAAACTATATTATTTTTGACTTGGAATGGAATCAGCCGATAGAAAAAAAACCGAAGAAAGAGAGAAAACTTCAGTTTGAAATCATTGAAATCGGCGCGGTTCGCATGAACGAAAAAAGAGAAATCCTTGATACATTTCATGAACTTGTGAGACCGCAGGTTTATCATGAGATTAGTTGGCATACCCAAAAAATGCTGAAATTAAAAAAAGGGGAATTGAAAAAGGGAGATAAATTTCCTGCCGTTTATAAAAGATTTTTGAAATGGTGCGGAAAAGATCCTATCTTTTGTACCTGGGGCTCCCAGGATTTATCGGAGCTTCAAAAGAACATTAGCTATTACAAACTAAAACCTCTTTCGGAAAAACCGCTGCTCTACTATAATGTGCAAAAGTTATTTGCCATTTGGCAAAAGGAGGAAAACATTTCCAAAAGTCTGGAAGCGGCAATCGATATATTGGAGATTCCCAAAGAGATTGCTTTTCACAGAGCAGACAGCGATGCGTATTATACGGCAAAAATATTTGCCCAATATGATGAAGCGTTTATAAAAAATAATTATACTTTTGACCTTTACCATATTCCCGGAAACAAAAAAGAGGAAATTCTTCTTTGCCAGGAAAAGGAATGTTGGTATGTTTCCAGAGGTTTTGAGGAAAAAACCGATATTACCGCGAACCGGAAGATTATGGCGATTAACTGCATGCATTGTAATATGCGAAGTGTCCGGCCGAAGGTTCGCTGGTTTACCACCAGTACAAAGATTTTCTACGCAGCTGCGGTCTGTGAACTGCACGGTCCCATAAAGGCACGTTTGAAAATTCGAAAAGATAAAAACAATTTGTATTATGCGGATAAGCTACTGACTTATATAACGGAAGAAGAGTTACTGCAGTTAAAGGAAAAGAAGAAAGCAGGAAAAAAACATTCTTCTAAAAAAACCGAAAAAGAGGGCGATGCATAAATGAATATTTGTATTTACGGAGCTTCCGGTCAGGAAATCGAAACGGTTTATTTTGAAGAAGTGGAAGCGTTAGGACGTATGCTTGGCAAAGAAAAACATACGCTTATTTTTGGCGGCGGGGCCACCGGTCTTATGGGGGCCGCAGCTAGAGGATTTAAAAAGGAAGGAGCAAAAATAATCGGTATTTCTCCCTCCTTTTTTCATATTCCCGGGGTTTTGTACGAGGAATGTGATGAGCTGATTCTTACAAAGACCATGGGAGAGAGAAAGCAGAAAATGGACGAAATGTCGGACGTATTTCTTGCGGTTCCCGGAGGAATCGGCACCCTGGATGAATTCTTTGAAATGATTACGCTTCGTCAGGTGGGACAATGCGACAAGCCGGTTATTTTGTATAACTGCAACGGCTTCTACGATGGTCTGTTGCAATTTATGAATCAAATGGCAGAGGGTAAATTTATGGCTCCTTTTCACGAGCAACCTTTGTTTTGGGTATGTAATACCCCGGAGGAAGTAACAGAGAAACTAAAGCTCTTTACAAAAGAAAAGTAATTTTTAATCGGAGATGAAATATGGCAAATATATTTTTTGAAAATCGGTTTATCTTAACCCGAAAAATGCACAAGGAATATTGCAAACATACCTTTCGTAAGATGCGTAAGAATTTGCAAATCTATGCTTACGGAATGTCGATTTTGGCATTGATTGCTGCTCTTTTATTTCAGTTTTATTTTCATAAAGATGTTCCGGCCATTGTGTTTGCCGTTCTTAGTGCATATCTATTTTTTATGGCCGTCTTTGGCTATGCCTTCAGCGAATGGGTGAATTACCGAAAGCTCCAGG
Organism: Lachnospiraceae bacterium; assembly: GCA_045578545.1. GTDB lineage: Bacteria > Bacillota > Clostridia > Lachnospirales > Lachnospiraceae > NK4A136. The sequence goes on from JAZNKK010000055.1 coordinate 9,387, forward strand.
ATGAGCACGGAAAAGCGATTGTTATGTTGTTGGAATTTTATCAGGACAAGATAGCGGTGAAGGTAAACCAGACGTCCCTTTCTTTTAAATATTCCAGTATTTCCGGCGCCTATGAAACAGAGAATATTATTATTTTGATTATCGGAAAACGGGGAATGTTAGAGCACGGACAGGTTGTATTTAAAAACGGATTTAAGGATAACAAGTCCGTAGAAGAGTTTAAGGCTTTTATCAATAAGAAAGCGAAACAGGAAATTTTCCGGGAAGAAAAAGATGAGTGAAAAAAGAGTATTGATCGCAGACGATGAGCCCATCAGTCGCATGATAGCGGAAAAGATATTGGAAAAAGCAGGTTACAGGGTTTCTTTGGCCGAGAACGGGGAAGAAGCGGTGGCTGTTTTTCGGGAGCAAAAAGGAAACTTTGATTTGGTGCTGCTGGATTTATCCATGCCCAAAATGGATGGGACAGAGGCGGCCCGGGAAATCAGAAAGATGGATTCCGCTGTTTTGATTTACGGTGTCACCGGCGATTTGTTTGTAGGCAGCGAGAAGCTAACGGAGGCTGGCATGAACGGTTGTCTGGAAAAACCGCTATCCATGGAAGAAGTAATAAAGCTTACGGAAGAGAAAAAGGGATTTTGCGGGAAAAATCTAAATCCCCATTTTGTATTGAATACGCTGGGTGTGATTGACTATCTGATGGAAGAAGACACCCAAAAGGCAAGAGAGCTTTTGGAGGATTTTATCTCCTTTACCAAAACAACCCTTCGCTGGGAAGCAAAACAGGAGTGGAATACCTTAAGGGAAGAAATTGCCTATTTGAAGACCTACGAAAAAATTATGAAGGTTCGGTTTGAAGACAAGTTCTCCGTTGAATTGGAATGGGAAAGAAAGGGAGAAACCGCCCTTTGGGAAGCGTGCGGTAAGGATAAGCTTCCCTTCTTTACCTGTAAGAGATTGTTGGAAACCTGTTTCTACGACGGAATCCGGGATATGGACTTTGGCGGAAAGATTGGTTTTCGAATCTATGAAGAAAAGGGGAATCGTTTCCTGGAAGTGAGCCAAAACGGAAAGGCTTTTTCTTTGGAGGACAATACTATTTTACAGGAAGTGAAATCCGCCTTCACCAAGGAAGCTTTTACGAGTAATTCCCTTACGAATTTTCAAGAGAAATTTCTTGAAGAATCCTCGGAAAAAGAAAAAGGAGCACCCGGCGGATGCTCCCAAAATAACACTGCAAAAATAATGGTGGAACCAAATAAAGTGGTGATATGCTTATAAATCAAAGTCTTTGAAATTGATATCATTTCTTCGCTCCCGTCTTTGCAAAGTGCGGGAAGAATTTCTTTGAAAACCGGTTTTGCTGCGGCTTCGTTGTTCGGAGGCTGCAGCTCTTTTTTTGGCAATTGCCTCTCGCCTTCGGTTTTCCATTCTGCGGTTAGCGGCATTTCTTTGTCTCCGGGAAGGAAGGGTATTTTCTTTCTCGGTACGCAGATTCCTTTGCAAGGTCATCGGTTTTCGAGAAGCATTTCGTCGCATTGCTTCCCGTCTTCTGGTTATTCCGGAATGCCTTCGCTTAATTTTGGATAACCGTTGTCGGTTCGTCCAAAAGCCTTTGAGCCGGATAAAAGCAATCATCAATGCCACCACGCCAAGAAAGGCACCTACAATTCCGAATAGAATATGATAAATATTCAGAATAATCGGTTGCTCCTTAGTAAGCTCCGCAGTGGCATCTTCTTCCATGGTGGTCTCGGAAAAAGCAAAGGAATCGCTTTGTCCTAATGTGAGTACCACTTCCGCGCTGCCAAGATACATGGAGTGGTAGGTATAATCAATCCGGGCAAGAGAATCACTTTCATAAGTCAAAGAGGAAGTGATTTGGGAAAAATCAATGGTATTTGGCAGTACGATTTGTGCTGACCGGTCAATGGTAAGAAGCGGTGCGGTACTTCCGAACAAATCATCCTCCGAATCAAAAAATTCTGTGTGATTGATTTGGTATCCGGTTTCGTTATTTGCCACATTCACGGTGGAAAAATTGGAAAAACCGTATTCAAAAAGAGCAATGGTATCTTCAAACTGATACGGACTTTCCTCTTTCATAATAACGCAGATAAGTCTTAAGCCGTTGTATTCTGCGCAGGATACCAGAGTTTGTCTGGAATCACTGGTAAATCCGGTTTTGCTTCCCAGCAAGTATTCATACTCGTAAGCTTGTCCTTCCAGCAAACGATTGTGACTTTGCAGATAATGCTCCCCGTGCATGTCCGTCTCTTCCAAAATCAAAAGCGGGGTACTGGACATTTTACAAAGAATATCATGTTGGAAAAATTCTCTGGCAATGGTGGCCAAGTCCCTTGCGGTGGTGTAATGATTTTCATCATGAAGTCCGTTGGTAGTAACAAAATGTGTATTGGTACAGCCAAGCTCTGCGGCCCGGGCATTCATCAGGGCAACGAATTCATCGGTACTTCCACAGATGTGCTCTGCCACGGCATTACAGCCTTCGTTGGCGGACTTAATCAGAATTCCGTAAAGGAGTTCTTCCAAAGTAAGCTGTTCTCCTGCCACCAGACCCATGTTGGAGCCGTCCGGCGCATTGGCGTCGATGGCTGACTGACTGACGGTAATGACTTCCGTTAAGTCACAATTTTCCAAAGCCACAAGGCTGGTCATGATTTTTGTGGTACTGGCAGGATAAAGAACGGCATCAATATTTTTGGCATAAAGAATGGCTCCGGTATTGGCATCCATTAAAATAGCGGATTCTGCGCCGATTAATGGACCGGAAGGCCAGTTAGGCACCTCGTTACTTTCTACCGGGTCATTTTTTCTCTCTTCTGCTTCTTCCAAATACTCTTCGGTAGTAGTTGCCGTGGCGTAGGATGTGATAGATACTTGTTGAAAAACCAAAACAGCGCAGAGTAAAAACATAAAGGTGCGCATTTTCGGATATAATTTATACATCAATTTCATAGAAAACCAACTTTCCAAATAACTGCATTAATCATACACTATTTTAAGGAAAAAACCAATTTATATTTATGAAAAAATAGGGAAAACGGGAATCGCTTGCAAACCGATTCACATTATTTTATAGTAGAAAGGAAGTGAAAGAAGGAAGCAAAGCAAAGGGAGGAAAATCATGCGTTTAAGAAATATTGCTGGCTCAAGAGAAGTGATTGCCGAAAATCCTTACGTAATCCAAAATCCGAAGGAAAGAAAAGGAACCTGGAGCGATTTATTTGAAAATAAAAACCCGATTCATCTGGAAATCGGTATGGGAAAAGGCCGGTTTTTAATGACGCTGGCAGAACAAAATCCGGACATAAATTATATCGGAATAGAGAAATACTCTTCTGTTTTATTGCGAGCACTGCAAAAAATGGAGATAACTCCCCTGCCCAACATTCGCTTTATCCGAATGGATGCAGAGGAAATTACGGAAGTATTTGAAAAAGAAGAAATTGATAAAATATATTTGAATTTTTCGGACCCCTGGCCGAAGGACCGTCATGCGAAAAGACGACTTCCCAGCCGGCAGTTTTTGGAGCGCTACGATGAAATCTTAAAACAGGACGGAGTGTTGGAATTTAAAACGGACAACAAGGATTTGTTTACCTTTGCAGAGGAGGAAGTGAAGGAAACAAAATGGGAGATAAAAGCCATTACCTACGATTTGCATCATGACTCGGTACTTTCCGAGGGAAATGTTATGACGGAATACGAGGAAAAATTCTCTTCCAAGGGGAATCCGATTTACAAGTACATCATTTCCCGATGAGAAAAACGGAAAAATCAGGAAAGATGCAGAAATATTAACAGATTCTTATTGAAGAAAGAATTAAAAAATGGTACTTTAATGGTAGGGAGAGAAGTAAAGGGAGGATATTTTCAAAAGGGATAGAAAGGGATAGAAATGAAAAGTAATAAAGGTTTTTCCTTGGTGGAATTGATTATCGTAATTGCCATTATGGCGGTTTTGGTAGGTATTCTGGCACCGCAGTTGTTACGATACGTGGAAAAGTCAAAAGTAACGGCAGATGAAGAATTTTTAAATGCTGTTTACAGTGCGGTGGTTTATGCGTCCGTTGATCCGGAGGTATTAGAAGATGATGATTCACAGGTAATTATTAACAGTCTTACGACACCTCGAACACTGGAAAGTATTATGACCCCTGCCGGCAATGCATTTGCGGCAGAAGTTATGAGCACCCTCGGATGGAGTGATTTAAATCAGTCTACGTACGAGCAGTTTATTGAATCCGCACATGAGGCAAACTGTGAAATTTATTTTGCTTATCAGGGCGGCGTGCAAAATCCCATTGCAATGTGGATTACCACAACGGACAAAACGGGAGAAAAGGACACCAGTCATGCTCCCACCAGCATTGGTGATATCGGAATTTGCATTAATATTCAGTAAAGTTGAAAATAGATTTGAGAAGAAAATAAGAACATTATTTAAGAGATTGTTTTTATGGTAAGAAAGGAATTTCATATGGTAGGAATCATCGGAGCAATGCAGCAGGAAGTAGCCGGAATTATTGAGGCAATGGAATCCGTAACGGAGACAAAGAAAGCTTCCATGGTGTTTTACAGCGGTTGCATCAATTCTAAGTCGGTGATTGTAGTGAAAAGCGGCGTTGGAAAGGTGAACGCCGCTATTTGTACGCAAATTTTAATCGATGATTATGGTGTGGATTGTATTATTAATACCGGAGCGGCAGGAAGTCTTTCCAAAGAAGTGGGCATCGGAGATGTGGTAATTGCCACAGAAGCGGTGCAACATGATATGAAAGCGGAGGATTTTGGATATCCTTCCGGACAAGTCCCCTTTATGGATGTGCTCGCCTTCCCTACGGACAAAGGATTGCAGGACTTAGCGGTAGCTTGTTATCAAAAAATCAATCCTGAAGGGACTTTGGTATTAGGCCGGGTCGTTACGGGAGATGAATTTGTAGCAAGGAAAGAACGAAAAGATTGGATAATCGAGCATTTTGGCGGATACTGTACGGAAATGGAAGGCGCCGCCATTGCGCAGGCAGCCTATGCAAATAAGGTGCCCTGTTTGATTGTACGGGCTATTTCGGACGAGGCAGATGACAGCGCAGAAATGAGCTTTGATGAGTTTTCCAAGATGGCATCAGAGAGAAGTATTCAGTTGATTTTGGAAATGTTAAACCGAATGAAATAGAATACAAGGTTTGGGGTGAAAAAAGGAAAGAATGAAAAAGTGATAAGGAAATAAATGTAAATTAAGAAGTAAAGGATGACGATATGAAATACAAAGCGATTTTGTTTGATTTGGACGGGACGCTTCTTCCTATGGTGATGGAGGAATTTACCGGAGGTTATTTTAAAGAACTGGCAAAAGCATTGAAGCCTTTCGGAATCTGTCATGAGGAGCTGGTGCCGGCAATTTGGGCCGGTACAAAAGCCATGGTAAAGAATGACGGAAGTAAGATTAATGCAGAAGTTTTTTGGGAACGATTCGGACAGGAGTTTGATGTGGATTTGCCTGCCTGCAGAAAGGCCACCGATGAATTTTACGGAAAAGAATTTCATGGTGCAAAACAATTTACCGGAGAGAATCCTTTGGCAAAGGAGGCGGTAAAAACAGCCCGGGAAAAATGTGAAAAGGTTATTTTGGCTACCAACCCTATTTTCCCTATGGTGGGTCAGGAGAGCCGCCTTAGCTGGATTGGTCTTACCGGGAAAGATTTCGATTTGGTAACGTCTTATGAAACAGAATGCTTTAGCAAACCGAATCCGGAGTATTACAAAAGGATTTGCCAAAAAACGGGATTACAACCGGAGGAATGTCTGATGATTGGCAATGACGTAAAGGAAGATATGTTGGCAGCAAAGGCCGCCGGCATGGACAGCTATTTGGTAACGGATTGTCAGATTTTGGATAGCGAAACCGTTTGGGAGGGCAAACAGGGAACCTTTGCGGAGATGATAGAGATGCTGCGAAGCCTTTCTTAAGAGTGCGGGGATTTTCCTAAGAGTTAGGAGCCTTTACCGGGTGAAGATAGTGCAAATGGAAAACAAATTCATAAAAGCAAGGAGGCGAATTTATGAAGATTGAACATGACGTAAATCCGATAAAATTAAGTGGGACGGAGCCCCAAGAAAAAAGCGTGAGAGCGGAACAAAGCGCAGAGAATAATTCAGGAAATAAGAAGGTTTCCTTTTTTGCGGGAAATCTGAATTTTGGTCAAAGCAGAGTGGATAAGGAGCGTCAAAAAGCAAAAGAAGCGGCGAAAGAACTGGTGGACCGGGTCTGGAAGAATGACGCCTCCATGGATGCGGATGCCAAAGCACGAACAGAAAACGTAAAAAAATTAAAAGAAGAAAATCTGGATCATGCCAAAATGATGAAGGATATTCGGGAAGAAATAGAAGCTTTGGAAAAGGTGCCGTCAGAGCAACGGACCTTAGAAGAGCAGAAAAAACTGGAAGAGCTGAAGGTTGGTTTAGAGGGATATAAGGAATCAGAATATTTAAATAAAAAAGAAATTCATGCGGAAAATGCAGCTGTTCGGGGTATGAGAATCGAGCGGCTGAAACATCATGACATGATTGATGCGAACCTGCAAGGAGAAGAGATTACCGAAGCGTCAGAAAAAAACGTGATTGGCATTTGCATGGAAGAGGCAAAAGAGAAACAGGAAAATGATTTGCAGGAGATGAAAGAAGCGGCCAAAGAAGAGAAAGCCAAGGAAGAATATTTGGAGGAAAAAATCGCTGCTGCCAGAGAAAGAAGAGAAGAGGCAAGGGAGAAATCCGGCTCGGAAGAAGAGGAGGCGGATGCGATTTATGAACTGGATCAGACGCTGGAGGCAATCAAAAAGGAGCAGCAAAATCAGAATCTTCCGGATATGAAAAAGTCCATGGAACAAGTGGTTAGCGAAATGAAAATTGCGGCAGAAGATTTAAAAGGATTGATTGTGGATTCGGATGTGTAAGAAAGGAGAAAGCCATGGCATTAGAACAGGCGAAAAACTACTTGGAAGAAAAGGGATACAGGGACAGAGTTAAGGAATTTGAGGTATCCAGCGCGACGGTGGAGCTTGCGGCGGCGGCCGTGGGAGTAGCACCGGAGCGGATTGCCAAGTCCCTTACCTTTATGACGGAGGACGGTCCTGTGATGATTCTTTGTGCCGGGGATGCGAAAATTGACAATCCCAAATACAAGGCATTTTTCCACACCAAGGCGAAAATGCTGTCGCCGGAGGAAGTAAAGGAATGCATCGGCCATGAAATCGGAGGCGTGTGCCCCTTTGGAATCAAGGAGGGCGTGAAGGTGTATTTGGACGAATCTCTCAAGCGTTTTGATATTGTTTACCCGGCCTGCGGCAGCAGTAACAGCGCCGTGGAACTAAGTCTTGCAGAACTGGAACAGTTGTCCGGGTGCCTGGAATTTATTGATGTTTGTAAGGGCTGGGAAGAAGGAAAATGAAAAAAACGATTTTGACGATAATCGGAATACTTAGCATGGTAAGTTTATGTGCTTGTGAAAGCACGTTGCCGGAAGAACAGGATGAAGTGGTAAGCGCAGAAAATGTTGCTGAAGATCTCGCGGATGATGCAGATACCTCGCAAGTATCGGAAAATACGGCAGAAATTTCACAAGAAGATGATGTAACGAATGAGGATTCAGAGGAAAATAGTGGCGAAGATATTTATGGCGGAATCTTGGGAGATTATACACAAGAGGAAGCACAGTTGCCGGATTCAGAGGCGTTTTTTTCATATATTTCACAGAATGGGCAGGAATATTCCGAATTATATTTCGAAGATGAAAATTCCTTTTTAGACGCATACGGGTTTGCAGACGCAGAACCATTTTTTGAATATTTTAATCCGGACGGAACTTTGCAAATGGTTTTGTATTATGATGAAGAAAACGACCTTGGATGCGGTATTTTCATGGACTTAATGATTGGATTTTCTTTTTCGGGGACGGCGCAGGAGTCTTGGACCGGTTATCGAATGGATTACGAAATACCGCCAAATAACGAAGAATACACGGGGGCTTTGGCAAAGACGGAAGATGACTTGTATGGAGTAACGGAGTATTCAGAGAGTACGGAATGGGATGAGGAAGGCAGAGTCATCAATTATGTCGGGCGAGGCGTATTGGATGAAGGATATACCGGGGAAGAAAGTTCGGAACCGCGAGATATTATTACGATTCATTGGGAATATGATGAGGAGACCGGCCTTCTGACACAACGTTCCTATTGGCGCAGTGCAGCTGTTTTTGCAACTGCAGGCCATGTGGTGGAAAGTTATTTTGATGAAAAAGAACGTCTTGAATATGAAGGTTCTTATATTACTCACGGTTGGTATCATGTATATTACATTTACGAAGGGGAAAATACAATTCCGACCTATTCTTTGGTTTTGGACGAATACACCGGCATTGTGATGCCGAGGTTTACGAGATGGGTGGAATAGAATTGTAAGGGGGAAACAATGTACGTAATTGAAATTATAGTGTGGATAATAAAATGGGTTTTTACGAACCTTTTAATATTTTCTTTGTATGATTATTTGTTTATTGTTCCCATTACCGTTTTAATAATAGACATAAGAAAGCAGCTTCACAATAAAAAACATATGAAATACGAACTGCTTGCTTTTGTGTTAACAGCAGTGATAACCTATCTTTTATATATTCAAATGTATGTGAATGCATATACTACGATGACAAATATGACCGGTATTATAAGCTTGGATACTCAGAGATATTTGTTTGATTATTCCTATGCGTTTCCTTTCTTTTCTTTTGTGACAATTGGTTTTTTTTCTTATATCATTTTAAAATATTATAGAAAAGATATCGGTCAAGGTGGATTTTATGATAAGAAAATGAGTAAACTTACCCAAGGAATTTTATTGGGGGGAATTTACCCGGCAATTGTGGTTACCTTTATTTATATGGGGTACTTATGCAGTACGACGGATGTGGAGTACTTGCGGGACAACATGTCTTTTGAAGATTATTTATCTTTGCCGTTACTTTTTTTAATTACAGTACAAAACACAATGCAGATTATTTCCGTATGGTTCTTGGTTTCCGTAGGACGATTATTTTGGAAGATGAAAAAAGAAGGAACTTCCGGAAAGATATTTTTGTTGGGAGTAGGGATTGCACTTATTTTGATTGCAGTTATCCTTGGTATCGGTATGTTGTTTGGTCAGGGGCCGGACAGTATCTTTTTGTTTTTCTCCCAATCAGAGAATTCGTAAGATTTAAGGAGACGATTTCTTTTTTATAGAAAGCGACAACGCAATATTGAAAGCAAAAAAACGGCCACTGCCGGGGTGCCACGCAACGCGTGATGTTCCGGGCGGTGGTTTTGTTTTTCGAAAAGGATTTATCGAAATTCAATAAAAAGTTGTTGACAAACAAAAGAAAGGGTGGTATTTTGAGAATAGAGGGTGAACATAGCAGCTACCCTCAAAAGGTACAATTCTTAATAAAACAGAAAAAATGTATTCTCTAAGCACAGAAATTGTAAAAAGGATGGAAGAAAAATGGAAAAGAAGGAAAATATAGAAAAGAGTGAAAAAACAGTAAAAAGAAGATATTTGCTGATTTCCAAATGCTTGCTAAATGTCATGTTTTTTTGCGGAATACCCGTTACGATTACCATTCCGTTCACGCTGAAATGGTACAGTCAGATTAACGAATACTATGATAAGTATTACTGGATTCAGACAGCGCTGTTTTTTATCTGCGGAATCTTTGCCTGCCTTATAGTCTATGAGCTTCGGAAAATGATTCGCTCCGTGGAAGAGGAGAACAGCTTCATTAAAGAAAACGTGGTAAGCCTAAGAAGAATGGGCGGATACAGTTTTATCATTGCTGCGGTTACCAGCATAAGATTTTATCTCTACGTTACCCCCGGCGTGTTCGTGGTGGTGCTGGTATTTGTCATTGCAGGGCTCTTTTCCAAGATTCTCGGCAGTGTCTTTGCCCAGGCCGTGGATTACAAAGAAGACAACGATTTAACGATTTAAAAATATAAACAGAACGGGAGAAAACCATGGCAATCATTATAAATCTGGATGTTATGATGGCAAAAAGAAAGGTAGGCCTGACGGAGCTGGCAAAAGAAGTGGATATCACGCTGGCAAACCTTTCCATACTGAAAAACAACAAAGCAAAGGCGGTACGTCTTTCCACGCTGGACTCCATTTGCAAGGCATTAAAGTGCCAGCCCGGCGATATCTTAGAATACGTAGAGGATGAAAAAGGCACCGTCATCAGCGAAAATGAGGGGATTTAGATAAGTTAAGAGAATCATAAAGGGAGGAATCGTTTATGGAAGAGAAAAAGATTTTGGAAAATAATATGCAGGAACCGGTGACGCAACCGGGACAGATGCAACAAACCGTGCAACCGGGACAGATGCAACAACCCATGCAGCCCGGACAGATGCCGCCCGGGCAATTACAACCTCAGACCTGGCAGCCGGCACCGCCGCCGCCCTACGTATTTCCCATGCCGAAAAAGCATGAAAATCTGTTGACCTTTCAACGGAATTTCCCTTTCTTCGGAATTGCATGCGCGGTATATGCGTTGTTTTACACCTTCTGTCTGTATCAAAATTTCTCGGGAATTGCCATGCCGGTATTGGCCGTGGGAACCTTGGTATTTGGCTATGTCTGCCTGAAAAAAGTAGGCGTTCCCATGAAAAAAGACGTATGGTTTTATGCCGTGGCAATAACGCTTCTTGGAATCAATCTGTGCATGACAAAGGATACCTTTTTGATTTTCTTTGATTACGCAGCAATGCTCCTTCTTCTTGTCAGCGGATTTTTACATCTTTGCTGCAACGACGAAAAATGGGACTTCAGCGCGTACTTGACCGGAATTCTTTTATCGCTGATACTTCCGATTAAAGATTTGTTAAATCCGTTTTTTGACGGCAATGCTTACTGGAAAACCCGACGGGAGACCAAAGGCGGAAAAGGCTTTTACATATTTATCGGCGTGATTTGCGGACTTCCTCTTTTGATTCTGGTGCTGGCGCTCCTTGGAAGTGCGGACTTTGTCTTTAAGAAATTTTTGGAAGCAATTTTCATCTTTGATTTGGATAACGGGCCGGACGGATCCTTATTCGTTATGTTGCTTGGCAGCTTTTTTGTCAGCTATGCCTTCTTATCCTTCCTGTTTTCCCACGAGGCGGATACCCCGCCTTCGAAACACAAAAAGTACGAGACGGTGATTGCCATTACCATCAACGCCATGTTGTCGGTATTTTACCTGATTTTTTCGGTAATTCAGATTGTCTATCTGTTCCTCGGAAAATTTTCCCTGCCGGAGCAGTACACCTATGCGGAATATGCCAAGGAAGGATTCTACCAGCTTTTGGCAGTATGTATCATTAATCTCATATTGGTGCTGATTTGCGTAACCTTCTTTGAGGAAAGCAAGGCACTGAAAATAATGCTGGCAGTGATTACCGGATGCACCTACATCATGATTGCATCCAGCGCCCTCCGAATGAAAATGTACGTGGAAGCGTATGAGTTGACCTATCTGCGTCTCAATGTATTTTGGATGCTTTTGGTATTGACCTTCTTCTTTACGGGAATTTTGGCTTATATTTTCAGCAAGAAAAAATTTTCCCTGTTTCGCTACGCCATGGTGGTCATTACGGTGCTCTATATCGGTTATGCCTTTGCAAGACCGGAGACCATAATTGCAAGTTACAACCTGCGGGAAGAGGAACTGGCGCAGTGGAAAGGTATTGATGCATATTATTTATCCGATTTTTCTTCCGACGCCTATCCCATATTCCGGGAGGTTTGTGAGAGAGAAGGAAATGAAGAATTTGCAGAATACTTCATGGAAGAAGTGTTGAAAGATCGTTCCCGCTACGCTCGCCTTTTTGATGAATATGAGGATATGGATTTTAGAACCTTCAATTTCTCATTGTACAATGCGTTCCGCTAATAGTGAAAAAGGAGAAGCAAAATGTCGATTAATTATGACCGAAGAACCGAAAAAGTTTTAAAATATGTGGCCCTTTTGGCTTTCGGTCTTTCCGTAGTAATTTTTGGGCTCATGCCGGCGCTTTTTATGGTTATGAAGCAGAATATGAGTAATTACTTTGTGATTATGTTGTACGGCGTATATCTGGTTGCAATCCCCGGTCTGTTTGCCGGAATCATGTGGATGGACTGCAAAATGTATTTTGCAAGGCTGAAAAAATACGGCTATATCATCCCGGAAAGAAAGCGGGACTACGGCAACCGGCTGGAAAATGTGCCCCGGCAAATGCCTCTGGATGAGACGGGGCAGCCGCTGGACCTTGGCGTAAAGGACAGTAAAAAACTGGGGCTGATTTACCTGGTGATTTTCGGTGTAATCCTGGCAGAGCTTATAATGTATCTGGTAAAATGGATTCCCCTGGACCCGGAAGGAAGCCTGTTTGTCCTAATCTTTACGCTGGTTCCGAACCTATTCTGGCCCATTGCGGCAATGCTCTTTTTCCGGCAGCAAAACAGCGAAAAATATGCGGACGACGTTGCGTTTCATCCCTACAAGAAAAGAAGAATGAGTCTTGGAAAGGGGATTCTTTTGGCAATCATCATGGCATGTCTTGTGTTGTTTTGGACCTTTGGAATAAGAACCTTTTCCCAGGTGGTTTACCGGTCGAATCTTATACGGGAGCAACAGGAAATGGAGCAGCAGCAGCCATTGTATAATGACGAAGGTTTTGACATAGATTAGGATAATTTAGCTAATTTCAAAATCATTAAGTTAAGGGATAAGTCTTTGGATTTATCCCTTAAAAATTTGCCGTCAGAAGATATTTATGAGATAGATTAGACTTGACATGAAGTAATAGTATGCTAAACTTAACAGTGTTAAGATTGGAGGACATATGGATAAAAAATATCATCATGGAGATTTGAAAATTCAATTAATAAAGTCCGGTTTGCATATGATACAAGAAGACGGCGTTAACAAGTTGTCTTTAAGAAGATTGGCACAGATGTGTAATGTTAGTGAAGCCGCTCCCTATAGTCATTTTAAAAACAAGGAAGAATTATTAGTTGCAATACAGGAATATGTAACCGAGCAATTGTCGAAGTGTTTGAAAGATGCCTATGAAAATACAGAGCATAGTAATTCTCCAATAGCAATATTAAACATGGGAAAAGCGTATGTTCAATTTTTCATTAACTATCCCGAATATTATTCTTTTTTGTTTGCACAGCTATATTTGAAGATAGATTTATGTATGGGTAATGAACCAAATGCATTTGAACCTTTTCAATACTATAAGGATAAAGCATATTCGATTTATCAAAATGAAGGTTTCGATGAGGAACGCATTAAGTATGGTATTATTGCTATGTGGGCAAAGGTTCATGGTCTTGCAGCCATTGCTTCGATGCAAGGAATACATAAAGATTTTGAGTGGGAAGATGTTTTGGACAAAATATTGGTTGAATAGGTGATATATAATGAAAAGAAAGAGAGTGCCTAAAATGTTAATAGGATTTTCCGTGTTTGCTATAGTTTTACTGCTACTTATTTTAGTTGTTTTTCCGCCAAGCAAGGGTAATATACCGCAATTTTATGATGAGAACGGAAATGTGATTGAGAATAGTCTGGCTGAAAAGTGTTATTTAGAAGTGGACGATGGAAAGCTTGGAATGGTTATTATGGCAAAGGATATTGGTAATCCGGTTTTATTGGTTTGCGGAGGAGGTCCCGGAATTCCGGAATATTTAATGGAATATATGTATCCATCCGGTCTTTCTGATAAGTTTGTGGTTTGCTATTTTGATTATAGGGGAACCGGATTATCCTACAGTTCTGATATCAAAGCAGAAGAAATGACTACGGAAAGATACATAGCAGATGTAGTCGCGATAACCAACTATTTGTCAGAGAGATTCGGACAAGAAAAAATATATATCATGGGACATTCCTTTGGTACTTATATTGCTATTAAAACGGTACAGCAATATCCTGAGCATTATAATGCGTATATTGCAATGGCGCAGACTTGCAATCAGACCGAGTCTGAATATATGGCATATGATTATATGAAAGCACAATATGAACAACTAGGTAATAGCAGAATGGTTGAGAAATTTGAAAATTGTCCCATTCGAGAATCCGATGAAATGTATAGAAATTATTTTTCCTCTTCCCTGCGAGATACAGCGATGCATGAATTGGGTGTCGGAACAACAAGAGATATGGACTCTGTAATTACCGGAATTTTCTTTCCGAGTCTACGTTGTAAGGCTTATACATGGCAGGAAAGAATTAATCTATGGAGAGGAAAGGCGCTGTCTGCACAGTTTCCGGTTGTATATGATTCTACGCATTTCAATGCTTTTAGTGAAGTACCCTCTTTACAGATTCCTATTTATTTTTTTGCGGGAAAATATGATTATACATGTTGTTTTGATTTGCAATATGAGTATTATGAACAG
>JAZNKK010000056.1:0-31300 GCA_045578545.1 Lachnospiraceae bacterium
CTGCCGACATTGCGATACTACAGTGACCGGTTTCATCCGTAAAATACTCTGTACCAAGAATCGATGTCACATATTCACCATCACGATTGTTCCAGCCTTCCCGAAGCCGGATAACAGCGCCCTCTATCGGCGAAGCATTCATCCAGTCCGTCACATAAAGATCAATATCATGCCCTATTAAATCCATTGTCTCTTTTTGCAATGCAACAACACCCAAAAAACTTCCATTTCCTGCTACGACATCGCAATATACCGCGGTAGGATGATACCCTTCCATTTCAATCACCAGCTGATAGTATCCTTCCGGCAACATCATCGCAAAATGACCCTCGTCATCAGTTACTTCCACCGTCAAAACTTCTCCGGCATTATTTTGTCCAAGGCCAATGGCTAATGCAGTGATTCCTACACCGCTCATTCCTTCCCATGCACTGTCCTGCACAATCGTTCCGTCTGCATTAATCAAGACACCATTTTCCGATATGCTGTGATTGCTATGTTCTCCCAGCACTTCTGCAGAGATGATATCTCCGGTTATAACTCCATTCGTTCTGTCAGGGATGAGATTCGTTTCCCCTTGACTCCGATTCTGCACTTCTTCTATAACCCTTGCTGTATTTAACATATCCACCTCTTCATTCAGCAAGTCGGTTGTATATCCGGTGATGATTCCCTTGATTTCTGTAGCGGATAAATTCGGTGTAACATTGTATATCAATCCTGCGGTTCCAGAGACAAAAGGAGCAGCCATGGAAGTTCCGTTCTTTCGTTCATAATTTGCACTGTTTTCCGAAGTAGAGATAACACAACTCAAAATATTTATTCCCGGTGCTAAAATATCTACCCTGTCACCCACATTACTAAAACTTGTCACAATACAATCTTCCGTATATCTTCCACTGTTGCTCATTCGAGCAGCACCAACGCAGATAATTCTGTCCCGCATAGCTTCGCTGTAGGCAAATAGCGTACTATAACGTGCTTCCACCTCATTTACGATATTGGTTGCATTTGAGTTAGGGGAACCATAGGATATATTTCTGTTTACCGATAAATATCTTTGCCAATTTTGATCCACCACCTCACATTCAATATATCCCGACGTATTCCCCTCATAACGATAATAGGTTTCACTATTATAATTCCCTGCCGCCGCCACAATCAGGAAATCATAGCCCATATCCACCAGTTTTTGTAAAAAAGCATCAATTATCGCTGTATTTTCTTCCAGAAAAGCAATGGCCGAACTCTCTCCCTGAGATGCGCCAAAACTCATATCTGAATATCCCTTACTATAATTAATCACCTTAACATTATTTCCTATTAGCAGTGCTAACGCACACTTCAATTTAAATATAGAATTCCATCCTGCAATAGCAGGGTCGCGGTTTGCCTCCATTGAAAAACCATATAGTTCATTTTGAATACATACCCCTGTGATTCCTTCATTGTTATTAAAGCCGGCCGCCATAATCCCGGCCACATGGGTTCCGTGATGGTTTTCTCCAATCGTTGCATTTTGGATTTCTTCCAAGGTTTCATAATTATTCCATGCATAGACAAAGTTATCCCTTAAATCCGCCTGTTGCACTTCAAAGCAGTTATCAATGATACCCATCCGCACCGTATGAATATGCTCCGTCGTAACATCCGTATGATTTGCACTGGCACTGGGAATCACACCGGCGTGTACCAGTGCCCCTGTCATATCTATCGCTTCAATACCAAAATACAATATCGGCCTCTCACTATTCCATTCATGGAGATACTCCGTATCATTCGTATGAAACTGCGATTCTTCATACGCTATATAATTTAACGCAGCCATTTCGATTATTTCCGATGCCTGAAAAATGGCAAGATTATCCTCTATCGCATCCGGAGATATATCGCAATTATACTCCACCTGATAATCATTTGTTAATTCTATGTAACCTACAATTCTTGCATTCTGCGCTTCCACCAATGCTTCTACTTCTTCATAACTTACCCCTTCTCTTGCCGTAAGCAGAAACTGATTTCTGACACAGGACAACCGATCCTCGGTATAAACGATATCCTCCATGGAAGTTACTTCTTTAAAATAAACCTCTCCGATATCCTCTAAGCCTTCACCGGCCGTATTCATCACCCGGATGTCTTCCGCATCCGGAGTATCTGTTTCGTCCCCTTCGCCGTCTCCTTCCTCATCCGCGGCATCCGTTTCCACTACCACTTCCCCTGCTATCAAATGAGTAAGAGGCTCTTCCCCAAGTTCGCCTTCAATAATCATGCTGACGATATGGCTTTCCCCGGGTGCAATGTTCTGGGCATAGTCTGCATTCTGCAACTGATAATGCTGACCCTCATGGCTTACAATGACTCCGTCCCAAATCTCCGAAATATTCATGGCGGAATCAAATTCGATTCTCCAGTCCTCAATGGTTGTATCCGAAATATTTTCGATGATAAGCTGTACCAGTCCGCCACTTTCCCATTCTTCATAAAGGACGCAGCTTACCTCATATCTATCACTGCTTACCACTTTCTCCACAGAGGCGATGGCAAATTCCTGTGGCACATCCGGATTTTCCTCATAAGACGCCGTATATCCAAAGAAGACCGTACCTCCTGCCGGGATATCCTGATTCCATCCTAGATTTTTTAAAAGAAAAAAATCCCCTTCCGCATCCAATTCCATAGCATTGTATAATCCGGTTATTGTATCAGTGGTTTCGAATGTTAATCCCCAGTTGTGAAACGTCTCACTTGAAGTATTGCGAACTATAAATTTAACGTTATAATGATGTTCCCAATATGCCAAAACAAGGACTTCCACTTCAAATCCCTCTCCGACATACAACGTGCCCGCCGGAATCACTTCCATTACTTCGGAATCTTCGTTTTCTTCCACCCCATCGTTCACAGAAATAGATTCTGACACTTCACTTGTCAAATTTACCTCCTCTGAAGATTCTGCATTCGAAAACCCATCTTCTTCATAAGATACGTTTTCGGATAGGGAATTTTGTGAATTATTTTCCATATTTTCCTCATTTACATTTTCTGATACGCTACTTTCCGCATCCTCGTTTTCTAAGACCTCATAGTCCGATCCATCACTTTTTGCCTCCTCATTCCCGGATGCTTCGTTCGCCGATACCACCGGTTCCTCCGCGTAGGCCCTAAGCACAAACGAACTACTTCCCCAAATACTGCTTACCAAGGTAGCTATAATCAATATCGCTACCATGTTCCGACGAAATTCCAGTCCAAGACCTTGTCTTCGTCTCCTTTTTTGTTTGTTTTTCACTTTCTTGTCTCTCCTTTTCTTATTTTTTAGAAAATCAGTCCCAAATTCGGTTCCCTGTTCCTCATTAAAAAACCAATTTTCCTACCTTACTTTTATATTATTTTTTTGCAAAAAGCAACCCAATTGTCGATTTTTGCAAAATGAGTGTCGGTTTTTGTAAAATTCCTCACTTGACGGCATGCTACCAGCATCCTATTCCCATCTTTTGCTACAAAAAACTGCCGAACAAATCGCGCATATCATTGATTTCAAAGCAATGACATTTACCACTTGTTCGACAGTTTCTCTATCTTGCAATTTACACTTCAAACAGCATATCCGCATAGGTAGGATATGGCCACATTTCTTTGTCCACCAACATTTCCAATCGGTCCACCGGTTCCCGAAGTGCTACCATATCTTCTTTTATCTTGTCCTTATAGAAGAATGCTTTTTCTTTTTCATCCAAAATAGCTGCTGCCTTTGCCTCATCCGCAGTAAGCTGTTGCAACGCATCCTGGGTCTGTTCTAACAGCTCGGATACCTCCTGCAAAAGTTTTTCCTGTGTCCGTACACCGGCTCCGGCTCTTTGCACTGCAATCACCGTATCCGCAAGCTGCTTGGTATATTTAATTACGGTAGGAATAATCTGTTTGCTGGCCATATCAATCATGGTACGAGCTTCGATATTAATGGTTTTGGCATAGATTTCATACAAAATTTCCGCACGGGAAGAAAGCTCTGCTTTGGTAAAAATTTTGAACTTTTCAAACATCTTAATGGCTTTGTCTGTCGTTAGTGTTTCCACCGCATCTACCATGGATTTTAAGTTAGAAAGTCCTCTCGCCTCTGCTTCTTTCACCCATTCCTGTGAGTATCCGTTTCCGTTAAAGATGATTCTCTGATGCTTGGTCATGTACTCCTTAATCAGGTCATGCACGGCCAAATCAAAATCTTCTGCTGCTTCCAAACGGTCTGCTGCCTCGCAAAATGCTTCCGCCACAATCGCATTTAAAGTAGTATTGGGGCTCGCCACCGAATCGGCGGAACCAACCATACGAAATTCAAATTTATTTCCGGTAAATGCAAAGGGAGAAGTACGATTACGGTCCGTTGCATCTTTATCCAAATCCGGTAGCGTTGATACACCGGTCACCAGTTTGCCGCCTTCCTTACTTTGGGTTGCCACACCGGTAGTTACCAACTGCCTTACCACATCTTCCAGCTGGTCGCCAAGGAATACGGAAATAATAGCGGGAGGTGCTTCCGCTGCACCTAGACGGTGGTCATTTCCTACGTCGGATGCACTTTGACGAAGCAAATCTGCATGGGTATCCACGGCTTTCAAAATACATGCCAATACCAACAAAAACTGAATATTTTCGCTGGGAGTAATCCCGGGATCCAACATATTTACGCCGTTATCCGTACACAAAGACCAGTTATCATGCTTACCGGAACCATTGACCCCGGCAAAGGGTTTTTCATGAAGAAGACAAGTCAGGCCATGACGACCGGCTACTTTTTTCATGGTTTCCATCACAAGCTGGTTATGATCAACAGCGATATTTCCGTTTTCATAGATGGGAGCCAGCTCATGCTGTGCAGGAGCCGCCTCGTTGTGCTGTGTTTTTGCGGATACCCCTAGCTTCCACAGCTCAACGTTCAAATCTTTCATATAAGCACCGACACGTTCCTGAATAACCCCAAAGTAATGGTCATCCATTTCCTGTCCCTTCGGAGCCGGTGCACCAAACAAAGTTCTTCCGGCAAAAATAAGGTCCGGTCTTTGCAAATACTTTTCTCTGTCAATCAAAAAGTATTCCTGCTCCGCTCCCACGGAAGGAACTACTTTGGTCGCTCCCGTATTGCCAAACAAACGCACAATTCGTAGTGCCTGCTCGCTGATAGCCTCCATGGAACGAAGAAGCGGTGTCTTCTTATCCAAGGCTTCTCCGGTATAAGAGCAAAATGCCGTAGGGATACACAAAATCACACCTGTGGCATCCTCCTTCAAAAAGGCCGGAGACGTAATATCCCAGGCAGTGTAACCTCTGGCTTCAAACGTCGCACGAAGGCCACCAGAGGGGAAAGACGAAGCATCGGGTTCTCCCTTAATCAGCTCCTTACCGGAAAATTCCATAATCATTTTCCCGTCATCGTCCGGATGTGTTACAAAGGCATCGTGCTTTTCTGCCGTAATACCCGTCAAAGGCTGGAACCAGTGCGTATAATGGGTCGCACCTCTTTCCACCGCCCATTCTTTCATAGCTTTAGCCACTTCATCTGCGGAAGAGCGGGACAATTCTCCGCCTTCTTCCTTTACTTTCATAACTTCGTCAAATACTTCCTTCGGAAGATACTCTCTCATTTTGCCGATACTAAAAACATTTTCGCCAAAAATCGCTTCTACGTTCATAGTTGCATTCATTGTCGGTTTTCCTTTCTGTCGTATCACTCTTCGTAACCCGTTTTCCCCCCAACGAAAACACCTTTTATTCTTCGTTTTCCTTCGTGTTTTTCACACGCAAAATATCATAAAGCTCTGCCGGCGTACTAAGGCGCAAGGTAATCTGCTGTCTGGAATGAGGACAACTCTCCATGGCATTTCCCTCTTCATCCGCCATGGCAAGCACTTTCGTTTCCACATTTTCGCCGCTTGGTTTCATGATTTCAATCACATCCCCCAAGCAAAACTTATTTTTTTGTTCGATCCGGCAGCTTCCGTCCTCTTCCACTTTTCCTACCATTCCAAGGTAAATATATTCATTCACGTAGGTATTGCTGTCGTAAATCTGATTTTCTTCACTGGGCTTACCGAAATAAAATCCGGTGGAAAACTGCCGGTAAGTACATTTGGCAATTTCTTCATGATACCAGTCCATCTTGCTTTCATACAATTCCTTGGACTCGAAGAAATCATCAATGGCTTTTCGATAGGTTCTCGCCACCGTTGCAACATAAAGTGCCGTTTTCATTCTACCTTCTATTTTCAAACTGTCAATCCCTGCATCTACCACCTCCGGGATATGTTCCACCATACAAAGGTCCTTGGAATTGAAAATATAGGTTCCCCGTTCGTTCTCATAAACCGGCAAATACTCTCCCGGCCGTTTTTCCTCCACTACCGCATACT
The DNA here is from genome assembly GCA_045578545.1 of Lachnospiraceae bacterium. Classification (GTDB taxonomy): domain Bacteria; phylum Bacillota; class Clostridia; order Lachnospirales; family Lachnospiraceae; genus NK4A136. The sequence goes on from JAZNKK010000056.1 coordinate 6,408, forward strand.
TCCAACGGCAAGGATGGGTACAGGCTCCCTGATTCCCGTCCCTTCCGGTAAAATAGTTGGACAAAAGGCATCTTCCGGAATAGGAAATACACATCGCTCCGTGAATAAAGCTTTCGATTTCCATCTCTTCCGGAATCTGTTCCCGGATTTCTTTTATTTCTGCCAAGGACAACTCCCGTGCTGACACCACGCGCTTGGCTCCCAATTTCCACCAAAATCGATAGGTTTCGTAATTGGTATTATTTGCCTGCGTGGAAATATGAATCTCTATCTCAGGACAAATTTCCTTTGCCAAAGTAAACATTCCCGGGTCCGAAATAATAAGGGCATCCGGCATGATTTCCTTTAGCTCTTTAAAATATACCTTTGCCTCTTCCAAATCCTGATTGTGGGCCAAAATATTAGCGGTCACATATACTTTTGCGCCATGGCTGTGGGCAAATGCAATTCCCTCTGCCATTTCCTCTAAAGTAAAATTCTTTGCTTTGGCTCTGAGGCTGAAGGCCTCTCCTCCGATATATACCGCATCCGCACCATATATGACTGCTGTTTTTAATACTTCCAAGCTATTTGCCGGAATCAAAAGCTCCGGTTTTCTGTCTCTGCTCATCTGACTTTCCTCGCCTTTTTGTTCGCTTCCTGACACTTTATCATTTTATCTTTCCTTCTTCACGCTAAGTGCCACGCCGTCTCCGATATTTAGAATCACACTTTCAAATTCATCGCTGTTTTTGATGGTATAAAGATACTCCCGCATTCTGGAATGAATCGTCCGATTTCTGCGGGTTACCGCAAAACGGGATTCGCACACGTCCCCTTCCTGCAACACATTGTCCGAAACCAGGATTCCGCCCTCCTTTAACAATCTCGTGACCTTGGGCAGGAAATTTAAGTACTGTCCTTTGGCAGCATCCATAAAGATAAAGGAATAACTGCCCGAAAGCGAATCCAATATTTCGTCCGCATCCCCCTCCAAAAGAGTGATTTTGTCTAAAGCGCCTGCTCGTCTAAAATTCTCTTTGGCTATGGGAATTCTCTTTTCGTATTTTTCAATCGTGGTAATCTCACACTGTTTACCGGAAGCCTCCCACATAAGCAGGGCGGAAAAACCGGTAGCACAGCCCACCTCCAAAATCTTTTCCGGCTGAAACGCTGCCACTAAAAATTTCAAAAGGCTTTGCATTTCATCCCGGATAATGGGAACGCCATCTTCCTTTGCTTCCTTTTCTATTTGTCCCAATAAACCCAAATTGCCTTTATCCAATGAACGGATAAAGGCAAGCATTCTTTCTTCTTCTGCCAATTTATTCTTCCTCTTCCGTAGTTTCTGCCATTATTTTCATCATCTCTTCCGGCGTCATAGCGGTGCTAAGTTCATAAACTCCCGGTTTTAAATCTCCGTGATACGAGGAAAAATATTCCTGTAAATAAAACAGATAGGCACTACGAATCAGACCTTTCTCTTCCAGTATTTCACCGATTTCCATCACCGACTTTCCTTCTACAATCGCTACGGACATGGTGTATCCCGGTGCCGGAGACATGGGTTCTTCCGCAAAAATACGGTACCCGAAATCATACGCCTGCATGGTAATCCGATATACAATCACTCCGATTAACATGGCCAGCGCTATGGTCATAACAGTTTTTACAATTGTCCAAACAATCTTTTTCTTATTCAAAGGCGACTCCTTTTCTTACTCAAAATCCAGACTATTAATCAAACGGTTGGTCACTTCCTGCATCATGCTGCAAAGTGCCACCTCCGCATGCAAAAACTCCCGTACCTTGGGTTGTTCCACAAAATCAGAATATTCCTCCGCAAACGCCTCAAGACGTTCCTGAATGTTCTCCTCGTCTTCTGAATTTTGCAATTCATAATTCTTTGCACGGTATTCATCAATCTGTGCCTTTAATTCCGGTTCTTCCTTTACACGGTTTCTTTGTAAATCATATTCCCGGTATGTTTTTGACTGCTTTACTGCTTCAATAAGGGAATCTACTTCTTCGCTGATTTCGTACATTTTATCCGGCCTTCCTTTTTTCTTTTTTTTCCGGCTTAACCAACTTCCATTATCACAGGTAAAATCATCGGTCTTCTCTTGGTTTTACGCCACACATATTCCCCTAAATTATCCTTAATGGTATTCTTAATCTTTCCCCAATCCGTAATGGATTTACTCTGGCAGTAAAAAACTGCTTCGTCCACCACATGTCGGGCTTCCTCCAGCATTTCATCCGCCTCTTTCACATACACAAATCCTCTGGTCACTATGTCCGGTCCCGCCACAACCTGCTCGCTGTAGCCGTCCATGGCAAGCACCACCACAATAATGCCATCCTCCGACAGTCGCTGCCGGTCTCTCAAAACAATGTTTCCTACATCGCCGACACCAAGTCCATCTACCAGAATGGAACCTGCTGCCACTTTTCCGGTAATATCGGCTTCTCCCTGATTGAAAGAAAGCACATCACCGCTGCTTAAAATAAAGATGTTTTCCTTTGGTATTCCAAGCTGCTCTGCCAATTTTGCCTGTGCCATCAAGTGCTTGTACTCTCCGTGAACCGGTATGGAGTACTTTGGCTGAGTCAGGGAATAAATCAGTTTGATTTCTTCCTGGCAGGCATGCCCCGATACATGGGTATCCTGGAAAATAACGTCTGCTCCTTTTCGGAACAATTCGTTGATAATTTTGGTTACCGCTTTTTCATTTCCCGGAATGGGATGGGAAGAAAATACCACGGTATCCATCGGTCCGATTACCACTTTTCTGTGGGTGCCGTTCGCCATACGACTAAGTGCCGCCAAACGTTCTCCCTGACTTCCCGTTGTAATAATAACGGTTTTTTCGTCCGGATAATTCTTTAACATATCCACATCAATAATGGTATCCGCCGGCACATTCAAACAGCCAAATTCCGTTGCTGTTTCAATGATGTTTACCATGCTTCGACCTTCAATCACAACTTTTCTGCCAAACTTATATGCTGAATTAATAATCTGCTGCACCCGGTCTACATTGGAAGCGAACGTGGCAACGATAATTCTGGTATTCTTATGTTCTTCAAAAATATCATCCAATGTATTTCCGACGGTTTTTTCCGACTGGGTAAATCCGGGACGCTCCGCATTGGTGCTGTCACACATCAGCGCCAAAACGCCTTTTTTCCCAAGCTCTCCAAAGCGTTGTAAATCAATGGCATCGCCGAAAATCGGTGTGTAATCCACCTTGAAATCTCCGGTGTGAACAATGATTCCCTGGGGCGTATAAATTGCCAGGGCCGCTGCATCCACAATGCTGTGATTGGTTTTAATAAATTCTACGTGAAAATCCCCGAGGGTGATGGTTTGCCCAAATTTCACCACTTTCCGAGTCACGACTTTATCCAATTCATGCTCTTTCAATTTTCGCTCAATAATCCCCATGGTGAGCCGAGTGGCATAAATGGGAACATTGATATTTTTTAACACATAGGGCAGTGCCCCGATGTGGTCTTCGTGTCCGTGGGTAATGACGAATCCTTTTACCTTATCTATGTTATCCATCAGATAGGAGGTATCCGGAATGACCAAATCAATCCCCAACATGTCATCCTCCGGAAAACCAAGTCCGCAATCCAAAATGAAAATACTGTCTTCGTATTCAAACGCAGTAATATTCATTCCGATCTGCTCCAAGCCTCCCAGCGGAATAATCTTTAATTCTGCGGCATCCGCCGCAATGCTCTTTCTCAAATTCTTTCCCTCCATTTAAGAGCGAACCATGTACTATTCTGTTGTAAAGCTGACATCATCAAGCAAACTTTCAAAAACCTTTGCCACCGCATCCAGCTCGGCATCCTCCGACACAATTTCAAATACGGCTTCTTTCTCTTCTTTTTTTGACAAGTCCTTGAGAATCAAAGCTTCCCCGTCTCCTTCTTCGGTGTCTGTCACCAGGAAATAGTCAATTCCTCCGATGGTTGTCTGTTCTAACACATAAAATTCAACCGGTGCTTCCCCTTCGGGAGAAAAAGGTATTTTTTCTAACATGATTGCTCCCCATTCTTTTCCATATTTTTCTTATAATCCAGATAACCCTGCAAAATAAAGACTGCGGCTATCTTATCTACATGTTCTTTTCGTTCTTCTCTACGGATTCCGGCTTCCATCATATAACGGTCTGCCGCTACCGTAGTCAGTCGTTCATCCCAAAATTGCACACGGATACCGGTTCTTCTTTCCAGCATTTCTTTAAACTCTTTGGTTTTTTCCACGCGCTCCCCTTCTGTATCATTCATGTTCTTTGGGAGTCCCAGTACAATCTCCTGTACCTCGTTTTCTACAATCAGTTCTTCCAGTCTTGCCAGCGTTTTTCTCAATTTATCCGGTTTTTCTCTGCGGATAATCTCTTTTCCCTGAGCTGTAATCAGCAATGGATCACTAATTGCCACGCCTACCGTTCTGCTGCCAAAATCCAATCCCATGATGCGCATTTTATCAGTTACCTGCCTTCTCGTCCCAGTGATTGTTCTTGATGTAAGAGGTCAACATTTCCTCCACCAACTCATCTCTTTCTGCCTTCATAATAATGCTTCTGGCATTTTTATGACTGGTAATATAAGTCGGATCTCCGGACATAATGTATCCTACAATCTGATTCACCGGATTGTATCCCTTTTCTGTCAAAGCATCATATACTTCTTCCAGAATTTTTTTCACACTGTCTTCCTGTTCCACTTCTACACGAAAAAATTGTGTGTGATTGATATCTGCCATGTTCTTTTCCCTTTCGTTTCTTATTCCTTGCTTATTTTTTAATTCAAATTTCTCATTTCATTTTGTTATCTCGAAATTTTGAATTGAAATTTTTATCCTTTTTGGTTTACCGTTTCCGGTCCCTTTGTTCTCCGGAATTTGACCTTAAAAAAATTCCTGCCAAGGTATTTTTATTCCTCCTCGGTATCTTTCTTTGCCATTCTTTCGGTCTCTTTAATAATATATTTCGGACGTTTCTTGATTTCCAGATAAATCTGGGCAAGATACTGTCCCAAAACACCAATCATAAGAAGCTGCACACCGCCGATAAACAAAATCAAACATACCAAAGACGGATAGCCTGCCACCGCTTCTGCCGTAACCAATTCCTTTACCACCACATAAATCGCATAAAAGGCTGCCAGAAAGCAACAAAGAATTCCCATCAAAGAAGACACTGCCAGCGGAACCGTCGAGAAGGAAACAATTCCTTTCAATGCATAGGTAAAAGCAGACCAAAACGGCAGTTTTGTTTTCCCTGCGCTTCGCTCTACGTTTTCAAAAGCAATCCACTTGGTATTAAATCCAACCCAACCAAAGATTCCCTTCGAGAAACGCTCGTTTTCTTCTAAGGTAAGTACGGCGTTCACCATTTGTCTGGACATCAGACGAAAATCTCTTGCACCGCTTTTCATATCGGCAGATGAGATTTTCCCAATCAGGGAATAAAAGGCATTGGCCAATACCGAACGGAGCCAGGGCTCCCCTTTCCGGTCTTTCCGATAGGTCGCTGCGCAGTCATATCCTTCCTTGGTTACCGCCTCATACATGGCCGGCAACAGCGAAGGCGGGTCTTGCAAATCCGCATCCATAATTGCCACAAAGTCACCCTTGGAGGCTTTGAGTCCTGCGTACATAGAGGCTTCCTTACCAAAATTTCTGGAAAAGGAAATATACCTTACCCTGGAATCTTCCTTTCGAAGATCCTTCATCAGTTGCAAAGTATTATCCTCCGAGCAGTTATCTACCATGATAAATTCAAATTCCACTTCCTTCATCTCTTCGCTGATTTTTTTCAGTTCCGGATACAAAAGAGGAATTGCTTCTTCTTCGTTATAACAGGGTATGACAAGGGAAATCAATGTCATTTTACTACCATACCTTTCTTAGCTGTTCTCTCCCGCTTTTGCCAATACCTCCACCGAAAAGTCAATGGTGGCCTGGATTCCCGTCTCAAGATCGGTTTTCGGCTCCCAGCCATATTTTTCTTTTGCATAAGCATTGGACAACTGGGTGTATTTGTTTACTTCATTGTCCAAGGCTTCCTTGGAAATCGGAAATGCACCTTCGTATAACTTCGGATAACGATTCCAGTAATTGGAAGATTCGGTATAACCAAACGAAATCTCTTCCTTCTTCATCAGTTTTCTCACAAGGTGGGCCAATTCGTTAATGGAAATGGTGGTATTGGTAGAAACATTTACCACATCAAAACCTTCTCCTTCCTGCACCCGTTCCGCCAAATCAATCAAATCTTCTACATACACAAAATCTCTTCGCTGCGTGCCGGTGGAATGAAGTACGGGTTGTCTGTCAAAGAACAATTCCCGGATTAAATATCCCACTACCGGAGGCTGCGTTCTAAGGCAATCCAAATGAGGTCCATATACATTAGCAAAGCGCATACAGGTAATATTCATTCCATAGACATCCGCATAAGCCTGACAGTAACGCTCCGCTGTGTATTTGGTATTGGGATAAATCAAACTGGGGGGCACCACGTTACCTTCCACAGAAGGAAAATCCTTGTTATTTTCATAAACTGCCGAAGTGCTGGCAAAAATGAATTTTTTGATTCCGTACTTTCTGGCATTCTCCAGCAAAATCACGGTTCCCATGGTGTTAACTTCCACGGCTTCCTTAGGATTTAACTGGCAATCCGGAAGGGGTGTAATCCCTGCAATGTGATATACATAATCAAATTTTTCTTCTCGGAAAAGCTTCTCCATCAGCGCTTCATTCCGAATGTCATCCCGAATAATTTCTTCCGTAAAGCAGTGCTTTTCAAATATCAGATTGTCTTCACTGCCGTATGAAAAATTATCAATCAATGTAAGTTCATGCCCTTTTTGCCACAAATGATAGGCAAGCTGGGAACCGATAAATCCGGCAGCTCCCGTAATCATTATCTTACTCATTGTCTGTAACCAGGTCCTTTCTTAGGATGCTTTTGTACGCCTTTTTCTATGTTTCCCGTGGCTTTTGCCAAAGGATGTCTATTGCCGGATATGATCAATCCCGCAGGCACTTTTGTATAACACACTCATCATCAAATGATCCAAAATCATATGAATATCTTCCGTCATCTGCATGCTGTGAATGGGGGCGTGAAGTGAAATATCACTAAGCACCTTCAACTTTCCTCCGTCGTATCCGGTCAGTCCCACGACCTTCACCTTATGAGCTTTTGCATATTCCACGGCGCGAATTACGTTTTCCGAATTACCGGAACCGGAAATCGCAATTACCACATCCTTTTCGTTTAAGCGATTTTCCAACTGCTGAACAAAAATATTTTCATAGCCGTTATCATTGGCAATGGCCATCACGGTGGCCATATTATCATTCAAACACTGGAAGCGGTATTTCTTTTCTAAGTGTTCGGAAAGACCTTTGTTAAAATCATTCTGGAAATGGGAGGCCGTTGCCGCGCTTCCGCCGTTTCCGAAAATGTAAATCTGACCGTCGTTTGCTCTGGTCTCTTCCAGCAAATTAATCACCCTGCTGATTGCTTCTTCGTCCAAAGCTTCCAATACTTCGATTTCCTTTAACAGATATTCTTTAATCTGTTTTGTATAATCCATGTTATTCCTCCATGTTGCCTTCGCTTAGTCGGTAAAAATAATCCGGCTTCCCTGATAATCAATTCCAAACTCCACTTCCCGATAATCTGCCATCTGCGCTCTTACCTTTGCCTGGTTTTCCTTCGGTACATAAAGAAGCATAAACCCTCCGCCTCCGGCGCCTAAAATCTTACCGCCAAGAGCCCCGGCACTCATTGCCTTTTGATACATTTCATCAATGGCAGGATTGCTCACACCGCCGGCAAATTGCTTCTTAATCTCCCAGGTTCTGTGAAGCTCTGTTCCGATGAAATCCAAATTGCCTGTTGCAATCGCTTCATACGCCTTGTCCACCGTCAATACCAAATCGTCAAGCATCTTTGTCTTTTCCTGAATGGTATCGGACTGCTCGCTTAATATCTTTCTGGAATCTCTGGTGTTTCCCGTAAAGAACATCATCAACCGATCCGTCAATTCCTTTCGGTTCTTTTCCGCACACACCACCGGGGAAACGCTTACCGTTCCGTTATTAAAAAATCGATATCGATTGAATCCGCCATGGGCTACCGCGTATTGGTCCTGAATACCGATACGCTGTCCGAGACAATTAATTTCAATATAGCAGGCTTCCTTTGCCAAAATTTCCGGCGATACATATTCGCCCTTATACGCGTGAAGCGCATTAAGTACTCCCACCGCCAACGCACTGGAAGATGCCAATCCGATACCGGCACCGCTTAACGGAATGTCTGCCATATAAATCACTTCCACTCCGCTTTCAATTCCGGTCAATTTTAAGGCTTCCCGGATAATGTTATGTTTTACCTCATTTACATTGTTTACCAATTCGTTTCCGTTATACACGATACGAATCATGTCATCAAATTTTTTGTTCACGGTAATGTAAACATGCATATCCAGACCGGCGCTCAAAACACTGCCGTAACCAAGACTGCTGTTTTCATAATAATCTTTAAAATCACTTCCGCCTCCAAAGAGCGACGCTCTAAGAGGTGTCTTTGAAATAACCATGCTTTGTTATCCTTCTTCCCGTAAAATATCTTCCACGGCATCTGCCAATGTATATTCCGTTGTTACAAATTTACTCTTCATATTTGCCGCATCCGCCGCTTCTATATCCCGTTCATCATCCCCAATCATATAACATTTTGTCAGATTGATGGAATAATCTTTCTGGGCCATATAAAACATTCCCGGCTTGGGTTTTCGACAAAAACAACCGTCGTCCCAATTATGGGCACAATAATAAATTGCATCTATCTCTGCTCCGATTTGCCGCAAATCCTGCTGCATCTTATCATGAATAGCAGTCAAATCCGCTTCCGTCAAGTTGCCTCTTGCAATTCCCGGCTGATTGGACACCAGAATAATAAAGTAACCGGCATCCTTTAATCTTTTCACCGCCTCTTTTGCTCCGTCTAACCAGACAAAGGCTTCCGGCGTCTCAATATACTGTGCCTTAGGCGCTCTTTCATTCAAAGTTCCGTCTCTGTCGAGGAAAATAAATTTCCGGTCAGACAAATAGTCTTTGGTTAATTCAATGCGCTGATAGGAACCAATGGAATAATATCGGTGGTGGGTCACTGTAGCATAGAGCCTGCCTGCTTCCACCAATTTAGGATAGACCACGGCTTCAAAGTTTTCGTTTTCGCTGCTCATGAGTTCCAAAACTTTTTTGGAAACGATGGCATATCCGATATCCACTCCCTGCAAATCCGTGCGGGTTCTTTTTTTGTCATACGCCTCCACTTTGCCGTCCTTTGCAATCACCAAATTGCTCTTGGTGTAGCCGTCTTCATTGGCATAAGCGGTAAATTGTATCAGGCTGTTGTTCTTTTCATAATCTTCCACCAATTGTTGAAAATTAATCGGACAAAGATTATCACAGTACATCATCAAAAATTCATCCTGCAGATATTCTTTTGCAGATTGCAGACGATACTGGGTATCGTATTCCACCGGCGTAATACAGTAGGTAATCTTTACGCCGTACCGACTTCCGTCTCCCAAATAATCCGTTACTTTTTCCGGAAGATATCCCAGCAAAATAATAATATCCTCTATCCCGAATTCTTTGATTTGTTTTACCAGATATTCAATAAAAGGTTTGTCATTAAAAGGAAACATCGGTTTTGGATTTGTTTCCGTAAAAGGTTTTAATCTTTCGCCTAAACCACCGGCAAAAATCACCGCCTGTGAAATTTTCATTTTCCTGTCTCCTTTAACCTTCCTATTGGCAGAAAAAAACTACAAAGCCACACTACATTATACTATTTTTTTTCTATATATTCAATTCTTATACCAAAGAAACTCTACCAAAAAATCTGGCACAGCACCTTTTTTTGAAGGATTTTCCTTTTGTGCATCCACTGTTATAGCTGTTCACTGTCCAAAAGAACGGTAAACGGGCCGTCATTGACCAGCTGCACCTGCATATCTGCACCAAAACTACCTTCCTGTACAGGAAGGTCCCGCGCTTTGCATTTCGCAATAATATACTCGTAGAGCTCCTTTGCCCGATCCGGCGCTCCTGCTGCCGTAAAGGACGGCCGGTTCCCTTTTTTGCAATCCGCATATAATGTAAACTGCGACACCAAAAGAAGTTCTCCCTCCACATCCTTCAACGCAAGGTTGGTCTTTCCGTTCTCATCCGCAAAAATCCGCATCCCGATGAGCTTATCCACCATCTTGTCTGCAACAGCCTCGGTATCCGTTTGCGAAATTCCGATTAGAACGAGGAATCCCTTTCCGATTTCACTGATTTTTTCTCCCTCTACCGAAACATCGGCGCGAGTTACTCTTTGTATCACAAAACGCATCGTTTTACTTCCTTTCCTTTTCCTTCTAAATTTAATCACAAAAACCCTGGTCTGTAAAGCAACGGTGTCTCCCTCCTGCCCTTCTATACGTCTGCATGCAAAAAAATGCATCGTGCTACCTTCGTTACGATAGCCCATGCGCGAAAAATTAACCGGAAAAGAAAATCATCTTAAAAAACCCATTCATATAAAATGCCGTACAACTCCCTCACATAATAGGTAGGATACAACCAAAGCGGAGTTTGTGCCGAGATGGCACCGTATTCCGGATAAAGGGTATCGGCAATCATGGACGCCCGGTATTGATGATATTCGTTGGTCACAATAGCAATTTCGTTGTTTAAACCCTCCGCCTCAATCAACGCTTTGGAAAATTCCAGATTTTCTCTGGTAGAAGTAGATTCCGCTTCCCGAAAAATTCGTTCCGGCGCAATTCCTTTCTCCACCAAATACAAATACATGCACTCTGCCTCTGAAACCGATTCATCCTCCCCTTGCCCGCCGGAAACAATGCACATTGATTCCGGATGCAGCACCAAATATTCATAAGCCGCATCCAATCTGGAAGCCAACATAATGCTGGGCCGTGTTCCGTATGCTCTGCATCCGAGTACCACTACCGTAGCACTTTCGGCAGGCGTTTTAGAGGCTGCCGCCAACATAAAACCGGTTTCCGTCATGGCCAGCAGAAAAATGACAACCAACACCGTCGTCACCCCGGAAAGTACAATTCTTCCTGCCTTTTTCTTTTTTATGTTTCGGATTCCGGCGTTCATCTTAGGCGAAAAAGCACCATACAGCATCAGCGCCGTCATTAAAACGGCGCCGGTAACATTCCCGATATTTAATATTCCTCTCAAAACAAACGGGGTCAGAAGCAAAACATTTCCCGCCATGCCAATCATAATGAGCAGGATTCGTAAAACGATATGAAATCGTTCCTGCCTGCTTCGTCTCTTTCTTTGACTCCTTCCGGAGCCTTTGTTTTGCGTTCTGCTTTGCTTCATGTTCCGTTTCTCCCAAGAATTATTTTTCTGTTTCTTTTTTGCGGCACTTTCTTTCATGCCTTGTCTTACTTCTGCTTTGCAGTGCTCTCTTTCATGCCTTGTCTTACTTCTGTTCTGCAATGCTCTCTTTCATGCCTTGTCTTACTTCTGTTTTGCAGTGCTTTCTTTATTTTTCTCTTCGCTTTCCTATGCAATGTCCGGTTGCCCACCGATGTCTTCCGTTTTTTCTTCCTTCCAAGGGAAGGTTACCGTTACTTTAAACAAATCTCCGTCGGTTTCCACCCGGAACGTTCCTCCCTGCAATTGGGTAAAGCTTTGGGCAATGGCCAGACCAAGCCCGCTTCCTTCACTGTTTCTGGACAAATCTCCTCTGACAAAGCGCTCTGTAATTTCTTCCGGCGAAAAATTCATCTCCACTGCAGAAATATTTTTAAAGCACACCCTTACCTCTTCCGCTTCTTTTACCAATTCAATATAGACTCTGGTATTTTCCATGGCATATTTTAAAATGTTCTGCATGAGATTATCCATAATCCGATAGGTTCTTGCCGGATCTAAGCGGAGAATACATTTCTCCATTCCGTAGTGAAAACGAATATCCAGGGTACTCTCGCTTATTTTTCGTTCATTTTCCAAGCTCACTTCTTTTAAGAGACTGACCAAATCTACGTTAGCATAATTTAACACAATATTATCCGATTCTGCCTTACTTACCTCAAACAAATCTTCAATCAACACTTTCAAGCGATTGGCCTTTTGTTCCAAAATCCGAAGATACTCTTCCCTCTCCTTTTCGGAATTCTCTTCTTTTTTCAGGAGTTCAATATAAGTAATGATGGCTGTCAGCGGTGTTTTTAAATCATGAGAAACATTGGTAATCAGCTCGGTTTTCATATTTTTACTCTTTACCTCTTCCGATACCGCCTTTCGAAACCCCACCTCTATTTCATCTAACTGCTCACCGATTTCCGAATAAAGTCCCAACGTTTCTTCCTTTTGTTTTTCAAAGTCTCCGCCAGCCACCCGCTTTGCCTTTTCATACAGACAATGATAATCATTGATTGCCTTATAAACCATATATCTGGCAAAGATGTAAATGCCAAGATTATAGAAAAATATCGCAAGTGGTACCATCACGGAAGCAAAGAATCCCGGGCCGCCGTTCCAAAGCGCCACCAAATGACAAAGCAGGGTATTTATCAACCAGTTTCCAAGTACTGCAAGCAGTACCATCCATTCCAGTTTTTTTCCTAATTTTACTTCCGTCATCTGCTTCCATAATTTTGCCAGTTTACGAAAGATAAAACGACAAAACCGGAGGAGAAAACTGTTGTTTACCAGGGTCTTTATGGGATGCGCAATATAGGGCAATAAGGTTGCCACCGCCCAATAAACAGCCAAAGCATACAAAGTCCAGAAAGATGCGATGATTCCGTGGGTCACGGTCGCTACCATTTCTGCGCTGACCCCCATAGCCAACACCGCCTCCGGCAACATATTCGTCACCGTTTCTACCGCAATATCCGTAGGAATATAGTCCATAATCCAAATCAACAACACGGATTCTGCCACCACTACAAATTCCGTCGGAAGATGAAAAATCCGCATATCTTTTAAATACAACGGCTTAACATTTTGCAGAACAAGCGCCAGCAACGCCATCGCACCCAAAATAAGATATGCCCCCAGCAAATAACCGCTCTGCTGAATTGCACCTACTTCTTCCCAATAATTCTGTGCATAAAAAGCTTCCTCATTTTCGCCTACGACAAAAACAAATACCTTATTTTTTACAAGCGGCACCGTCACCTCATCCAAAATTTCTCTTCCGTTGCCACTGTCTTGATAGTTTTCATGCAACAGTCCGTTCAGCACCATTAGTTCCCGGAAACTTTTCGGCTCCAGTGCCTCCCGCACTTCCGGAAGGGAATAATCCATATTCCATACCGTTTCTATGGTCGGTTCTCCGGATGCATCAAAGTAAATTACCATACCTGCATCATAATTATTCTGAATTTCCGCCCTTTCGCTTTCGCTGTAATACCCTCTTCCTTCCGCTAACGCATGTAAATCCCCATAGGAATTGGAGGTCATCATTTCCACACCGCTGCAATGATAATAATACCCATGCACGGAAGCATTGCTTTCCACCTGGTCTCTAATGTCCATCATCAGCTGTTCGGAACACTGCGCAAACCATTGCATTTCTTCCGCCGGATAGGATTCCCCGGACAAGGAAAAATATTCCGTGTTTGCCGTTTCCGGTGTTGTCATAAAATCCAGATAATACACCGCGGAAGTCAGATAATTTAGAAAGCTCTCCTCTGCTACAAATACCTGTGGCACATCCCCCTGTGTTCGCATATCTTCCGTATTTTCCTCTTCATTCCCCCAAAAGGTAATTCCTGATTTTTCCCTAAATTTGGGGTATTGCGACATCATAATCACTCCTGCCGTTACCGCAAAAAGCAAAATCAGCAATACGCCCCAAATTCTTCCTTGGTTAATTTTCTTTTCTTCACTTTTCCATTTTGTATCCAACGCCCCACACCACCTTTAAATATTTTGGTCTCTTGGGATCTAACTCGATTTTTTCCCGTATTTTTCGGATATGAACCATAATGGTATCCGAATTCACTGCTTTTTCGTTCCAGATCCGCTCATAGATTTCGTCAGCAGAGAATACTCTTCCCGGATGTTTCATAAGAAGCAGCAAAATTTTAAATTCCGAAGGAGTCAGTTTCACCGGCAGACCATCTACTTTTAATTCCACTTTTTCTTCGTTCAATTCCAATCCGCCGATCTGATAAATCGTTTCTTCCTTTTCCTCCCCTTTCTTCACCTCCAAATAGCGGCGGTATCTCCTAAGCTGGGAATTCACTCTCGCCAACAGCTCCAGCGGTGTAAAGGGCTTCGTCACATAATCATCTGCTCCCATGTTCAGCCCCAAAATTTTATCCACTTCCTCTGACTTGGCCGACAGCATGATAATGGGGAACTCGTACTGTTTTCTTACCTCCATCACCATGGCAATTCCATCCATTACCGGCATCATCACATCCACAATGGCAAGGTGGATTTCTTCGTTTCTTACTTTCTCCAATCCTTCCTTTCCATTGGCAGCTTTTACCACCTCATATCCCTGGCTTTTCAAATAAATCTCAATGCCGTCACGGATTTCCTTATCGTCTTCCACCACTAAAATTCGACACCGCTCCATGCTTTTGCTCCTTGTTTTCCTTGTTTTCTCACTGACAACACCATTCTATCGCGAATTTCCTAAAAAAAGGTGCAGATAATTCCTAAGATTTTCTTAAGATTATCTGCAAAAACCCTAAATCACTTCACCTAAAATATAATCTCCTGCCAAAAGCTTTTTCCCCACCACTTTTTTGATTTGATTCTCCGGATTACCTTCGCATTGCACGGCCACCTTCACATATTCCGGTGAATGTCCCACAAAATATCGTTGTCCTAAAATCTCCTTCTCCTCTTCAAACAGAACATCCATCTCTTTTCCCACATAATATTCTCGAAATTCTCCGGACTGTCTCTGTTCCATTTCCATCAGTTCGCTGCTTCGGAGTGCCTTTTGTGCCTCTGTCAGTTGCCCCGGCATGGTTGCTGCCGGCGTATTTTTTCGTTTGGAATATTTAAAAATATGCATTTCAAAGAAATTCACTTTTTCTAAAAATGCCTTGGTTTCTGCAAATTCTTCTTCGTCCTCTCCCGGGAAACCACAGATTACATCTGTGGTAATGGCAGGATGTTCAAAACAGCTTCTGAGCAACACGGTTTTTTCATAGAATTCCTCTGCCGTATAATGCCGATTCATTCGCTTTAACGTTTCGTTACATCCGCTTTGCAGGGACAAATGAAAATGCGGACAAAGCTTGTCCATCCGAGCCAGTTCTTTTACAAAGGACTCCGTCATAATGCGAGGTTCCAGGGAGCCCAATCGAATCCGTTTCACCCCCGGAATGCGATGAATCTCCCAAAGAAGCGAAAGCAGTCCTTCCTCATGAAAGAGATTGGCTGCCGTTTTTTCATAGACAAAATCCGTACTGTAGGAGCTTAAATGAATCCCGGTAATGACAAATTCCCGGTATCCTTTTTCCGTCAATTCTTTGATTTCCCGAATGACATTTTCCGGTTTTCTGCTTCTTACCCTTCCCCTTGCATAAGGAATAATGCAGTAACTGCAAAATTGATTGCAACCGTCCTGAATTTTAA
This sequence comes from Lachnospiraceae bacterium, assembly GCA_045578545.1. Classification (GTDB taxonomy): domain Bacteria; phylum Bacillota; class Clostridia; order Lachnospirales; family Lachnospiraceae; genus NK4A136. Next base: position 22,069 of record JAZNKK010000056.1, read on the forward strand.
TATATGCTCTTACGTGCTCCGTCGCCTCCGTCAAAAACAATTCTTCGTATTCTTTTTCCCGGTCTATATCAATCACATTTACCTTCGGAGCCGATAAATACTGCTCCAAAATCTCTACGATTTCGCCTTTCTTATTGTTGCCGATACAAAGATCCACTCCGGCATCCTCCATTGCTTCCCGGGTTGCGGTCTGAACATAACAACCTACCGCCACCACTAAGCTATCCGGATTTTTCTTCTTGGCGCGATGCAACATCTGCCTGCTTTTCCGGTCCGCAATGTTAGTCACGCTACAGGTATTAATAATATAAACATCAGCATTTTCTTCCACGGATACAATTTCATAACCTGCCCGGCGAAGCATTTGCTCCATGGCATCCGTTTCGTATGCATTTACCTTACATCCCAAATTATGAAGGGCAACTTTTTTCATTTTTTTACAAATCCTTTCCGAATTCTTTGCTTTTTCCGTTTTAATTTTCATTGACTTATTTTCATTCATGCACTAATATAAGTTCAGAAGGAATTGAAGGAGGTATTAGAATGAAAACAGTTCAAATTTCATTAAATTCTATTGATAAGGTTAAATCTTTTGTTAACGAAATTACGAAATATGATTTTGATTTTGACTTAATTTCCGGACGCTACGTTATTGATGCAAAGTCCATTATGGGTATCTTTAGTTTGGATCTTTCCAAACCGATTCAGCTCAATATCCACGTAGAAGACGAAGCGGAAGAGGCTACTGTTCTTTCTGCTCTTCAGAACTACATCATCTAAGAAACATATTTTTAGAATAACCAAAGCAGGGAAAGATTCCCTGCTTTTTCTTTTTAGATTTCGATAATTTCTCTGGTTGCAATTGCTTCCTCAAACATGGCATCAATCTGTTCGGACAAATTCAACTCATGTTTTTTAATAATTCCCAAATTAGGCTTCGTTACCGGGTGCTGGGCAACCCAAATAGTACAACAATCCTCAAAGGGCTGAATGGAAGTTTCGTACGCATCAATCTTTTCGGAAATCTCTACAATCTGCTGTTTATCAAACCCAATCAAAGGTCGATATACCGGAAGGCTTTCGCAGGCGTCATTGGTTACCAACAAACTCTGCATAGTCTGGGATGCCACCTGTCCGATGGACTCACCGGTAATCAATCCAAGACTGTGATTTTCCAATGCGATGGCTTCCGCAATTCGCATCATGTATCTTCTCATGATAATCGTCAACTCGTCATGGGGACACTTGTCGTAAATATATTTCTGGATATCCGTAAAATTAATGACGTGCAACTTCATTTCTCCGGCATAGCGGGAAACAATCTTTGCCAAATCCACTACTTTTTGTTTGGCTCTCTCACTGGTGTAGGGCGGAGCATGAAAATAAACCGCTTCCAAGGTAACACCACGTTTCGCAATCATATATCCTGCCACAGGAGAATCAATTCCGCCGGACAAAAGAAGAGTCGCCTTTCCTCCGGTACCGATGGGCATACCGCCTGCTCCCGGAATGGAAATGGAATACAGATAAATACGTTCTCTAACCTCAATATGAATCATGATTTCCGGGTTGTGTACATCCACCTTCATCTCTTCATAAGCATTCAATACCGCTTCTCCGACTTTGGCATTGATTTCCATGGATTCCAAAGGATAATTTTTTCTGGCACGTCTGGAATTCACTTTAAAGGTTTTATTCTTGTCCGGATATACCGCATCCACATAATTTACCACTTCTTCGCAAAGCTTCTCAAACCCTTCGTCTTCCAATACCACCACCGGACAAATCGCCGTAATACCAAAAACTCTGGTTAATGCCTCTGTCACTTCTTCATAATCAAAATCCGAAAGGGCATCCACATGGATTCTACCCTGGGTCTTATATACTTTAAATTCGCCATCCACTTCTTTCAAAGCTCGGACAATCTGATGAACCAGAGCATCCTCAAATAAATATCGATTTTTTCCCTTTACTGCGATTTCCGCATATTTAATCAAAAAAGCCTGAAACACTTTTCTTTCCTCCGCTTTATCCCTGATATTTATAATATCTGTTCTTTAATTCGCTGTACATCTGCTGGCTGATGGCTACGGTATCGCCGTTTTTCATGGTCGCCTGATAACGCTCCATACTTTCAATTCCCGACAGATTAACAATATACGAACGATGACACCGGAAAAAATGCTCCCCTGGCATCAATTTTTCCGTATCGGATATTTTCATATGTGCCACCAGAGTTTTGTCTCTTAATACCACACGGATATCTCTGGCATCGCTCTCAATATAAAATATATCCTTGAACTGGATATTATGTACCTTACCTTCTGCTGTTATGGTAAGTCCTTCCTTCCTGCTATGCTTGTGATAGGAGAGAAGCAAGGCCTCCCGTAATTGTTCGATATCCACCGGTTTTTTCAGGTATCGAAGTGCCTGTACCCGATAACCATCCAACGCATATTCTGCCGTTGTGGAAATAAAAATAATGTCAATATTTTCCCCTAATTCCCGCAGTCGTTCCGCAGCTTCAATTCCGTTCATGTCCGTAGTCAAAATATCGGAAAGCAAAATGTCAAAAGGATGAACCTTCTTCGCCATTACTTCTGTCATTTCCCGCATATTTTGAAACGTCTTGATTTCGAAATCAATGTTTTCTTCCTTCAAAATTTTTTCTGTAAGTGCAACATTTAACTTTAAAGATGTTGCCTCATCATCACAAATAGCAACCCGAAACATAACTACCTCTCTATGATAAAAATAACACAACTATACTATTATACCACATTTTATCAAAAGCCACCAAAAAATATCTTTTTCAATCGCTTAATAATTTCCGTATATTCTTCCATCAGTTCTCCGTGATTATCCCAGATATAGCTGATATCCCCTCGTTTTCCTGCTCGTTCCAGACTATAAGCTTTTTCCGCCACATCATGAGCACCGATATTTTGGCTGGCGCCTTTAATGGAATGAGCCGTTACCGCATAATTCTCCAAATCTTCTTTTTCAAAATAGTCATTTAATACATTCGCCAAATTCGAGGCTGCATAAGTTTGAAGCAAATCAAAATAAACATCCCGACTTCCGCCGCAGTTTTTGATTCCGGTTTCCACATCCATTCCGTCAAGGTAGTCCAAAATTTCCTCCGGAGTCATTTTCTTCACGTCTGCTTCTTCCGACAACTTTTCAATCTCTTCCAAAGGAGTTCCTACCGGGAACTGTTTCTTTTGCGGAATATATCTCCTAAGGATATCACTTAACTGTTCCACCCGGATGGGTTTTGACAAATAATCATTCATTCCGGCATCAATAAACTGCTGTTCCACCCCCTTAATGGCATTGGCTGTCAATGCTATAATAGGAACCCTTTTTGCGTAATCTCCCGGAAGCTGTCTTATGATTTTGGTAGCTTCCATACCATCCAAAAAGGGCATCATGTGATCCATAAAAATCATATCATAGGCAATCAGCTTCTTTTCCACGCGGTCAATGGCTTCTTTTCCGCTTTCCACGGTCGCTGCATCAAAACCGAACAGTTTCATCAGTTCCTTCGCCACCTGAAGATTGACCTTGTTATCATCTACAATCAACACCTTCGCCTTTGGTGCAATAAAAGTAATGTGATAGGTATCCTTTAATATCGGGGTTTTCATGTTCTCTTCATAATTACAGGGACTGGGATCATAGACTTTTTGAGGTAATCTTACCCGAAAGGTACTTCCTTCCTTTAGCTTGGAAGAAACGCTGATTTCTCCTCCCATTCCGTCCACCAGACGCTTACAAATCGCAAGTCCGAGACCCGTACCTTCTACATTTCGATTTTTCTTAGTATCAATCTGCCCAAATGCCGTAAATAGCTTTCCGACATTTTCTTTAGAAATACCAATACCGGTGTCAATAACATCAAAACCAAGAACCCCTTCGTTACTATCTACGGATTCCATCCAAAACATCTTAAGCGTTATCGTTCCCTGGTTGGTAAATTTTACTGCGTTATTCAGTAGATTAATCAAAACCTGTCGAATACGAATTTCATCTCCGATTAACTCCCGCGGAATATTCGGGTCAATCTGGTTAATTAACCGAATGTACTTGTCTTTCAAACGAAAACCGATGATGGTATTTACATCGGCAATCATATTATTTAGATCATAAGGCTCCGCTATGAAATCCATTTTTCCGGAATCTACCTTGGAAAAATCCAAAATCTCGTTGATAATGGATAACAGATTCTCAGAAGAACGCTTTATGGTTGCAATATATTCCTTTTCCTGTCGTCCAAAATCCTTCTCTTCTAACAGTTCTGCCATACCATAAATTGCATTCATCGGGGTACGAATTTCGTGAGACATATTCGCAAGGAAATTTGACTTTGCCTCCAAAGCCTCCCTTGCAACCTCATTCTTTTCTTCCATCTCCCTTTGGTATCGCTCCACTCCAATAATAATAAACAAAAGCGACACGTTGGCAAATGCATACATCATGATATAAGTGATGTACAACTGCAGGTCCGTATTTTCCGTAACGTATTCCTGCATAAACAATCCCATCAGAATTAAGACCATCATGGTAACGAAAAAGTATTCCTTCATAAAATTCGGACGGATAAACAAAGCTATGGTAACCCCAAAGGCAAGAAACATAAAAGCAAGTGTCCCTTGGGTATGAAGGGCATAACTCATATAGTAAAGTGTTGAAATCGCAGATATGTACAGGCAGCGGATAACAACATCCTGATTATCAATTTTTAATGAAATCAGGGATATAAAAAATACCGGTAATAACCCAAGCGAAACCAATCCCGCCGCCTTAAAGCCATACACTGCAATGGCATAAATGATTTGAAGGAAAACCGTACAAATAAATTCTATAATAAAAATTTTCACATGGGTTTTAAAGGGAAGCATCTGTTATCTCCTTGTATATCTCCTCAGCATGGGAATCAGTTCTTCCAATGCAGCTAACGTAATGTCTATTTCCTGTTTTGTGGTAAAAACAGAAAAGCTAAAACGAAGGGTCGCATCCATATATTCCTTTTCCAGGCCAATGGCACGAAGCGTGGCTGATGTGGTGTTTTTATTTGAAGCACACGCACTGCCGGCAGAAACACAAATTCCTTTTTCCTCCAACGCATGCAAAAGCACTTCCGCTCTGACACCTTTTACAGATACACTGACAATGTGGGGCGCTCCGCTTCGACCTGTCGCTCCGTTTACACGAATTTTATCTATTTTGGAAAGACCGTCAATAAAATATTCTCTCAGTTCGTATAGTCTTTCTACTTCTTCTTCCATATTGGTGTATATTTCTTCCACTGCTTTGGCGATTCCTGCAATTCCCGGAACGTTTTCCGTACCGGAACGCATACCCCCCTGCTGTCCGCCTCCCAGCACCATGGGTTGCAATTTCACTTTTTCGTTCACATACAAAAATCCGATACCCTTAGGTCCGTGGATTTTATGTCCGCTTACCGACAATAAATCAATTCCCATTCGTTTGGGATAAATATGATACTTTCCGTATCCCTGCACTGCATCCACATGAAAAATCACATTGGGTTTTCTCTTCTTTATCAGAGCCCCTATTTCAGCAATGGGTTGCACGGAACCAATTTCGTTATTGGTATGCATAATGGATACCAATATGGTATCCGGACTGATTGCTTTTTGAATGTCTTCCAAGGACACGACTCCGTTTGCATTTACCGGAAGGTACGTTACACGAAATCCCTGATTTTCCAAATATTTCATAGATTGCAAAACTGCCGGATGTTCCATTTTTGTCGTGATAATGTGACGTCCTGCCCGGTGGTTTGCCAAAGCCGCACCGATAATTGCAGTGTTATCACTTTCCGTTCCTCCGGAAGTAAAATAAATTTCCTTTGCATTCACCTTCAGATTTTTGGCAATCACTTCTTTTGCATCGCGGATATACTTTTCTGCTTCCACGCCCTTGTTATGCATACTGGACGGATTACCATAATCCTGCAGATATACTTTATTCATGACCTGCACTACACTGTCAAAGCAACGGGTAGTGGCAGAATTATCCAAATAAATTTCCATCATTTCTCTCCATCTGTGTCCGAAAACTACAATATTTTACTTTTTTTATTATATGCCTTTGCACTCCAATTGGTACATCAAAATGGATAATACCGTAAGGCCTGCCGTCTCGGTTCTGAGAATTCTTTTTCCAAGAGAAATTGGTTCAATTCCGGCCTCTTTTGCCATAGCAATCTCCCCTTCATCAAATCCGCCTTCCGGTCCGATAAATACGGCTATCTTCTTTCCTTCCGTCGCACGTTTCACCCAGGCTTTGGTCGCTTCCATTCCTTCCGCCAATTCATACGGAATGGCTTTGCAATCCATTTCTGCCGCATATTTTATCGCTTCTTTCATGGTCATAACCTCGGTAACGACCGGGATTTTTCCCCGTTGACTCTGTTTTGCCGCAGCTTCACTGATTCCTTGCCATCTGGCAATTTTACTCTTTGCTTTCTTTTCATCCAACTTCACCACAGCTCTTTTGGTAGCCACCGGAATAATCTCATATACGCCAAGTTCCACCGCTTTTTGAATGATAAGTTCCATTTTATCTGCCTTGGGAAGTCCTTGAAAAAGGTATATTTGGGCAGGAAGCTCCACTCCCTCTTCCTTCACAAAACGAATGGTGCATAAAACATTGTCATTGGAAATCGAAGCAATTTCACAGCGATACTCCTTCGGCGTAGCTCCGTCGCTGATGGAAATTTCTTCTCCTACCTTCATTCGAAGCACATTTTTAATATGATTAACATCGTTTCCTACGATTTCAATTTCCTTTTCCCTGATTTGATAGGGTTCTACAAAAAAATGTTGCATAGTTGCTACCTTCATTCTTCCGGCTTATTGTTCTTTCCTGGCTGTAACACTGACCCACTCTCCCTGATAGGTTACTTCCAGTACCTCCAGGCCGGCAGCTTTTACTGCCTCTACCACCGTTTCTTCCTTATCATCGATGATTCCGGAGGTAATATAAATTCCGCCGGGTTTCAATTGATTGACAATAACCGGTGTTAACGGCACCAAAACGTCCGCCAAAATGTTTGCTACTACAATGTCGTATTTTTCATATCCGACTTCATCCTGCACCGATTTATCCGTAATAATATTACCGATAATCAAGCGGAACTTGTCTTCATCGATTTTGTTATTGCGCATATTGTCTGCCACCGCATCAATTGCACAAGGGTCCAAATCTGTACCGATGGCTGATTCGCAGCCAAACATCAAAGACAAAATGGCAAGAATACCGCTACCGGTTCCCACGTCCAAAAGCTTCGTTTCCGGTGTAACAAACTTTTTCAATTGACGGATGCAAAGCTGGGTCGTCTCGTGCATGCCGGTTCCGAAGGCCGTACCGGGGTCAATGTGAAGCACCATTTTCCCTTTATCTTCTTCCTTCATCTCTTCCCAGGAAGGAATTACCAAAATGTCATCAATGTAAAACTGGTGGAAAAATTCCTTCCAGTTGTTAATCCAATCCTTGTCCTCCGTTTCGGATACAGTTACACTTCCCTCACCGATATCCATAAACATACGCAAATCTTCCAATTCCGCATTGATTTTTTCCAGCATCTCTTCTACGTTTTTTTCATGTTCCTCCGGCGAAGCATCTTCCTCTTCCACAAAAAAACTAAGATAGGCAATTCCGTCATCAGCAGGACCATCCGGCATAATATCCACAAACATCTGCTCCTTTTCCATTGCAGTTAACGGAACCTTATCCTCAATCTGAGCACCCTCCAGCCCAATATCATACAACGTGGAAATAATCATATCTTCCGCGTCACTTAACGTCTTAATTCTATATTGTGTCCATTTCATTTTCGCACCTCATTCGTTCTTTCTGCATTTCAAATTCTACTTCTAATTATAGCACAACTATCCTCTATTCCATATCCTTCTTTTTGAAGTCATAAAATTTAAGATTCCTGAAAATACGATGAAAGGATAGTTTAAGATTCGTTTACGATTTTGCCGGTGATATGTTCCGGACATAATTCATAACACAAGGTTGCTTTTCCGAATTTTTTGATTTCGTCCTCAATGTATGGAAGGTCTGAAGTGTATTTCAAACTAAGAGATCGACATATTTCCATTGCTTTGTCATAATCTTCAACAATTTGCATTTTTCCAAATACTATCACGCTGCTGATGTTGAACGCCCATTCGCCTTCGTTTTGATAGCCCTCATCGTATACGCAAAAAGAAACTTTGTTATGGGATTTAATGGCATCCACTTTATGACCTGCCTTTCCGCTGTGAAAATATATTTTACCATTTTTCTCGTTGTACCAATAATTGATAGGCACACCGTAAGGATATCCCCCGTCTCCGAGCACCGATAAAACGCCTCGCTTCTCCGTTTTTAATATTTCAATGATCCGTTCCTTCGTTAAACTCTGTTTTTTTCTTGCTACTTCTCGAAACATACTTCCTCCCTAGGTCTTTTCCCTTTAAATAAATTGCAAAAAATTTTGAAATTCGTATCAAATACAATACATAATAAATTACAATTTAGCCTTCGAATATGAGTATCCTGTCTGCAAAATGGGGATTTACATTCCCTTTGCGCACATATTATTTGCAGACATTTTTTCTTTTTATATCCACAATTAAAAAAATCAAAACTAACTTGAAAATTAGTTTTGATTTCTAGAGGCGCGAACCGGATTTGAACCGGTGATCAGGGTGTTGCAGACCCACGCCTTACCGCTTGGCTATCGCGCCATACATATAGTATATGATTTTCTCACGATTTATGCAACCGTTTGAAACAAAAAATTGACACATACGTATCAATTTAGTGACTCCAACGGGAATCGAACCCGTGTTACCGCCGTGAAAGGGCGATGTCTTAACCGCTTGACCATGGAGCCTTCTTTCTTCCTCTACCCTGCCATCGGTAGCTCGCCTTCTTCGGCTTTCCACTTAGCTCCCCGAGTAGGGCTCGAACCTACAACCCCACGGTTAACAGCCGTGTGCTCTACCATTGAGCTATCGAGGAAAATTCTTACCCGTCTTCCAACAGGCTCTTTCCTTCTTTTTTCGGTACCTTCAAAACCGAACACAGTTCTACATCTTCCTTAAACCTTATTTACCCTTCTCAGGATAAGCCCTCGACCGATTAGTAACCATCCGCTGAATGCATTACTGCACTTACACTCTGGCCCTATCTACCTTGTCGTCTT
>JAZNKK010000057.1:0-38323 GCA_045578545.1 Lachnospiraceae bacterium
TGAGAACATAATCCACTTTTGGCAACATGACAAGTAGTATGGGCGATATCGCTCATACTGCATAAACATTCATGTAATCAAAAGTAAATTATCTTCTCATCTTTTCACCTCTCTCCTTAAGATAAAGCCATTCTAACACTCTTACTTTCCTTTGTCAACAAAGGAATATACTAATTCAACTCATTCCACACATCCACATAATCCTGTAATCCGCCCGGACGCATTGCAATACTCACATAACAACTGCGTTCCTGTCGCCATCATATTGATATATCGTATAGTTTAATGTCATGTGCTCACCTCTCTAAACCATCCCAAAATGCTCCAGCGCATCTCTAATCGCCTTTTCCTTCTCCACCGGACACTGAGGCTGTCTACTATCTTCAGATTTAGGCAGGTTATAATTCTCCCCAACCTCTATTCCACATTTTCTCTTTACTTGTGAAATATACAGATTAGACACCTTCAACCCGTGCTCTTTCAGCACATATTCCTGAATTTCCTTATAAGTCGCCTTACTCTCAGCTGAAGTCAAATCCAGTTCATCTAATTCAATTTCAACCTCAATTACATCATCCGGTTTTTGTTGGGACAAAAGAACTACCGTCTCAATATTCCCGGAATTCGGAAACATATCCACCATGCACACCTTCTTGACTTCGTATCCGCGTCCTGTCAGCATTTCCAAATCCCTTGCAAGGCTGGTGGGCTTGCAGGAAATATACACCATGTGCTTCACACCGTAATCGATGATTTTTTTTAGAGCCTTGGGGTGTACGCCGTCCCTAGGCGGGTCCAAAATAATGGTATCCGGCTTCTCCGTGATATCATCTAACACCTTCAGCACATCGCCGGCCAAAAAGTCACAATTGGATAGACCGTTTAACGCCGCATTTTCTTTGGCGGCCTCCACGGCCTCTTCCACGATTTCCACACCGATTACCTGCTTTGCCGCGGGCGCTAACATCTGGGCGATGGTACCGGTACCGCTGTACAAATCAAATACCGTGCCTCCGGCTTCCTCTCCCTTTAAATACTGACGCACCGTATCGTAGAGCACTTCGGCTCCCAGACTGTTGGTCTGGAAAAAGGAAAATGGAGAAATCTTAAATTTCAGGCCCAAAAGTTCCTCTTCAAACCAATCCTTTCCGTAGAGCAGATTTTGCTTGTCGCATTTCACCACATCCGCTAAAGAATCGTTTTCAATATGCAAAATTCCGGTAATGACACCGTCTAAATTTAACTGCAACAGTCCCTCTGCATATTCGCCAAGGTCATGAGTTTCCTGGGTCGTAGTCACCAGTGCAATCAAAATTTCCCCTGTCTTCACGGCTTTTCGAACCAGAAGGTGTCTCAGGTAACCTTCGTGTCTTAATTTATGAAAAAAGGGATAGCCGCACTTTGCAAAATAATCCTTGGTAAAGCAAAGAATCCTTCGGTAATCTTCATCCATGATTCTGCAATCGGTAACCGGTACGATATCGTACATACTGCCTCGTTTATGTAAGCCAAGAGTTACCGGTCCGTCCTTATATTCATCGCCAAAGGAAAACTCCATCTTATTACGATATTCAATCGCCTTCGGGCTTGCCTTAATTCCATCATATTCTGCATCGCCCATGTATTTTTCCAAAAGTCGAAGCACCTGCTTTTCCTTGATTTCCAGCTGTTTCTCATAAGGAAATCCCTGATAAAGACAGCCGCCGCAGATGCCTGCGTGAGGACACCGGTCCTCCGTTTCCCACTCTGCCGGTGCTGACACCTCCAAAAGTCTTCCTTCCGCCAGCCCGTTCTTTTTCTTATTAATCACAAAAGAAACTGTCTGTCCCGGCAGGGCATTTTTTACAATTACCTTTGCCTTGTCCGAAGGCTCCTTTGACATCTCATCTTCCTTTGTAATTACTTCCACGATTCCCTTATTCGGAAAATCCATGCGGATTACCTTTCCCTGATGGAGTTCTCCTTTTTTCATACTGTTCTCCTTATCTGCCTAACTTTTCTTGTACTACAAAAGAGCGGGATGCGATAACGTACCCCACTCTTTATCACTTCTTGCCTTAAAACAACATTTTATTCTTATTTCTTAGCTTCCTCAGTTGCTTTTTCAGATTCATCTACAACGATATCTTCGTCATCGAAGAAATCCTCGTCAAAATCATCATCAAAATCATCGTCAAAATCTTCCAGATAATCCGGAGTCATAAAACGATAAATTGCATATACTACTGCTGCTACAACTGCAACAATACCGATGATAATCAAAATGGTTTTTAAAGGACAGCTTTTTTCTTCTTCCTCTTTTTTCTTTAACATTTCTCCCAACTTTACTGCTGCAAGCATATCTTCCATCTTTGTCATGTTCGAAAACCGCCTTTCTACATTTGTTAAACTCACTACCTATAGGATACCACGATTTTTTATTTTTTACTATCCTTTTTTTCGAAGTTTTGCAAAGGATGCGTACATTATTTTTTGTCCTGCCTGATCAAATTGTACTGTCACTTGATAATCTCTGGGTGCTTTCGTAATGGCAAGCACGGTTCCTTCGCCAAATTTAATGTGAAGCACTCTGTCTCCTACATCATAGCCTAATTCACCGCCGGCCAAATCGCTTCCTTTGGTAATTCCCTGAAGCATTCCAATTCCCCCTGCCGCAGAGTCACTTGACTTTGCAACACCGATTTGACCATTTCCCTTTTCACCGTATGTTTTCCCTCCAAAGCCACCGCTACTCACGCGAACCTTTCTCGGAATAAAGTCATCGCTATTTTGACTCTTACTATAGGGATTTTCCTTAAAAAACGCCCTTGCACTGGAGGTATCCCGGTACTGTTCATCCGGTCTGATTTTGTTCTCCGGAATCTCACCTTTAATATAATCCTCCGGTATTTCCTTCACAAAACGACTCACCGGATTATACTGGGTCTCTCCTCTTACCATTCTTGCTTTGGCTGAACTTATACACAACCGATCTTTCGCTCTGGTAATCGCTACGTATGCCAGTCGGCGTTCCTCTTCCATATCCTCGTCCAAACCGCTGTTTATGGTCATATAACTTGGGAATACGCCTTCCTCCATACCGCTTAAATACACAATGGGAAATTCCAATCCTTTCGCACTGTGAATGGTCATCAGAATCACTCTGGATTCTTCCCCTTCTGCGTTGTCCAAATCCGAAACCAGCGCCACTTCTTCCAAAAAGCTGCTTAAATCCCCTTCCGGATTTTCTTCTTCATAAGCTTTGATTTTGGATAAGAATTCGTAAATATTTTCAATTCTTTCTTGCGCATCGTCTTCATCATTTTTTCTAAGTTCTTCCACATAAGCTGTATCTTCCAGAATCTGCTGCATCATTTCAAAGATACTGTACTCTTCTAATCTGGTTCGATAAATTCGAATCATCAGGGAAAAGTTCTTAATTTTTTCTGCGCCTCTTCCAAGCCCCGGTATTTCCATCGCTTCACAGCAAACATCAAAAAAGCTGATTCCCTTGGCGTCGGCATATTCCTGAACCTTTGTTATACTGGTCGCGCCGATTCCTCGTTTGGGCACATTGATAATTCGTTTCACCGCCAAATCATCTCTGGCATTATCGATGGTCTTTAAATACGCCAGCAAATCCTTGATTTCTTTTCTGGCATAGAAATTCACTCCGCCAACCAAACGATACGGAATATTCTCCCGCACAAAATATTCTTCAAATTCTCGGGACTGGGCATTGGTACGATATAAAATGGCAACGTCACCAAACTCAGCCTCCCCGTGTCTTTGCATTTTGCCGATTTCACTGACAATCTCCGCCGCTTCTTCTCTGGAACTGTCATATCTTCGAAAACGCAAAGGTTCGTCTTCCTCCCTCGCGGTCCAAAGAGCCTTGTTTTTTCGTCCTTTGTTATTGGAAATCACCGCATTTGCTGCCGCCAAAATCGTCTGCGTGCTTCGATAGTTCTGCTCCAATTTTACAACCTTGGCTTCCTGATAAATCTTTTCAAAATTCAGGATATTCATAATGTTTGCACCGCGGAATTTGTAAATCGACTGGTCATCATCACCCACAACACACAAGTTTCTGTTTTTGGACGCCAAAAGACGCACCAGTTCAAATTGTGCGGTATTGGTATCCTGATATTCATCCACCATAATGTAACGGAAACGATTCTGATAGGATTCCAAAACTTCCGGACATGCCTTAAATAAATACACCGTCATCCGTATCAAATCGTCAAAATCCAAAGCGTTGTTCTTCCGAAGGGTCTCCTGGTATTCCTTATAGGCTTCCGCAAATTTTCTTCTTCCAAAATCGGAGGCCGTAGCCAACGCATATTCTTCCGGTCCTTGCAATTCGTCCTTTGCTCTTCCGATTTCTCTAAGTACCGTAGCTTCTTTTAATTGCTTGGAATCAATCTGAAGTTTTTTAAACACACCTTTCATTACGCTTTTTGAGTCATCCGCATCGTAGATGGTAAAATTATTATCGTATCCGATTCGGTCAATGTAACGACGCAAAATTCTTACGCAAGTAGAATGAAAGGTCATAACCCAGATACTCTCTGAGCCGAATCCCACAATATTATCGATTCGTTCCCGCATCTCAGCCGCAGCTTTGTTCGTAAAAGTAATCGCCATAATATTATAAGGATTTACATCCTTTTCTTCGATTAGGTACGCGATTCTCTGGGTTAACGTCTTCGTTTTCCCGGAACCGGCACCGGCTATAATTAAAAGAGGTCCTTCGGTATAAGTCGCCGCCTCTAATTGTTTGTCATTCAAATTATCCAAAATATTACTCATAGTATGCCCCATTCTTTTGCCAAAAAACACAGGAAATGTTTCCATTTCCTGTGCCATCTTATCATTATAAAAAGAAGAACAATGTTATTCTTTACCCTAACTTGTTTCCGCAATTACCGCAGAACTTCATTCCGTTCGTTGCGGTTCCGCAGTTCGGACAGAACTTCGGGATTGCGCCACCGGCATTTCCGGCATTCTGAGGTGCTGCCTGAGGCATTGCCTGATTCATCATTCCGCCCTGCATCTGGTTCATCTGCATCTGATTAATCATCTGCTGTCCCATCATCATACCCATCTGCATACCCATCATATCAGAGGCCGTTCTGCTTCCGCCGGGCTTATCCAAGCTGTCTGCCATAGCCATCTGGGAATATTTATTCATATCGCCAACCATAGCCTGTGCAGCTGCCTTTTCCTGCATCTTCTTAACCTGTTCGGGATAAGAGAAGCTTTCAATCTTGAAATCGGTAATGGCAATACCAATTTTTCGCATCTCCATGTCAAGGTCAGACTGAATACCCTTTGCAATGTTCATGGCATCCATCTGAAGGTTGAACATATCACGACCTTCTTTGCCAATCCAATGCATAACCAGCATATCCAGGCTACCCATAATACGTTCTTTTACATCCTCTACGGAATAGAGTTGCTTAATACCTGCAAGCTTATCAATTACTACATCATGCTCGGCAATCTTACAACTAAAAGTACCGAATGCACGAATCGGCATACCGCCGGGAAGCCCCGGAGCCTGCAAGTTAATCGGGTTCTTCGTTCCCCATTTGCAAAGAATTTCCTTTGTGTTAATGAAAAGAACCTCTGCACGGAGACCGGAATTAAAACCAAATTTAAAACCTTTTAAAGTAGATAAGAACGGAATAATCTGAGATTCAATATCATATTTCCCTTCATCCTGGAAGATACCTTCCACTCTACCATTGTAAAGGAAGATGGCATCCTGCCCGGGACGCACGATAAGTACAGAACCCTTCTTTATTTCCTGGTTGGTCCATTTCCAAAAAAGGACACCCGGTTGACTTTCATTCCATTCTACTACATTCGATAGTTCTTTCGAGAATAATCCCATTATTCAGCACCGCCTTCTTTTGCTGTAAGTCCCATTTCTGCTTTCAATGCTTCCAATTCAGCATCTACGGATGCACTTGCACTTCCGCTGTCATATTTTGCAGTAAGAGCGTCGATTCCTACCGGTTCGTTGGAACCGTTAAGCTGGGCCATCGCATCTGCTTCGTCTAATTTCTTGTTAATCTTTTCTTCCATCTCATCAAACTTAGCAAGGTTGCTGCTTGCGCTGATTCCGGAAGTCATCTGGCTGATCTTACTCTGTGTCTCTGCCACTTTCACTTTTGCTTTCAAAAGCTCTCTTCTGGAACGAAGGGAAGAAATATCCATTTCCAACTTGTCGTGCATTTCTCTCATCTTCTGAGAGTTATCGCAGCAAAGCTGGTACTGCTGTGCAAGAACGTTACGCTGTGTTTCCAATTCTGCTTTTCTGGCAAGGAACTGTTTTGCTTCGCCGTCGTTACCTGCCAAAACAGCCTTCTTAGCGTATTCTGCCATCTTGCCAATTTCTTCATCACATTCATCTAATTTTCTCTTTGCAGATTTTTCCTCTGCCATAACAGAAGCAGTTTCTGCTTTAACGCTTGCAAAATCATTTTCAAGATTTCTAAGGTACTGATCGATCATCTTCTCCGGATCCTCAGCCTTATCCAAAAGTGCGTTGATGTTTGAAGCCATAATGTCTTTAAATCTTGAAATAATACCCATTTAAAAAATCCTCCTCTTATTATAAAAATTTTTACGCCTTCGTACAAAATTTATGTACCCGACTTTCCTGTTCATTATACTTTATTTTTTTTCATTAAGCAAGGCACTATAACACACCAATTACAATGCCTAATATGATAATAAATGCACAAAAAAGCTTATATCGTATGTTTGTTTCTTTAAAAATGAATTTTCCTGCCAAAATAGTCACAATACAGCCGGATTGTTTAATCAGTGTCATAACCGTAATTTTGGACTCCTCCATGGCATTTGCATTGAAAAGTGCCCGGTCGGCCACAATAAACAAAAGACTTAATATCCAAATCCAATGATTTTTCCAAACATTTTTCCAATCCACTTTGGTTTTGGAAATTATCAGATACAATCCGTAAAAAAGCACCAAAAACAGCATGTACCAATATTGTAATTGAACAGAAGTAACGGTCCTTGTCAAAATTTTATCCATCAACCCGGAAAAAGCATTCAAAAGACAGGAGGCAAAAGCAAGCAAAATGTATTTTACTTTTATATCCTCTTCGGAATCCGACTTTTTGCGTTTTAAAAGGAGCAATCCGCCGGCCACCAAAAACAGTCCCACCGTTTGATAAACGGTAAGTTCTTCTCCCAGCACGATAACCCCAAGCAGTGTAGCAAACAACACACGAGACAAATCCAAAATCCCGTACAAACTGATGGGAATCTTCTTAATCGCATGAAAACTGGCTATCCACGCCAGAAAAATCACAAAAGATTTTACTCCAATCCAGGGAAGCTGTGCCACCGGCACTCCCATGGCCGCCTTCGTTTGGGGTATTAAAAAAAGAAAGCCGAACAAGGTATAGAAAAAAAGCACTTCCATTACGGTGCTTTTTTCCAACGATTTCTTCTTTACAATTTCTCTGATTCCCTTAAAAACACCATATAGCAGTGTCAAAAGCATCCACGTCATTGTTCATCCTCTTTTTTCGCCCATTGATAAATATGCATATAAACCCAAAGAGAAACCGGAAGCACGATATCCAGCACCAAAAGGCCCAGAAATACTTTTTCGCTTCCCGGAAAGGGAATCACTGCCACCAAAAAGGTAGCTATAATCATACAAAGAATCACTATCACTCCGATTAGAGCAAGGATTCTGCCTGTTTTCTTCTTTTTTGACTCCATTGCTTTTCTTGTAAGAGGTACCTTCTACAAAAAATACCTTCTTACGCTCCTTCCTAGTCCGGTTATTGATACCGTTTCACCATCTCTGCAATTTCAGCAGAATACTGGGGATAATTTTTCCCCATTTCTTTTATTTTGTCGCCGGCTTTCGTGGCAACCTTGGTATTATATTCAATCTGTTCTCGCAGTTTTTGCCTTCTGGCAATCAGGGCATGTCGTACTTCCACCATTTCCTTGGAGTTATATAATGCCTCTGCCTGATGGGTCCAGATTTCCGGATCCTTAATTCGATACTTTCGAAGTGTCTTGGTTAATTTGTCATAATAGTATTCCAAATCCTCCCGCAAACGCTCGTCTTTCTGCCTTGCGCCGATTTCATCCATATAAATTTTCCAATTTTCTTCCAACTCTTCTGCGGATTCCACGTCGAATTTGGTATATAAAAAGGAAAGTAAATTGGTGTTATTTACATAACGAATCTTCACGGTATTATGAAGGGTAATCATTTTATTCATGGTTTTCCCTAAACGTTTTAATTCATTGCCCGCTTCCAAATATCTAAGATACAACACCGTAAGTGTGATGGCACCGACGCCTCCGGCAATCAGATAGCCAATGGTCACATCCATGTGGTATTGCTTATCCAGAACCAAAAGCATAATAATGCAAAGCACCAGGGCAATTGCACAAATCAGGGCAACGCCTCTGGAATTGGCAATGGTATTGTTTAGCTCACTCTTTTTGAAGTGATTGGCATTCCTTGCCCCCTCCAGCTTTTTCAAGTCATGCTTAATCAGTTTGCGATATTCCTCTTCCTGTTTCATCTTCTGAATTCCCTTAGGGATTTCTTCTTCGTAACGTTCCAGCAATTCCGTGGTACGTTCGGAAAGTTTGCCTGAGGCGTTATATATTTTTCTTCGTTCTTTTTCCAGAACAACGATTTTCTGAGCCTGCTCCATGATTTCGGCCCGGATATCTTTCGGAAGATTTTCAATCTCTTCCATATCTACCAACAAACCGGTAACGGCTTCATACTCTGCCGTAAACTGTTCCGTTTTCTCAGCAGCTTCTTCCATCTGTCCGAGGCATTGAAGAACATACACGGCTCTCTGGTCCGCATCGTCCCACTCTATCTGCTCTTCGAACTCCTCCTCTTCCTCCCAATCTTCCGGCATATCATCCAAATCATGGTAGTACCAATTATTCCATTTTTCTTTTATCTTTTTCCAAAATCCCAAGGACCTTCCTCCTTTTATCTGGCCATCATGGTTCTGTATTCTTCCTTAAATACGCTGAGCTGAAATTCCATGGATTGGTAATAGTCAGCAATTCCGCCCTCTTCCTTTATTTTTTCCATACCGGTAATCTTCATGTACTCCTCGGAAGATTTCCACTCTGCGTTCGCTTCTTCCAATCTCTTTTCCAATATCTCACTGCAGCCGTATGCCCCGGGAATCTTACTGATATGAGCCAAAAATTCTCTCTCCGGCAGTACCATTCTCTTGGCGGTAAGGTAACCTACCATATGGCTATCCTTTTCGTTTAATCGGTAAGCATCCATAAAATAGTCTGCTGCCCTCTCAAAATGAAACAACTTCGCATAAACAACCCCAAGGTTATGATAAACACAGGCAAGCATCTCCCTATCCTTCTCTGAATCCAGCTTATCCTGCAACGCCTCATAAGCTTCCTGAGCCAGTGCCAGACGATTGTTATTCAAAAAGTAATCTGCCTGAATTTTGCTCTTTTCTACTCCGCTCATGCTACGGTTTGCCTGAAGAAGTTTATCTAACTCGTCCATTTCCTGCACCGTAACATAATGGATATCCTCCAGAAAAATACGCACCAATGCTTCCAAACGGTCATTTTGTCTTTTCTGGGTTCGAATCCTTTTGGCCGTCAAAGGAAGGTCACATTCCTCTTCCAACCACATAAGTAACTCCGGTGTAAAGAACTCTTCTTCCAACAAGAAAGCATTGTTACAGATATAGAATGCCAATTCTTCCGCACTGTAAACCCGAATCCACACTTTTTTAATTGTATAGGGAGTGGCGGCATACCTGCCCACACATGCATATATCTTTCCCATTTTTTGTTCGTTTCCCTTTCTTTTGCAATTCACACACCGGCAGCAATACTTTTTAATCCACCACAAACTCCTGCTGCCACATCATTCCGCTGCTTGGGAACAACTCTCCGAATCCCAAATCCCGAATGCATACATGCAATCTTCGTTCCGACATCATTTTCATTTCCAAATGCACTCTGGTGGCTTTCGGCGGACGAACGGGACATCCGCGCAAATAAATCGAAACCGTTCTTTCGTTCTTGCCGTTTAACGGCGTTATCAAAAAAGAAACCGTATCTTCCCGGTCCAAAATCAGTTCACATTCCTTGGAAGTTTCATACCAATTTTTTCCCGCATCCAAAAGCACCATATAGGAGTCTTCTCCCTCTCTGGTCACTCGCATTCCCACATTGGATTTCACTTTATCTTTTCCAAGGAAAACATGTTTTCCGACATCCGCTGGCTCTTCTATTTTCTCTTTGGCGCCATAGCAGGCACCCTTGCTAAACAAATTATTTCCTTGGAACACCCTGCGGTTACGGCACATATATTTTAAAGATTCCTCACACCATTCGCCGTCAAAGCCGTCGCCCAAAAGATAGATGGAGGACACCATATTGCCCTCGCAAAAGCCTTTGATAATTTCACAAAACTCCAAATCTTTCTTTTGCTTTTTTGCAGGGCCTGCCCCTTGCATCTTTTCTGCTTTAAAGGAAGGAATCCATTTTTCTTCCATCAAAACCACAATCGGACTGGTGTGAATATTCTTTTTCATGGTCCTTACCAGCAAACCGTCTTCTCTTAAATGACAGATTAAAACATCATGACTCCACAATTCTACTGCCTGATGAATCATGTAATTGTAAGCACTTTCGCTGTGACTTTGGAAACATACCTTTTCCGGCTTGATGCGAAGTGTGGAAACTGCCTGATTTAAAATCTGTATCATTTTTACGTCCGGTTCTTCCACCGTTATCATAATCATGGATACCTTTTCCAGCGGGGCTTTCATGGAAATTAAGCCAAGGCATTTTTTGATAAAAAGTGCCAGTAAATCCACCGGGTCATAATCCCTGGTTTCCACCTCCACAAGTTCCCCTTTTCTGGCCAGCTCCACCAGAGAAGAAATCAAAAAACCTTCGTTTTTTTCTTCCATCAGCTGTGCTTCTTTCCCAAAGGTCCAGGTGCTGTCTCCATAAAATTTTCCCAGCACCGTAGGAATGCACATTTGCTGAGACCCCAATACCGTGCTTACCGTTTCCGGCTCTCCGCTTCCCAATTCCCAATAACTCACCTGAGAAAACGCATCGGTAAGATCTATCCCAACTACAATGGGCGCTTTTGTGATTTTTTTCGCTATGTCTTTTTTTTCTCCAATCACAGCCATTTATCGTCAATACCTTTCTTTATTCCCAGTGGTCGGGCAAAAACAAACGATCCACCATGAAACATTTCTTTACATACTCTTTGGACAAATTACAATACGTCACATCATCCTGCATATCGTGGCTGATGACAACGTGATTTACCTCTTGGAAGCGGTTCTCTGCTTCGTGAGGCTGGGATTCTTCCTTTTGCAGAACACTGGACTTGGTCAGTTTTTCCGTTCTGGCATCCTCCTCGGTAATGTAGTAATTTACCTTCTCTCCGTAGAACAAAATAAAGCCTTTGGAATAGATACCGCCATACATATGGTGCATCTCTTCTTTTCGGTATTCCGGTTCTTCTTCCGATGCCCGCTCTACCACATAGTGCAAAATTACCTTGCTTCCTTTTTTTCCGAAATATTCTATGTAACAATGATCGGACAACAACTCCAGCTCCGGCACCCATTTTTTGTATTCCAAAAACATGGTAAGGAAGATTCCTTTTTTTCTTGCTTCTTCCACAAAGGAAACCGCAACGTCCCGCTCCGCAATTTTCATTTTACCGTTTCTTACCGCCGGAATGCATTTCTTGACATAAGCCAATTTGCAATACATAGAGACATCTTCGCCGATTCCGACAAGATATGCCGCTCGGTCAAACACCTCTTTATCTCCCTGGAAGGTTCCGAAAAGATAACGATACGACAGATAGGACAAAAAGGCTTTTTCAATCTCTGCATTGGCTCCGTATTCCACGTATTCCCGGAAAATGTTGCTTTCTTCTCCCACTTCGCTTTGCGTATAGAGAATTTGCACTAACATATTTTCCAGCAATTCATGCACATCCAAGTTAAAGGACTCTGCCGCCCGCCACAAACTCTTTAAATTCATGGTGGAACTCTGGGCATACAAAATCAAATAATTCAATATGGTTTCGTCGTATTTGCCCCTTTGGAACACGCCTTCGCAAATCTTCACCAGCTCCGGCTCGTACTCGTACTGAGTACGCATCAGCAACCGGTCACACAATCGAACCAAAATCTTATAATCGATGTACTCCATACCAAAATTACGAACCCACTCAAACGCCCGCTCATACATTCCAAGAGCCACCATAATCCGAACGCAGTCTTCCCGTTCTTTTCCGCCCAATCGGTCCGGTTCACAACGCAAAAGCAGTTCTTCTAATTTCGCTATTTCGTCTTGTTCAAAGTAATAATCCATCAAGGTACCGCGGATTTCAATGCGGTATTCTTCCGTAATTTCCTCCGCTTCAATGAGCCACAAAAGCGCTGCCTCATTTTCGTGGCTAACCTGTACTTTTTCTCCGGCATTCTCTGCCATAAAAAGTGCCATGGGAAGAAAGATATCCGAAGTCAGCATCACCGTTTCCATGATGGAAGCTTCCTTTAACAAAGGCACAATCTTACCGTAAACATGATAAGAACAACGATTGCCCTCCTCATCTTCCAGCAAAATAGCATGTCTTCTTCCCACCAGCGGAAATACGGCTTCTCCCTGATACAAAGGATAACTGCACTCCTTCTTTAGATGCTCATACACAACAATTACATTTTTAAACGAGGGCTCCGGCACCGTTATACGATGCATAAAGCACAATCTTGCATAAGCCGTTGCAAAATAGGAATCCTCTGTCATCGGGAAAATAATTTCTTTGTACAAATAGGCCAAATTATCATCCACGCGACCCTTTCCGATTTGCTCCGCTGCAAATTCTTCAATTTTAGGTCGGTACTCTTCAAAAATATCCTGATACTCTTTTTGGTATTTCCAGATATTTGCATATAAAAAGGCACTTCTCTCATAATCCAAATTGGAGCGATACGCAAAATACATCAAAATCATTTTGGGTAATTTGCCCCGGTAGCCTAAATCGATGCTCATCATGTAATATTCGTACAACCTGGTCAGGCGCAGTTCCTGCTCCACTGCCTTTTCGTACCACTTAAAATATTCCTGCCCGATTTTATTACCACGCATCAGATGTGCACAAATTTCCTGCAGCGTCTCCTCTTTTTCCTCCATCTGGTAACACTGGGTAAGAAGTGCAAAAATCTCTGCCGAAAAAGCCTTTACTTTGCCACACAAGAAGACAAATCGATTACGAATTTCCCGAGTCATCACATTATGCCGCTTTACAAAGGTTAAAAAAGCCAGTTCAAAATCTCCCAGTTCTGCCATGACAGCAGGAGTATTTAACATGGTATGCAACGCTTCCAAAAACATAACCGGACTGCAGTTCCCGTACTCATACTGTTTCCGGAGCAGTTCCCACTTCTTGTAATCGTTGGAAGCATATTCCTCTTTCATATACAACATAAACCAAGCCAAACGCCAATTGGAAACATCTCGCACATAGAGATACTCCACTTTTTGCGCCAGCTCTTTCAAAACACTTTCTTCCTTGTGGTACAAAGAACAAAGATAATAGTAGTATCCTTCCAGCTCTGCCTGGGGCTTATTTTCTTTGATCATGTAGCCGATTCGTTCCAAAATATTTGCCGCTTCGTCATATCGCTTCTCTGTCAAAAGAATCTGTACCTGATACAAACGATACGTCAAATGATTGGGCTGTCTGGTCACCAGACGGTGAATCATCACATTACACTCCTTGGTCCATTCATTTTTGGACATTTTACCGGTACGGAAAGAAAGGTATGCCCGCATCAGACGCATGGAAATCTCCCGGTCTGAACCGACATTTTGTTCTTCCTTCTTTCTCTCGATAACGCCATTTAAAACCGTCACCGGAATCACGATTCGATGATGCGGGTCATGAAGGATAATCTCACCAAAATTTTTCCCCGCATGAAGAGCATGATGATTAATATAATAATTTAATACAGCAACATTTCCTTCAAAATCCTTGGTTGTAATTTCTTCCTGCTCCGAGAAAAGAAAATCACCTACCGTCTCTACTTTCAGCCGGCTGTATCCCCAGCCGTCTCTTTCGATTTTGATGCTCTGAAGCAGTGTCTCCTTCGGTGCTTTCCGTTCTACTTTTTTCACATCGGTGTCATAGGTATTAATGCTTTTTTTCAGGGTATGTACCAAAAAGGTTTCCATATTCTGTTCGTTTCCGGGAATTGCAGAAAGTCCACGATATATTTTCAAATACTGGGCTTCATACCCGGTGAGCACATGTTCAAATCCCGGTGAATAAAACAAATCCAAAGCTTCCTGCCAATGGCACTTTGCCAGATTTGCAAAATGAAACAGATTTTTCACGATTCCCAAGGAACTGTCCGGTAATTTCCCAGTGATGGAAATCCGATAAGGAATCTCATACTCTCCTAAATTGGATACCACATAAAGGACGCCCTCCTGGACACTTCCGGGTTCTAACCCCTGCGGGTCATACTGGAAAAAGATTTCCGTCTGAAGTCCACCGAATTTGCCGTTTCTGACTAACATACGAAGATCGTTGGAATACACATATCCCTGAGGCTTGTATTTATCTTCTGCAATCACCCGAAAGGAACCGGTCACTGTTTTTTGGCTGGAAGTTTCAAACTCTAGCGAGGCACACGAAAAAGAAAGGGAACACGACCTTTTTTCAAAGCTGTACCCTTCCGTC
Source organism: Lachnospiraceae bacterium (assembly GCA_045578545.1). GTDB lineage: Bacteria > Bacillota > Clostridia > Lachnospirales > Lachnospiraceae > NK4A136. Next base: position 14,780 of record JAZNKK010000057.1, read on the forward strand.
AAAATCTCTTCCATCACCTTTCTCAACGTCCTCACCTCACTTACCTGATATCCTAGTCTAGTATATCATTTTACCGTATTGTTCCGCAATCCCTTTTCCCACTTTCACCGCCCTTTTTCCCATATATTTTCCCACTTTCGCCAGCCTTTTTTCCCTTACAAGTATTGCGATTTCTTTTTTGCTATGCTATACTTAAAATAACTAAAAGTAGGCACGGATGCCGTTTCTCGTTTTTTGCAAAGTAAACGAATTACTACATTTGCAAAAAACACTTTCAAAGGAGTGATATTATGAATCAAATCAATCAACTTTTTTCATCTGTAAATTCAGCCGGCAATTGGAAAACCTTCGGGGCATTGAATGCAAACAACAATGTTTCTTCTCTGTTTTCTTCCCTTTCCTCCGGAAAGTCTGCTACCGGCGGTTTGTTTAACGGAATCAATGTCAGTGATTACGCATCCATCAAGAACGGAAGTTATTACAAAGTTCTTAGGAATTACTACAATTCCGATGAAAGTAAGTCCGTGGATGCCAAGACCGCTTTGGAAGCATACGAAAAGAAAAACAAACTTATCACCGACAGTTCCTCTTCTCTTAGCACTACCATCAATGATTTGAAGGATATGAGCTATACCGAAGAAAACCGAGATGATTTGGTTTCCAAGGTTGAAAATTTTGTAAAAGAATATAATAGCATGATTGACAGTGCTGCCGAATCCGATAACAAATTTATTCTCCAGAAGGCCGCTTGGCTCACCAATCTGACCAAGGAATACGATTCTTCCTTATCGGATGTGGGGATTGATATCGGAAAGAGCAATAAGCTCTCCATTAATTCCGAGGATTTAAAAAATGCAGATTTGAATGCATTAAAATCCGTTTTCGGGGCCAATGTGTCCAGCTATTCCAATAAGGTTTTGTACAAAGCAGAACAAATTTACTCTCTTTCCAAGACCTACGGAACCTCCGCTACGGCTTATACCAGCAGCGGCGCTTACAACCGTACTTATACTACAGAAAATTCTTTTGACACATTGTTATAATTATCGAAAAACCAAAATACAAAAAGGTACTAAGCGAATGCTCAGTACCTTTTTTATTATGCTTTTTCAGGTCCCCGGTTCCGAGATTCTGGTAACGCCCACATAAATTTGAGACACCTTATACCAAGTAGGATAATCTACGATTCCGTTTGGCGGCAATCCAAACACCCGTTGAAATACCCGAACCGCCTCCTCTGTCCTTGGACCGTAAATTCCATCCACTGTCACCACCGGAATCAAAGGATAATTTTCCGCAATCCGATTCATCTGCTGTTGCAATTGTCTTACTTTAAGACCGGAGGAACCTCTTTGCAAATTGGAACCCGGCCAGGAATAAGGAATCCCACTGATAAAATCCGTGGAATTGATATAGATATCATTCCCGTAATAATATCTCATAATCTCAATCGGACGGTATCCCTGATCTCCTAAGTATTTGGAACCCCACTGCGACAAGCCGGTACAGGTTGCGGTTGTTCCGTTACAATAGGAAGTAAAAATCGGCTGACGAATCCCCGGGCGGGACATATAGTTGTTAATAATGGAATCCACATAAAAAGAAATGTTGCTGTATATATTTCTTCCGTATATCCACTTCTGATCATACGCCGTAGAAGAGGTAATGGTAAAATCGTAGCCGCGATTTCGGTAAAACTCCGTATATACCCGGTTCAGCGTAAAACTCATGATAGCTAAAATATTTGCATAAATAGTATTTTCCGGCCATGTAGCATAGATTTCACTGGAAACCACATTTTTAATATAATCTGCATAGCGAACGTAATAATTTTTAGCGCTGGAATCGCTGGGCACTCCATCATGCACCACAATAAATTCCGGAATCACAACTCTGCTTAAAATGATTTCACCACTTTCCGGCACCGGCTTTACTTCCGGCTCCGGAATCTTGGGCGGATAATCTCCGTACAAAGTATGGTCCGGGATATCTATGTTCTCCTGATCCTCCCTTGCAATTTCCAATGGATTCATCTGTACCTGCTGCAAAGCAGTAACTCCGGACAAAATTTCTGCTCCGGATATGCTAACCGGCTCATATCCTTCCGCTTCAACCAAAAAATTATATTCCGCATACGGTCTTACTTCCTGTTGCGGCATTTCACTGTAACTTCTTTGGGGCGCAGACAACTCCACTGTTTTTGTTTGTCCCACTTCATCGGTCTGTACCCGATCAATTTCTCTGGTGCTGTCACTGGAATTATAAATGTTAATTGTAGCATTTTGTATCGGTATCAACCCGATTGCGGAAGTGACCCAAAATCTTAATCCTCCGCTGGTCGTACTGTCTATCAGTCCTAATTCTTCGTCGTCAATGGGCATAAAAAACCTCACTACATCCTGATTTACTGTCAGTATATGCAGTGAGATTCTTTTCGTTCCTCTTCTATCCAATACTTATTTTTTTCCAAAGCCAAGTTGCAATGCACCGGTCGGACATTCCTTTACGCACTCTCCGCAACGAATGCATTCCATGCTGTCCGGCGTTCTGTTTGGAGCAATCCCCATTTTGCACTTTGCCTCGCACTTTCCGCAGGACACACATTTTTCTTCCTCCACCGAAAGCCGAAACAGGCTAAACTTATGAAAGAAACCATATACCGCCCCCAGTGGACAAAGGTACTTGCAAAAAGGACGATAATAAAAGAGCGATAATAGCAATAAAACTACCAAAATACTGAATTTCCAACCAAATAACCCCTTCATGTTTTGGGCAATCATCTCATCCATCGAAAGCGGCAGAGCCCCAAACAATGTACCACTGGGGCAAAGATACTTGCAAAACCAAGGGATTCCTGCGCCAAATTCCGTTTTAACAAACATCGGTAAAAGGAGCACCAATACAAGCAATACCACATATTTGAACCAAATCAGGATACGGTGTCCCGGTAAATTTTTCCGCTTATCACCGGTCTTCTTTTTTCCAAGAGGGATTTTGTATACCAAATCCTGTATCCAACCAAAGGGACATAAAAATCCGCATACGGCACGTCCCAAAAGGGTCCCTACCACCAGAAAAAAGCCAAAGATATAACAGGAAATCTTATACTGCGAGCTACTGATTACCGCCTGAAGCGCACCTATGGGGCAAGCCCCCAAAGCACCGGGGCAGGAATAACAATTGAGTCCCGGAACGCAGATTCGTTTCAAATTACCCTTGTATATTTTCGCATTTAAAAATCCTGCCACATAACCATTGGTAAGTACAAAAAACAATGCCTGAATCCACATACGGGGAATTTTTAATAACTTCTTCATCTTCCCCTCCTTTAACCGATTCCGATACATTCATAACAAATAAAAATCGCCTTTTGCCATATCGTTTCCGCTTCTCCTCGATACACACCATAAGCAAGAAGCAAACAGCCTGCCAGCAAAACAAGCACCTGCAAACAAATTCGAGTTTTGGATTTCATTTCCTTCCTCCCGGTAACATCAATCTCAATACAATATCATTATATCATGCGCTTCCTTCCCGTTCCACTTTTGTTTTTTAGGAATCCGTTTTTTTGTATCGAAAACCCCAAAATCCGGTGCAAAAAGGAACACATCTTCGCCAGCCTTTCATCAAAGCTCTTGAAAATGTGTTCCGTATCGTACCTCACTACCGAGGATTTTTATTTGGTTACTTGCAAATCATCTTTGCAACGCATTCCTGCATTCTGAAATTATTCACCGAATACTTCGTATGCTCTCTGCTGGAACTGATCCACGGTCCAATCTGCTGCATTGTAATCCAACTCGATGTTTACAAAATCATACAAGTTGCTGTCATAAGGATCTGTGTAAGGAACGCAGATGTAGTAATTTTCGGAATCATAGCTTGTTCCGTCGTCAAATGTATAAGTAAATGTTTCGCATGCAACGAAGCACTGTACACCACCTGCAACCGGCTCTAAGTCAGTAACTGTAACATTGTAGTTTGAAATGCCTTCATCATCCGGTGTAGTACCATCGTTTAAGAAGTACTGCATTTCATAAGTTACATAAGAGTTAACCCAGATATCTTCCTCAGAAGATTCCATATTGATATAGCTCCAATCTGTTGTATCAGACCATTCAGGTAAATAAGTAAATCCTTCCGGAATGTTTACTGTGATTAAGAAATTACCTGCAAGGTCATACAAATCTACGCTGGTTGCGTCAGAAGAAACCTCTTCGTCGTCCGAAGGTTCTTCGCTGGGTTCTTCTGAATCTTCTGAAGGTTCCTCACCAGTCTCTCCTTCAGGAACTACTGTAGTAGTAATATCGCCTGCTTCTACAGCTTCGTCAATAACATCTTCCGGAACTTCCACTGTAGTCTCGTTGATATCAGACATAACTACACCAACGGTAAATGTAGTAAATTCAAGAGTTTCAATTTCTCCGATGTAATCAGATAATCCAAGTGCATCACAGATACCAAGTAAGTCGATAGCAGAAGCATCTACATCTGCTGCGATTAACATCTGTTCTTCTACAGAAACATATACTGTATATTTCATGTTAATGTATTCATACATTTCTTCCATATCTACACTAACACCGAGAGATTCGAACATTTCTTCCATCTCAGCAGCGTCCATAGCCTCGTTCATGACATCAGCCATATCAGCCATGTTAAGGTCCATTGTTAATACATAACATTCTACACCGTTCTTTTCTTCGGTTTCTTCTGCCAAAGTTGCATTGTACCAAAGTTCTTTTACAGAATCATTTGCTTCCATGGAAGCGGAAAGATCCATTTCGCTTTCGCTGTAGGTCCACATATCAGACGCTTCATCGTAAAGATACATGGTTACTTCTTCGCCATCTGCTACATAGTATGCTTCCATATCAACGGATTCAGAAGTTCCCATTGCGTCCATATCAACGGTACCTGTCATTTCCATTACTAATTCTTCCGGATTCTGAAGTCCCTGACATGCTGCTGTAAAATCAGCTCCTAATTCGATCTCAGCAGAAATTCCTTCCATAGCCATTTCAAGACCCATATCCATGGTGATATCCATGGTTGCGGATTCCGGCTGGTTCTCATACATGCTGTCAACCAATTCTTCTACTGTGGGAGCACCACAACCGGTCAGCATTGCAAGAGAAAGACCAAGGCTCATTGCCAATACTACTAATTTCTTTTTCATTTTTCTCCTCCATTCCGAAGCGTCAACCACGAGGTACGTTACCACGCACAAGAATTTTACAACGCTCCTTTGAAAATTCTTAAACGAAATTTTCCATCTACACTACCGTAGTCTATGTATTCTATGAATCTTCCGTTCCCTCTGCTACACAAAATTGCTTTCCACAATACATGCGTTAAATATCATAACACACATCCTTGTTTCTCGCTAGGTAGAAAATAGCATATTTCTACTATGAAAGTCAATTATTTTTGTCAAAAAACTACAACCTTGTGCTTAATTCTATATTATGTCGTGTTATCGTGGTTTCTCGCCCACGATATTTGTCGGACAATCTTTCTTCTTGGCTTTAGAACCGTTTTTCTTTTTTCTGTCTTCTATTCTACACATTTCTCCATTATACGTTTTTGTTCTACACTTTATTTTCCCTACGCGTTTTCTCCTCCTTCCCGTGCCCCTATTCTACCTCAACCCATTTCACCAAAGCTTTGTACACTTTCCCTACCGTACATTCCCGTGTCAAAGATGCAATGTTTTCTTGCCTAGTGATTTTAAATATGATATAAAAGGATTTATGAAAGAAAAAACAAACAACAGTCAAACCAAAAATAAAATATCGCTCGGTAAGCGAATCGCCCGATGGATAGGGCGCTTTTTTCTGTGGCTTTTCTCCACTTTGCTGGTTTGCATTGCCGGATTATACATTATGCTGATGTATGTTAACAAAGGTCCCTCTCCTTACGTCAGGGATTTGTTTGTGGCCTCTGTTATGGAATCCAGTGCCGGCGGCATTCTTTCCAAAATTTTCTTATCCGAAGAGGAAATTGCCGCAATTCAGGAAAAAAACAATACGGAAGTATTATCTGAGGTTACCGATGCCACCTTAATTACCGTCCTTGCACAAAATGAGGAAGCTACCGTTTCCGGCGACGCACTTCTTGCCGGTAACCTTCCGGAAAATGATGCCATGATTTCTGAAGACGGTATCGAAATCTACGAAGTACACGGTGCTACCTATAACGGACTGATGATGGTCATCGATGACCCTTCCCGTGTGAAGGTCGGTGTAATCGATTCTTTTTCCTTGGACACTTCCGGCCGGACTCTGGTGGATATTGTGGCAGATTATGATTGTATTGCCGGTGTCAACGGTGGAAAATATGACGACGAGAACGGTCTTGGTTCCGGTGGTATGCCGGAGGGAATTGTTATCTCCGAAGGGCAGCTTCTCTTAGGAGACCCCAATACCGTCTATGACGTTTATGGATTTAATCAGGACAATGTCCTGATTGTCGGAAGCATGACGGCTGCGCAGGCAGTTTCCATGGGAATCCGGGATGCGGTATCCTTCGGTCCTGCTTTGATTGTCAACGGTAATGCTGCCAACTATTCCGGTGTCGGAAGCGGTTTAAATCCCCGAACCGCCATCGGTCAAAGAAGCGACGGTGCCGTCCTACTATTGGTAATCGAAGGAAGACAGGCTAATTCCATGGGCGCATCCATGTCTGATTTAATTGAAGTCATGTTAGAATACGGTGCCGTAAACGCAGCTAACTTAGACGGAGGTATGTCCTCTTCTATGGTGTATAACGGCGAAGAACTCATCAGTAGTTGCACCATCCGTTCTGCAAGACGAATCCCCACGGCTTTCGTGGTAGAAAGGAGGGCGCAGTAATGGCAAACCATGAAGAATCGCAGGATTCCTGGGCGGACGACGTATCCCTTCTTTATCCGGAAAAAGGTTGGAAACCCGATGAGGGCGAACTTACCATGTTGGAGATTGAGGGCGTGAATTCTCCTCCCAAACAAAAAGTCCGGACAACTCCGTCCGAAAAAGAAAAAACCACGGATTCCAAAGACGCGGTCAAGGAAAGCAACGCACCATCTCCGGGGGCGGACCGCATTCCCTTTTTAAAGCGAAAAGCAAAGCCTTTCTCTGTATTTTTACTGGCCTGGCTCGGAACCCTTTCCATAACCATTGCAGTAGCACTGGGCTATTTTTACAATTTTCTGGAAGCTTATGAAAATGCTTATCAGGCCTCCAGACCTTACCATGACATGGAAGAAATTGTGTCGCTTTTGGAAAGCAGAGATTATGACACCCTTTACCACATGCTTACCATGAAACCGGAAATCGGTGAATTTGAAACCTTTGATAATGTAAAAAATTATTTTAATTTATTATTGGAAGGAACACAGCTGGATTACCAGCCTTCCCAAAATTACTCCGAAGATTTCCCGGAATATCATATTACTGCCAACGGATATATCGTAGGTACTCTAGCCCTTCGGAAATCCCAGACCGATGCCCACGAATACAATTTTCCTAAATGGTATATTTCTTCCTTTGAATTGTATTCCGAGCCGCAATATGATTTCCGTATTCTGGCGCCTTCCAACTGCAGTATCTCTATTAACGGCATTCCTTTGTCGGACTCCTATCGCTATTCCATGGGAGAAAGTTATGATGCTGCATCCTATGTATCGGATTATGTAACGCTTCCCACGATGGAACGGTACAAAATAGACGGACTCTACGAGGCACCGGTAATCACTGCTTACAACAGTTTCGGTGAAGAAACCGAAGTCACCTTTAATAGCCGCACCGGATTTTATGAAGTTTCCTTTGGCGTTGATTCCGCCAATGCTTCCTCGATGCAGGCATTTGCCATTGAAACGGTTTCTGCCTATGCCAATTATATTTCCAACGATTTACCGGATGACGGCTTAGATGCCTACTTTGTAGAAGGTAGTGAGATTCTCTATATGATTAAGGCCGGCACTTCCAGACAATACTTTGCTGCCCACACCTCTTCCGAAATCCAAAATGCGGAAGTTGTGGATTTTGTGGTTTATAGCCAAGACTGTTTTTACTGCGAAGTACATCTAGAGCAATGTTTGGATTTGTCTTACTACTCCGAACCGGAAATCATCCCTGTGGTGGGTCGTTTCTACTTTGTCCGTATTGACGGTGAATGGAAAGTCTGCAACATACGATACTAAAAATCACCGGCATAAGCATCGCCGGTTCCACTAAAAAACTCGGTGCAAATACTGCCGGATTCAAACAAAAAAATATCTTCGAAAGTTCCGCGAACGGTCTTTCGAAGATATTTATTTTTACACTACTTTTTTAATTCCACGTAATTTTACACCAACAGCATCATAATTTTATTGCTTCTTGCGACAAATTTTGTCATCGCTTCCGAAGAAAGGGGTGCATTTTGAAGAAGCGCCAAATCGTAGAGCTGTTCACAAAGAAGGGTCACATTTTCGCCTTCTTTTTCTTCCATAATCTTTTGCACTAACTTATTGTTGGCATTCAATACCAAAGTCTGTCCTTCTTTACCAAACATTCCCATATCCATACCGGGCATCGAATACATCTTCATCATATCCTGCATTCTTCTGGTTTCTTCCGATACGGTAATCATGGAAGAAATCTCTTTGTTCTTTAATTTCTCCAATTTTACCTGGATGGAATCCTTTTTGATAATCTTTTTGAAAAGCCCGGTAAGTTCCTCTGCCTGCTTATCCAATTCTTCCTGCGCTTTCTTGCTGGTCTTTGCCTTAAAATCATCGGTAAGGTCTGCATCAATACGCATGAACTTGATTCCTTCGTTTTTGCTTTCCAGCTGGGAAACGAAGGGCTGGTCGATGCTGTGCGTCAAATAAACCGCATCTTTTTTCGCCTTCTTAAACATATTGATGTACTGACTCTGCTGTTGCTCATCCGTTACATAGTAGATGACCTTGTCTTTCTTTTCTTCCTCCTTCGGTTCCTCTTCTACCACTTCTGCTTCTACCTTGTTGCCTTCTTCATCTTCCGCAGATTCTTCCGTATCGATGGGTTTTACTTCCAAACATTCCGGAAGCGTCATATACTCTCCGTCTAAATTCTTAAAGAGAATATAATCCGTCATCTTTTCGCAGAACTTATCGTCCTTCAAGCAGCCGAATTTAATAAACGGGCTGATATCGTCCCAGTACTTGATGTATTCTTCCTTTTCGGTCTTGCACATTCCTGCCAGCTTATCCGCTACTTTTTTGCTGATATAATCCGAAATTTTCTTTACAAATCCATCGTTCTGAAGGGCACTACGGGATACGTTCAGCGGCAAATCAGGACAATCGATTACCCCTTTTAACAACATCAAAAACTCCGGAATCACTTCCTTGATGTTATCCGCGATAAACACCTGATTGTTATACAACTTAATAACACCCTCTATGGATTCGTATTCCATATTAATCTGCGGGAAGTACAAAATACCTTTCAAATTGAAGGGATAATCCATATTTAAATGAATCCAAAACAGCGGTTCTTTGTAATCTCTGAATACTTTGCGGTAAAACGCAATGTATTCGTCCCGTTCGCAGTCGTTGGGGTGCTTTGCCCAAAGAGGTGTGGTTTCATTGAGGGGCACGGGACGCTTTTTAATCTTTAGCTGCTCCTTCGCCTCTTCTCCCTCTTTTCCTTCTTTGGTAATGGTCTCAAGAACTTCATCTGTATCTAATTTTTCCGAAGGTTCAATCACCTCCGTCAATACTTCCCCTTCCTGGCTAAGATAAATCTCAGCAGGCATGAAGGAACAATATTTCTTCAATACTTCTTCTGCCTCATATTTATTACAGAATTTCAGGCAATCTTCGTTTACGGACAAAATAATTTCCGTACCAACTTCGTTTCTGGTGCCTTCTTCCATTTCGTACTCGGTGCCGCCATCACAGGTCCAATGTACCGGCTTTGCCCCTTCCTTATAAGAAAGTGTGTTAATCTGCACCTCATCAGCCACCATAAATGCGGAATAAAATCCGAGACCGAAGTGGCCGATAATCTGATCTTCATTTGCCTTGTCCTTATATTTCTCGATAAAATCCGTTGCTCCGGAGAAAGCAATCTGATTGATGTATTCTTCCACTTCATCGGCCGTCATTCCAAGACCGTTATCGATGAAGGTCAAAGTTTTGTTTTCCGGGCTGACGATGACTTCAATCTTCGGTTTATATCCTTCCGGAAGCGTATATTCTCCCATCATATCCAACTTTTTTAATTTGGTAATGGCATCACAGCCGTTACTTACCAATTCCCGAAAGAAAATATCATGGTCGGAATACAACCACTTTTTAATAATCGGGAAAATATTTTCACTGTTAATCGATAAACTTCCATGCTTTGCTGGCATAGTACTTCACGTCCTTCCTTCTTACTTCGTTATTTCTTGGGGAAAGCTTTCTTTTCCCCACATAAAACAGTCTAATACCGGCAAGGACAAAAGTCAAGAAAAAATTAGCACTCATTTGATAAGAGTGCTAATAATTTTACTTTCCATATCATTTTTCTTAATTTTAAAGACGGATTTAAGGAAAATATCGCTCATAAATATCAAAGAAATTGGAGGTGTTTATGGTTTCATTTCCAATAAAAACAATTTCATTCCACACTTCTTCATTTAAATAGCAATCCTTATCCGCAATAAAGAATTCATACACCTGATTGAAGGCATCCTTTCGTCTTTCCTCTGCCAATTCGATTTTGGCATTGTCCGTTTCTTCCCTATCCAAAGGCGTCACACAATAAAAAATATAGTAAGCCTGCTCGCCTTCAATGATTCCGCTGACTTCGCCTTCTTCTAACAAAAATACAGCCTCTTCCACCACGGCTTCTCGTTCGTTCTTTCGAAAAGAAACCACACCGGATTCCGGACTACCGTAGCTAATCATCAGCGTATCGAAATCCGCCCCGTCTGCTAGAGCCGTCAAAATTTCTTCCGCCGTCGTTCTTACCAGCCCTTTATCGCTGGTAGAATAAGGAAGGTACGTACCGTCCGCACTTTCATATACAATGGGCAGTACAATTTGCTTGACTACCACCGTTCTTGCCTCATCATCACTGATTTCCGGATTCACATCTGCAATCAGATAATTATACACTTTATGCGCCAGCGCATATTCTTCATACATTTGAGCAATATCCGCTTCTTTGATATCCCCGAATGCCTCCACTTCTTCCGGACTTAAGCTATTGAAATATTCCTTCGCCGCCTGCTGCACCAACGCAATTTCTTCTTCACTTAATTCCAAATTATAATTTGCCGCCAGCAAATTCATCATTTTAATCTTCGCTACTCTTGCCAGTACAGTCTGACGTACGTTCTCTTCCAAGGGGACTCCATCAATGGTGCTACCCCAAATTTGTTGCCCATAGACCTCCCCGTATTGATTCTGAATGTTCGTCAGATAAATCAACATCTCCCAGCGATAGCAGGAAATTCCCTCCATTCGAAACACTTCATCTTCTTCAAAACCGGTAGTCAGCACAATTCTTTTTCCGTCCCCGCATCCGCTTAGTACCGGAAATAAAAACAGAAGCAGCAAAAGAAGCGCCAAACTTCCCCTATGTCTTTTTTTAGTTCTCATTCTTTTCCTCAATATTCTAATATCCTTTTCTATCGAATTCCCCTGCCTCTTTTTTGAATCAGTTTTTAACAGGAATTGGAAAATCTTCTTACAAATCCACACCGTATTTTCCCAAAATTCTGGATAACCCGGCCTTATCTTCTTCAATCTTGGTGGTAATCACACTTTTTTGCAGTTCATGCTCCGCCAATCCCCGGTTGCCGCTCACATCCGGTAAAGGTTCCCCCAAAAGGAGTGCAGGCATAATGGCTTTTGTGTCCAAATATCCCAATTTCATTCGATAGGCTGCACCGGATTTGGAAAAATCAATAGTACCGGAAACACGATTCAAATCCAAATTGACGCTGGGACGTAATACGTAAAAATCAGCTCCCGGGAACTGCTCTTTCGGAAGTTGATATTGATAGTCCAGACTGATTACAATAATCTTCCTTTTGCCGTTATTGTACACCGGCAAAATCGGACAATTGTCCATTAAACCTCCGTCATAATAGCTGATTCCGTTAATTTCCACATTGTCATACATCAGCGGAATGGCGGAAGAAGCCAGAAGATACTGCTCCATTTCCTCTTTGGTTCTTTCGTTCATATATACATAATCCAACAGCTGCTTTCCTGTCGAATCCTTGTGACATACCGTAATATAGTAGCGCACATCTTTCGATGCCATTTTTTCCAACATCACGTTTTCTCTAAGAATCCGTTTGATTCCTTCTCTGGAAAACATGCCGTCTCCTTCTTGTCCCGGAACAAACCCCATTTCATCCAAGGAAACAAAATCCCGGTAGCTGATGTTTTCCCAGACATTTACGGCTTTTTCCATGTCCCCTTCTGCCAAAAGTGCCATATTAAGACCGCCCACGGAGCTTCCTGCCACTGCAGTAATACAAGGCAAAATCCCCATCTCTTCCAGTGCCTTCAATGCACCGATTTGATAAGCCCCTTTGCCTCCTCCGCCGGATAAAACAAGTCCATACTCTTTTTTACAATTGTTTTCCATAAACACTCCCCTTTACAAACGGATATTTACAATTTCTTTTTCCTCATCTAAAATCAATATATGCAAGATAATTCTACATTCCAAACGTGGGAGGTAAAATCATGAAAAGTGTTGTGGAACGTCAAAAATTTATCAATCAGGTAGAACAGATTCTTCACGTCCCCGGAAACTACACCGGCGGCATTTTGGAAATGGCGGTAGTCATCGACTGTGCCCTTTCCAAAGAAGCGGTAAAGGAAGAATTAAGTGAATACTTAAACTGGTTAAAACACCACAGCCCTGTTTTTGCCAACGTACGTTTCAACGTTGTCTTTTGGAAATCTGACGACTGCATTACCACCCAGGTTACTTCTCTGTCCCTTCTTCAGATTGGTCGCCCCCTGCAGGACATGCCGGTTTCTTCCAAAAAAGGAAAATCCCTTGTTCCCCTTATGGAATACCTCAAAAAATTCCATGCCCGCTCCAAGCTGATTCTATTTTTGCTTTCTATGGATTTTCCGTTTCAGGGACGCAATATTCCGGCAGAACATATCTCCGCCCCGCTTTCCGAAGCTCTGCAACCCTTTTTGCACCGGAAGATTTTATTCCTTAATCCTTTGCAAATTCCTGAACAATCTGAATAATCAGTTCGATATTTTTTTCCATATCTTCTACGCAAAGATATTCATGCTTGCCGTGGAAAGCGCCTGCACCGATACCAAGATTCGGACAGGGAAGTCCCAGATAGGAAAGTTTGGCTCCGTCCGTTCCACCTCGAATGGGCGTCTCTAACGGTTTGATTTTCAGTGCTTTCATTGCTTTTTTGGCTTTCTCCAGCACGCAAGGGTGACTAAGCACCTTGCCTTCCATGTTGTAGTAGCTATCCTCTATCTTAAGCTTTGCGGTTCCTTCCCCATAGGCGGCATTGATTTTTTTTGCCACTTCTTCCATGGTTTTCTTACGCATTTCAAATTTTTCAAAATCATGATCCCGAATGATATATTCCGCTTCTGCCGCTTCTACCGTTCCCTTCAGTTCCAGCAAATGATAAAAGCCTTCTCTGTTTTCCGTATATTCCGGACGTTCTTTTTGCGGAAGCAGGTTTTGGAACTCCTGCGCCACTAAAATGGCATTCACCATTTTTCCCTTCGCTTCCCCGGGATGCACGCTTCGGCCGTTAATCGTAAGCTTAGCTCCTGCAGCATTAAAGTTTTCATAAGAAATCTCTCCGATTTCTCCGCCATCCAAAGTATAAGCATAGTGGGCACCAAAATCAGCAATGCGGAAGAATTCTACACCCTTTCCGATTTCCTCATCCGCAGTAAATGCCACACAGATGTTGCCGTGTTTTTTTCTGGGATGCTCCATAAAAAACTTCACCATCTCCATGATTTCCGTAACCCCCGCCTTGTCATCCGCACCAAGAAGGGTTGTCCCATCCGTCACAACTAACGTCTTTCCCTTATACTTTTTCAGTTCCGGAAAGTCCTTCACCAAAGTCATAATATTCTTTTCTTTATTCAAACAGATGTCGTTTCCGTCATAATTCTCAATTACTCTGGGTTGAACTCCTTCCCCGCTCATGGCATCTGAGGTATCCACATGTGCAATAAATCCGACAGAAGGGACCACTTTATCCTTGCAATTGCTTGGAATCGTCGCATAGACATACCCGTACGTCATATCCTGACGCACATCTTCCACTCCCATTTTACGTAGTTCCAGCGCCAGTTCACTTAAAAAACCTCTCTGATTCTTGGTGCTGGGAAAACTGTCACTTCCCTCTTTTGACTGGGTATTTACTTTCGCATAAGAAATAAACCGCTCCAATGCACTCATCTGCATTTCCTCTCTTTCCTTTTTTTGCTACTTTTCCCTACTTAATTCGCTTCGAAAGACGACCTTCTTTTTTTCGCTCTCTTTTTATTTATTTTTTCCGGGTTCGTTCTCTTTGTATCCACTCTCTTTAAATTTGCGCTCTCCCGGGTTCCTTCTCTTTGAGAATCTCCCAGATCTGCCAAAGATGACTGATTTGGTAATCCACCTTCAGCGTCTGTCCTTCCGATACAATTTCAACTTCCCGTTTCACACGTTCTTTTTTTCTCTTTTCTTCCTCTTCCGAGGAAGAATCCTTCGTCGGCAAATAGTAGCAACAGGGAATTCCGGCCTTTTGGGCTCCTTTCATATCGCTGCTCACACTATCCCCGATGAGGAGACACTGTTGCTTCTCTTCTATACTGCCTTCCTCTTTTGCTTTCTTTAAGCAATAGGCAAAATATTCTTCCTGGGGTTTATAATATCCGATTTCCTCTGAAATAAAAATGCCATCTACCATTTCTAAAATCCCGGCTCTGGATAATTTTTCCCGCTGAATCGAAGAAGCTCCGTTGGTCACCAAATAATTTTTGTAACCCGCCTTTTTTAATTCCTCCAAAAGGTGTCCGGAGTCGTCTTTGTAAAAATACACTTCTCCTAACGCCTTCGGATAACGCTCCGTCAGCCGATTCAAATCCACCAAAGGAAGTCCGTGAAGCCGGATAAAATCTTGAAACCGTCTCACCATAAGCTCAGCTTTGGTAACCTTTCCCTTTTCTAAAAGTTTCCAATACTTTTCATTGATAGCCGAGTAGGATTGTACCATGGATTCGTCACAATAAATCCCCTGCTCCTGCAAAGCTTCCTTCAGTGCATGTCGCTCCGACGCTTTAAAATCCAATAAGGTGTCATCCACATCCCAAAACAAACATGTAATCCGATGTTTCATTTTCCCTCCGACCTATCCTTCGTTTCCTCTTTATGATATGTCCTGTTTCTTTTTTCATTTCTTTCGCTTTTTTATTTTTATCTATATCTTGTGTTAACATAATATTTTTACACTTCCAGATATAGTTTTGAAACGAATTTTCCGAATTTCTTTACTTATTTTAATTATGTCAAACGATAATTCAAAGCTTTCCATTTTTATGTAAACCATTTACAGGCAACGTCCGGGATTTTTTACGGTTTACATAATATTATTTCCCTGTCGAAAACACAATTTACATAACTTGTTTTTGAATGATTTTTCTGCTTATTTTCCTGCGTTTCGGCTTCAAATCCACCACAAAATCTTGTGTTTTATCTCTTAACATAATACCACTTCTACTATATCCATGCAACCACAATTCCTAGGGTTTGGCTAATCTGTTTTCTTTTTTTCTTAACCGATTTTTGTCATAATCGCTTTTAAGATTTGCCAATCGTGTTGTATAAAAAAACTCCCGTCCCGGGGAACCAAAGGCTCCGGGAACAGGAGTTTATGATGGGGAACATAATATAATTATTTGTGCATATACGATTATTTAGGATACTTAACTTAGTATCTTATTCTTCCTTGCCACCAGCTCTTCTCCAGCCAAATCAATGCAGATTACATCCTTCGCGGATAATCCACCGGATAAAATCATTTTGGCAGCCAGGGTTTCCACTGTCTTTTGAATGTATCGTTTCAACGGTCTGGCACCGTAAATCGGGTCGTAGCCGTTTTGTACGATGTGCTTCTTGGCTTCCTCGGTAAGCTCTACCCGGATTTCCTTGTCGGCAAGACGCTTATTCAAATCCTCCATAATCAAATCCACAATAAAGCCGATGTTATTTTGAGACAGCGGTTTAAAGAGAATGATTTCATCCAGACGATTCAAAAATTCCGGTCGGAAATGGTGTTTTAAGTCATCCATCACTTCTTTTTCTGCGGCTTCTTCCATGGAGCCGTCTGGGCGGATTCCTTCTAAGAGGGCACCGGCACCGATGTTGGAGGTCATAATTAAAATCGTATTTTTGAAATCAACGCATCTTCCCTGGGAGTCGGTAATTCTACCATCATCCAATACCTGTAAGAGTACGTTAAACACATCCGGATGGGCCTTTTCCACCTCATCAAACAGCACCACCGAGTACGGTTTTCTCCGCACCGCTTCCGTCAACTGTCCGCCTTCGTCATACCCCACGTATCCGGGAGGCGCTCCGATCAATCGGGATACGGAATACTTCTCCATATACTCACTCATGTCGATGCGGACCATATTGTTTTCATCGTCAAAAAGTGCCTGGGCCAGGGTTTTAGCAAGCTCGGTCTTTCCTACACCGGTGGGTCCCAAAAACAGGAAGGAACCAATGGGCTTTGTAGGGTCTTTGATACCGGCCTTGGAACGGATAATGGCTTCCGATACTTTCACAACGCCTTCTTCCTGACCAACCACCCGCTCTTTTAATTTTTCTTCCAGATGCAGGGTTTTATTACGCTCCGATTCATTTAACCGGGATACCGGAATGCCGGTCCAGCGGGATATAATTTTGGCAATCTCTTCCTCGGATACGCATTCGTGTACCAGCGTGGTCTCCTGCCCCTTTACCTTTTCCTCCTCTGCCTCCAGCTGCTTACGAAGGGCAGGTAAGGTACCGTAGGATAATTCCGCTGCCTTTTCCAGATTTCCTTCCCTTTGGGCAATTTGAATCTGATTGCCGGTTTCCTCAATCTCTTCCCGCAATTTGGAAAGCTTCTCTACCGCGCTCTTTTCATTTTCCCATCGGGCTTTATTATTACTGAAAACTTCTTTTTCCTCTGCCAGTTCCTTCTGCAATGTCGCAAGGCGTTCCCGACTTAAATTGTCGTCCTCCTTTTTCAGCGCAGCCACTTCGATTTCCATCTGCATGATGCGTCGCTGCATCTCATCTAATTCCGTAGGCATGCTGTCCAGCTCTGTTTTAATAAGCGCGCAGGCTTCGTCCACTAAGTCGATGGCCTTATCCGGCAGGAAACGGTCGGTAATGTAGCGGCTAGATAACGTTGCCGCGCTCACCAAGGCATTATCCATGATTTTTACGCCGTGATATACTTCATAACGTTCCTTAAGTCCTCGCAAAATCGAGATGGTGTCCTCCACCGTGGGCTCATCCACCATCACCGGCTGAAAACGCCGCTCCAGCGCCGGGTCCTTCTCGATGTATTTGCGGTATTCGTCCAAAGTGGTGGCACCGATACAATGAAGTTCTCCTCTTGCCAGCATAGGCTTTAACATGTTGCCGGCATCTAAGGCGCCGTCGCTCTTACCGGCCCCCACAATGGTGTGCAACTCGTCGATAAATAGGATAATCTGCCCTTCGGATTTCTTCACTTCTTCCAGCACCGCTTTTAACCGTTCTTCAAATTCCCCTCGGTATTTGGCACCGGCTACCAACGCGCCCATATCCAGCGCAAAGATTTTCTTATCCTTTAATCCCTGGGGTACGTCGCCCCTTACAATTCGCTGGGCAAGGCCTTCCACGGCCGCCGTCTTACCGACACCCGGTTCCCCAATCAGCACGGGATTGTTCTTGGTCTTTCTTGAGAGTATCCGAATCACATTTCGAATCTCACTGTCCCTACCGATGACCGGATCTAACTTTTGCCGTTTTGCCCGCTCCACCAAGTCCTGGCCGTACTTTTCCAACGTATCATAGGTGGCTTCCGGGTTGTCGCTGGTCACCCGCTGATTGCCCCGCACCGTGGATAACGCGCCCAAAAACCGTTCTCTGTGGATACCATATTCCCGGAAAATCTCTTTGATTTCCTTGTTGGGGTACTTTAGCATAGAGAGGAACAAATGCTCCACCGATACATACTCATCGCCCATCTGCTTTGCTTCGTCTTCTGCGGAAATGAGTACTTTGTTTAAATGCTCGCCGATGAGCTTTTGTCCACCCTGTACCTTTACCCGTTTTTCCACCGCCTTTTTCACGCGGTCCAGGAAATGCTCTTTGTCAATCTCCATCTTCACGATGAGCTTTAAAATCAAGCTATCCTCTAAGGTCAGTAGCGAATATAACAAATGCTCCTGCTCGATTTCCTGATTGCCGTATTCGTATGCCAACTTCTCGCACTGCTCAATCGCCTGCACGGAATTCTGTGTAAATTTTGAAATATTCATAGGATATCCCTCCTTGTTTTCCGAAGGAAAATGCAGCTCTGCTTGCAGAGGTTTCTGCCTTTGCAGGAGCAGAGGGATTTTCCTCCTTTGCTATCAAACTTGTTCTAACATAGGTATAACATCTTTTGTTAGCACTGTCAAGAGGTGAGTGCTAATTTTTAAAAATACCTTTACATCCTTGTAATCCTTGGCATTCACGAGATTTCACAAAAATAACCGCCCGGTATGGCGGTCATTCTTGACTATCAATTTATCTGGGGCTAGCTGTATATCGGTAGCACTTTTTTTATTCTTCTGTCATAAAAGTATTAACGGTCTAATCCATTCCGACTTCAATAATTGGGGATTTGTTTCTGTAATTATCTGAATAAATTTGTCAATGTTACGTTGTAACTCTTCTTCAAATTCCTGTAAATTAACACACTCCGTCCATTCTATATTCTTTTCTCTTCTACTTACCATGTCTATATACAAATCTTTTTCCGGTCTCATGCGCAAATTATACCGATTTCTTGTTAAAAGTAGCATTTCATATACTTTTCCCTTTTTTATCTCAATCAATCCCTCTCGAAGCGTACTGAGCCAGTACAATACATCCTCTAACCCTATTTCACCTTCTTGCAATTTTTCCTTTGGACAATATCCCACCGATGATTGATTTATTTCTAATAAAAAATGTCCCGCAATTATTCCGCCCCACTCATTATCAAATTCTTCCAGACTGATTGTTGACAAATCTTCTGTTAAAATCCATTCCATTTTTATCATATCAAGTTACCTCTCACACCTAATCTTCGTTCCCATCCACCATATACTCATCAATGCATTTCCCTTGGTTGCAACAAATCATAACTTCGCTACTATCCGGCGTCAAAAAAACTCCCATTCTTTGTACGAAAGCCTCTTCTGTCACAGGTTCCAAATGCACATGCTTTCCTTCTTTAAAATTGTGTGCCATTCTTATCAATTCTGTTCCTAATCCATATAGCGCATTTTGTGAAAGAAAAATATCCACTGTAGAGTTTTTTGTTATATCTTCTCCCAAATCATTGCGTACTCTTACTTCCATAATGTTATCTGCATCTTTTTCAAAACAATCTTTTGAATCATCCTTTATATCGATTTCGTACTTCATACTTTTTCTCCCATAATCCAGTTTATAATTTAGGTCACTTATATAGCAATCGCCTTGCTTTTCGAATATTTGTTTGCCGTAATATATTTTGGTGCTGCTTTCTTCAGTCTTGGTTATTCGTTTGGCCGTAATAGCAAGACACAAAAATAACCGCCCGATCCTGAGAAAACTTGGCGGTCATTCTTGACTATCAATCTATCTAAGGCTAACCGTCTATCGGTAGCACTTTTTCTATAATCATAGTATCATCATACCGCTGTTATGTCAAATATTCGTTCGATTTTCAAAGTTTTTAATTTCTCCGATTCTTTCCGGTTCCTTTTTTCATGTCACATCGTTCTGGTCACCCCGTACCTCTTCTCTATTTACCACATATTCTACATTTTCTAGCTGAATGTTATTTGCATCTATGTGTGTTAAATCCGCTGTATAAATCTCCAATTCATCTATAATGCCATCCATAACATGAAGCAAAAAAACAATTGGTGACGTTGTTCTTTGAAACGCTCTCATTTCTATTGGCACTCTGACACGAAATGGATATGGCTCAACTTCGCCTTCAACTTTAAATTTAATTGAAATATAAGAGTATTCTTGCTTATATATAACTTTTGCTTTCAAAAACTGTTTTGCCAAAATATTTCTACCCGGAAAATCAACATTTAACAAATAATCAATCCATAGTTGCTCTTTTTCAGATATAGGTCGATACATTTTTTACCCCCCCAGAAGAATCTTTTAATCAAACTTTGCAAACCCACGTACAAATTTTTTTAGCAAGTCATACAAGTCATTACGTAAGTCACTACTTTTTTCTAAGAGTATTGCTTGTTTGTCACTATAAAATGTAACTGCCATTCGCAAAGGTATATCGCAAGGATTAATTTGACTACCGTCATAATTGTAATACCATATCTTAACTGTCCCACTATCAAAATCATCATTCTCATAATGCGTTTTGCAGATTATATTTCTAATTTCACATTCGAGTTCCGCCAAATCATCAGACGACATTCCAATACCTTTTTCTCATTCAAGCTCGGAATCAACATCATATCTTCTTATAATCATCATTTAGTTCTTTCAGAAGTATAAATAGTTCTGATGGTTTTTGCATATTCCATCCCCAAACAGTAAATGCACACGCAAAGGAATAAATATATCTTGATTCCTTGGGTGGAAATCTCTTGGCACCAACATCTTTTTGCAACCTATACAACTCGGGAAGAATAATTTCTTCTAATTGCTCAACTGTCCCTTCTCCGGGTAACCCTTTTCTTCTTTTTTCAAGTTCTGTATTACATAACTCTATTGCTTTCACTAGTTTTTTTTGTATTTCTTTCATATACACTACCTACTTTCTAATTACTACAGAAGGATCTGGAACGTAATATTGATATCCACCACCAGGTTGCCCAAAATTTGGTGCAACTGTTCCTTCTAATATGGCTGTTCCTTCAGGAATAATATATGTATCCATATATTGATATGTATTTCCAGATGGAAATGCCAAATCTGCGACAGGATTTACTGTCTGGTTAGGAGTATACCAATAACTAACTCCTTCCGAACAACCTCCATGATATGTAGTCTTTGACAGATGGTTACCTACGTTATCATACGTGTAGCTTATGGTCAAAGTGCCGTTACCGTCCGTGATGGTTTCGCTTGTTAAACGAAGAAGCTTATCATAAGTATAGGTTGTAGTAATGGTGGATTCTTCGTCCGTCTCTATCACGGTCAAGCATTCGCCGCAGTTGCCGTATTCGTAGGTATAAGTGGTATAGCTTATCCACTTCTGGTCAGGCACAAAGCATTCCGCAAAGGAACACCGCTGACTTTCATGGAGATGGATACATCCTGCAGAACACAGGACTCACGAAAGGCTTACGAAAGGCTTACGAATCGCTTTCGTGGTGTGTGATGTATTTCACCGTATTATATTTTTAATTTTTAATATATTACCGCGTATAAATTCTCTGCAATATAATAGCCGAATACCTTTTTGATTTCTTCCTTTAATGTCTTGTTACCAAAAAGAAATTTCAGGAAATCTGCTAATCCATTCGGTTCATCACATGTTGAAAAGCAATTTTTTCTAAGACAGCAAATCTCTTCTGAAATATCTTCTATCTTATCTTTGCCAGTTAATTTTAGAATGTACTCTTCAAAGTCAAATTCCCCAGTACAACAAAACTCATATTGATATAATTCCATTCGCTTATTATCCTGAATGTAATATGGCGTAATTAGACACTCCTCCATTTCTATTCTAAAATCTGTTTTTAGCAAATTATCCAACTCCTGAAGATTTATAAAAATTTCTCCTGCATATTCAACAGATTTAATAGCTGTATTTATTTCTGTAATTCTCATTTTATTCACCTCAATCTGGTATATATGGGTCAACTATACTTAAATCAGGCGCCCATGTCGATGGATTAATATTATCACTAATCTGAACTATCGCATTTGTAACATCATCAACAATAACATCTGAACCTTGCTGAGTGTAAAATACTGTTGCAGAATTTCCTGTCGCCTTATTTACACTAGTACGAACGAAATACTATGTCCTATTAAATTAAAGACCATGTCTTTGGATGATGGGTGTCCTTAAACGGAAACAAATTTAACTTATCGCATTATCTGAACTTCAATGCTCTTAGCTATTATAATCATATCCGCCTCAACATTTACATTTGTAATTTTAAAAATAATATTCCCCTGTGTCACTCCATACATCTTATTGATTTCAAAAGCTTCCTTACCATCAACAACCGAGAGAAAACTTCCGTCACCTTCATATGTAAAGAAAAAATTACAAGAAATCATATGCGGTTGCTCAAAAATTATTTTCACTTTATCATCACCGGCTTCATCTATAAATCCGTGAAGTTCAAGTTTTCCTCGATTGGTATTACACATTTCAAAATCCATCCACAATTGTTCTTTTAAGAATGCATTAACTTTATCAATTTCATTATGATACATAACTAATTACCTCCGCTTATAGGAATATGTGTCATCCTTGCTGCTTCTTCATTAAAATTCGGATTTAGCGCACCTCCTCTAAAAAATTCAGTTAACACAGACTCGTGATACCAATTTCCATCTGTACCTAAATACTCTAATCCTTGATTATCTAATGCTCTTTGTAAATATGACGAAGGATCATCAGCATTTATACCACTCTCTTCTCCAACGCATCCTCTTCCGCCTCCGCCGTTAGATGTTTCATCCACAAGGTCTCTCTGGTGCCGTCCGGGTAGGTTCCCCGGGTTACATTCCCCATGGAATCATAGGAATAGCCATAGGTTCTTCCAAGGGCATCGATGGCACTTACGCAGTTACCATTTTCGTCATAGCTGTATCTGGTGACATTTCCTTCCTCGCATCAACATCATCTCCTGCGCCAACTAGTCAGATATAATAGCTAATAGTTCCTCCTGTTTTTCTGCATCAATACTATTCATAATAGCCTCACTTAATCCATAAATTCAAATTTGAAAATAAATTATAAATTCTCGGGTTGTACCACCAACCATATGACCAACTACATCTTTTTCCCACCAAGGCAAAAGTATTTCCTCATAATCCTTCACAATATTAGATTTTTTTTCTTCTTCGTCCGTTAGCATTTGTTTAAAATTGTAAACAATCAAAATGATTATTTTTTGTTTTATCCAACTCAAATCATATAAATAATCATTACACCAGCCTATTTTCATTTGTGTAAGTTTAAATGGAAACTTAAATGCATTAATCATTGATTGAACATAATCTTTCTCAGTTTTTACTAATTCCCCATCAATTTCTGCAACAAATACATCTTGATTTCTTATTAAATTGTTTCTAATCACCTTAATTTCAGTTTCTGACATAT
>JAZNKK010000058.1:0-6208 GCA_045578545.1 Lachnospiraceae bacterium
AAGAAATATAGTATAATAGGAAACAAGTTAGAAAAAGACAATATAAAGAAAACAAAGCAGAATCGTAAGCTGGTTATGAAAGAAAAAGAAATCTGCAAAAGATTGGATGAAAGAATGAAAAGTATTGAAGAAAAGCAAAAGCCGCTCAGTTATGAAGTAAGAGTATCGGTTCGTCAATTGGTGGAATTTATTTTGAGAAACGGGGATATTGATAATCGTCGTACTTCTTCTATGGAGAATGCCATGCAAGAGGGAAGCCGGCTTCATAGAATGATTCAGCGAAGAATGGGTTCGGAATACGAAGCGGAAGTAATGCTGAAATATCAATATATAACACCGGATTACACGATATTAGTGGAAGGAAGAGCAGACGGAATTATCACAAAATTGCCACAGCAGATATCGGGGGATAAACTACCAGAGAATCAACTTTCTTTGGGGCAGTTTGACATGGGAGAAGAAATGCCCCAAGTGACCATTGATGAAATTAAGTGTGTGGCGAGGGATTTGGAGTATGTTGTTGCTCCGGTGGAAGTGCATTTGGCCCAGGCTAAGGTGTATGCTTTTATCTATGCAACCCAGCAAAATCTTCCGATGATTCGAGTTCGAATGACCTATTGTAATATTGAAACGGAAGAATTGAAATACTTTACGGAAGAATATACGAGAATTCAGCTGACGGAGTGGTTTCAAGATCTTATGAACCAATATAAAAAATGGGCAGATTTTCAATATCAATGGGGGATTGCAAGACAAAATTCCATAAAGAACCTGCAGTTTCCTTTCCCATACAGAAAAGGACAGCGGGAACTGGCGGTGTATGTGTATCAAACCATTAAGGAGAAGAAAAAACTGTTTATGGAGGCACCTACGGGAGTAGGAAAGACCCTTTCTACCGTGTTTCCGGCCGTAAAATCCATGGGAGAAGGTCTTACGGAACGGATTTTTTATCTGACGGCAAAGACCATTACCAGAACGGTAGCGGAGGATTCTGTTGATATTATGCGAGAAAAAGGTCTGTCTTTAAAATCTTTGACCATTACGGCGAAAGAGAAAGTTTGTCCGCTGGATAAGGCGGAATGCAATCCGGCTGTTTGTCCAAGAGCCAAGGGGCATTATGATCGTATCAATGATGCCATCTATCAGGCAATTACGGAATCGGATCGAATTGACAGAAGTGTCATAGAACGTGTCGCAACAGAATATGAAGTGTGTCCGTTTGAGCTAAGCCTTGATGTAAGCCTGTTTTCGGATATGATTATCTGTGACTACAATTATGTTTTTGACCCTCATGTCAGTTTGAAACGATTCTTTGCAGACGGCAATAAAGGGGATTATGCTTTTTTAATTGACGAGGCGCATAATTTGGTGGACCGGGGCAGAGAGATGT
Source organism: Lachnospiraceae bacterium (assembly GCA_045578545.1). Taxonomy (GTDB): domain Bacteria; phylum Bacillota; class Clostridia; order Lachnospirales; family Lachnospiraceae; genus NK4A136. The sequence goes on from JAZNKK010000058.1 coordinate 1,391, forward strand.
TTAGTGCGGTCCTTGTGAAGGAAGACTTTCTGGCTCTGAAGAGAGAATTAAATTATGTGTTGGAACGGCAACCGCTTACACGCCAGCTAAAGAGTCCGTCTGTGGCACGGCGTTTAGTGAATGCACTGGAACGATGCAATAAAGAACTGCTTGGCATGAAAAAGAAATGTGAAGATTGTCTTGTGCTGGAAAATGCAGATACGTTTTCCGGTTATTTGGAGAGCCTTTATACTGCCATGGATCAATTTTTGGAGGAAGAGGAGGATTCGCCGATTCGCCAGGCTGTGTTGGAATTTTATTTCGAAGTGAGCCATTTCCTTTTGATTTATGAAAAGGTGGATTCGAACTATATAATATATTGTAAGATGCAGGAGGATGATACCTTTGCTCTCAAGCTTTTTTGCGTCAATCCTCGAATCAATTTGCAAGAAGCAATGGCAAGGGGACGAAGCAGTATTCTGTTTTCGGCAACGCTGTTACCGATACAATATCACAAGCAGCTGCTGGGTGGTGAGGCAACGGATTATGAAGCCTACGCAGAGACTACTTTTTCCGAAAAACAAAGGGGACTTTTTATCGCCAGAGATGTTACCAGTAAATATACCAGGCGAAATGAACAGGAATTTCGAAATATTGCAGCCTATATTTACGAAATCATACAGGCCAAAACCGGGAATTATATGATTTTCTTCCCGTCCCATTCTTTTCTGTCTCATATTTATGAGGTTTTTATGGAATATTATTTTAATGAAGAGACCATGGATTGCGTGGTGCAGGAAGAATACATGAAAGAAGAGCAGCGGGAAGAATTTTTGCAGGCGTTTGAAGAAAATGCAGTAGCGAACAGTGCGGATGAGGAAGCGAGGACAAAAAAATCCTTGATTGGATTTTGCGTGTTGGGAGGAATTTTTTCCGAAGGAATTGATTTGAAGAAAGACTCCCTAATCGGTGCCGTGATTGTGGGAACCGGGTTGCCTCAGGTCTGCTCCGAAAGAGAGCTTTTAAAAGAGTTTTTTGATGAGGAAAACGGTAACGGATTTGATTATGCTTATCGCTTTCCGGGGATGAATAAGGTGTTACAGGCTGCGGGCAGAGTAATTCGTACGGCGGATGATGTGGGAATTGTGGCGTTGTTAGATGAACGATTTGTGGGAAACTCTTATCGAAAATTATTTCCGAGAGAATGGAAGAACTATCAGGTGGTTAATCAAAATACCATAGGGGAAGAAGTGGAGCTTTTCTGGGAAAACGTGAATACTACTTTTTCTGATGACTAAAAACATTTTTGACAAAAGATGACAGAATAAAACAAAAATAGATAAAAAGTTTGTGGATAACTGTGTGGAAACTGTGGATTCGAGGAAAAGATAAATGGAAATTTAACTTTTGCAAATTGAAAAAAATAAGGTTTCCTTGCCACAAGTTGTGCTAGGTGTCATCGATAATTAATGGTATAATGGTTCATAGGTTGAAAAGAACAAAAATAATGGAGGTCAAGCGTATGTGGGCATACGAAAGTGTATTTTATCAGATATATCCTTTGGGATTTTGCGGGGCACCCTTTGAGAACGACGGGGTCGCTGCGTCGCGAATTAAAAAAGTGTTGGATTGGATTCCCCACATGCAAAAACTGGGAATCAATGCCATTTATTTTTCCCCGGTATTTGAATCGGATACTCACGGATATAACACCAGAGATTATACCAAAATTGACTGTCGCCTGGGAACGAATGAAGATTTTAAAGAGGTATGCGATGCGCTTCATAAGGCCGGTATCAAAGTGGTTTTGGACGGTGTATTTAATCATGTGGGGCGCGGCTTTTGGGCATTTCAGGATGTGCTGAAAAACCGGGAAAACTCGCCCTATGTCAGCTGGTTCCATCGCATTGATTTTGGCGGCAATTCCAATTACAATGACGGACTCTGGTACGAAGGCTGGGAAGGCAATTATGACTTGGTAAAACTTAATCTTCACAATGAGGATGTGGTAAATCATATTTTCAGCGCAGTGGAAGGCTGGATTAAGGAATTTGACATTGACGGTATCCGTTTGGACGTAGCCTATTGTCTGGATTACGGCTTTTTGAACCGCCTCCGGACTTTTTGTGATTCCAAGAAAGAGGATTTCTTCCTGTTAGGGGAGGTGCTTCACGGAGAATACGGGAAAATGCTTCGGGAGATGAACATTCATTCCGTGACCAATTATCAGTGTTACAAGGGAATCCACTCGTCCTTTAACAGCGCCAATATGTTTGAAATCGTTCATTCGTTGCTTCGGATGTTTGGGCCGGAGGATTGGACGATTTGCCGGGATGGTCATTTGCTCAGCTTTGCGGATAATCATGATGTGTCCCGTATTGCCAGTGTAATTCAAAATGAAAAATGTTTGCCTCTGGTGTATGCCATGGTCTATGGTATGCCAGGCATCCCCTGCGTATATTACGGAAGTGAGTGGGGCGCAAAAGCGGATAAGAGCCAGGGCGACCCCGCCCTCAGAGCTTGCTTTGAGACACCGGAGTGGAATGAACTTACGAATTATATTGCAAAATTAAGTGAAATCAAGAAGAATTCCCCTGCGTTAAATTACGGTGGCTTCCGCAGCGTGGTGCTTACCAATAAACAGTGTATTTTCGAGAGGAAGACCGATCAGGAACGGGTGCTTGTGGCCATCAATATGGATGAAAACCCGTATCATGCCCATTTTGATGCAGGCTGCGGCCAGGCAGAAGAACTCATCAGCGGAAAAATGCATGATTTTGGCGGCGGTAGCGAACTTCCGCCCTACAGTGCAAGCTTTTGGAAAATGGAACGTTAAATGGATAGAGGGAGTTTCTGTGAGAAAAGACAAGAAATTCCCTCGTTTTTTGTGCGAAAAAGAGTAAAACTCCCTCATTTTTTGTGCAGAGAAAAAGCAGGAGATCAAACTTGGGGCGCGGCGTAAATTTTTCGCTTCTGCTGGAAAAAGGAGATATACCATGAAAATTCTATTTATAAATTTGCCCTATCATGGTCATGTGATACCTACCATCGGTCTTGTGCAGGAATTGATTGAAAAGGGCTGCGCGGTAACCTACCTGTTGCCTTTTTCCTGGGAAGAAAAGATTGCAGAAAGCGGTGCAGAGTTTGCCGGATATGACAACCATAAGCAGCTTTCGAAGCAGATGAAGAATGCGTATGCCGTGGCAGAAGGCATGATAGAACAGTATGATTTTGTTATCTATGAGCAGTTTTTCTTTTTGGGAAAACATCTGGCGGAAAAGTACAAGAAACCGGTGGCAAGGATTTTCACTGCTCCGGCCACAAACGAAACGTTGATGCAGGAATATATCGCGTCCAAAGGCCCGATGTCCGTTTTTAAGCATAAATGGATTGCAAAAGTATTTACGAAAAATATTGCCAAAGGCATTCCAATGAAAACTGATAACTGGCTTGATGAAATCATTTTTAATCCGCCTGAGCTGAATCTTGTATATACCCTTCGGGAATATCAGCCGTACGAAGCAGAATTTCCCGAGGCGCAGTACAAATTTCTGGGACCCTCCATTTACGATAGGAAAGGAGAGCCTTTGGATTTTGCAAAGGGGCAAAATCCGGTGGTATATATTGCACTGGGGACCGTGGTAAAGGGAGCCGAAGCGTTCTTTCAAAAATGTATAGATGCATTTGGCGACGAAACGGTGGATGTGGTTATTTCCGCCGGCGAGAATTTTGACCTAAGAAAGCGGCTCCCGGCCAATATACATATCTACCGCTTTGTGCCACAGCTTGAAGTGCTGAAAATGGCAGATGTGTTTGTTACCCATGGTGGGATGAATAGCGTTTCAGAGGCTCTGGTAAGCGGGACGCCGATGGTTGTGATTCCGTTTGCGTCTGACCAGCCGGTAAATGCGTGGTGCGTAGAAAAACTTGGTGTGGGGAAACGATTAGAGTATTCGCAGGCAAGTAAAGAAACGCTGAAGGAAACCGTCATGTCCGTACTTTGCGATGCCGATATAAAAAACAATCTTGTAAAAGTCCGGGAAATCATAGGACAAGCACCGGGCAATTCGGGCGGCGCGCAGATGATTATTGACTATTACGAAAGCAGAAAATAGCTATTTATAGATGAAATATTTTTCACTTTTCCCTTATAGCTTCTTCATAAGGGAAAAGTGATGAATACATAGATTTTGATGGGCGGGAAAACACGTAAAAGCAGGAAAGTTTGAGAAATACACGAGCAATTTTGAATTTGACGGGGGAACTATTATGGGAAAAGTCATAACGATAAACAATTGGTTTGATGGTCCAATGACAGGACTTGTTTATTTTGATGACATTGTTTGTATTTATGAAAGAGTATTTGATGAAAAAAAGGATGATTATATTGATGAATACTATTTAACGCCAATTAATGACGATGAAAATGCTGAAATAATGAAAGAGTGGGATGAATGGTGTAATGCTGTAGCTGTTAAAGAAAAGGATGCGTATTATGCGAGTCATTTAAACAATCATGCAATAGATAAAATACTTAAAAATAGTAATTCAAAAAGGAAATTCAGAAAAAAAGCAATTTTTTTACCAGGGAAAATTGAAGATGGTTGGATTCCTATTGATTATAATATAGAATGGAAGGATTGAATTTTAGCTTTGCGTAGAAGCAGAAACTTTCAGTCTTGTAGAGAGATTGAAAGCAACAGAAGATTTGAAGTTGATGGAGGTTTTTATGGAGATAATAGATAAAAAAATAGATGGTGGAAAAGCATTTGATTGGGGAAAAACTTCATCTGATTATGCAAAATATCGTGATATTTATCCACAGGATTTTTATGACAA
>JAZNKK010000059.1:0-32803 GCA_045578545.1 Lachnospiraceae bacterium
TAAAAGAAATGGATTTTACTTTAAACAAAGAACATGAAATGGCGAGACAGTTATTCAAAGATTTCGCTGAAAATGAAGTAAAGCCTCTCGCTCAGGAAATCGACGAAGAACACAGATTCCCCAGAGAGACAGTTGAAAAAATGGCAAAATATGGTTTCTTAGGTATTCCCGTACCGAAGGAATATGGCGGACAGGGTTGTGATGCTTTAACATATGCTATGTGTGTTGAAGAATTGTCTAAAGTTTGTGGTACAACAGGTGTTATCGTTTCTGCACATACATCTCTTTGTGTAGACCCAATCCAGACATATGGTACACCGGAACAGAAAGCAAAATATTTACCTGACTTAGCAAGCGGAAGAAAATTAGGTGCTTTCGGTTTAACTGAACCGGGTGCCGGTACAGATGCTCAGGGACAGCAGACAAAAGCTGTTTTAGATGGTGACGAATGGGTATTAAACGGAACAAAATGCTTTATCACAAACGGTAAAGAAGCTGACGTTTATATCGTTATCGCTGTAACAGGTAAAGTTGAAAAACGTGGCCGTGTTCAGAAAGAAATCTCCGCTTTCATCGTAGAAAAAGGAACACCCGGATTTACATTCGGTACAAAAGAAAATAAAATGGGTATCTGTGCATCCTCTACATATGAGTTGATCTTCACAGATTGCCGTATCCCCAAAGAAAACCTTTTAGGTGCAAAAGGAAAAGGTTTTGGTATCGCAATGCATACTCTTGACGGCGGACGTATCGGTATCGCTGCTCAGGCACTTGTTATTGCAGAAGGCGCTTTGGAAACCACCATCAACTATGTAAAAGAAAGAAAACAGTTCGGACGTGCTATCGGACAGTTCCAGAATACACAGTTCCAGCTTGCTGACATGGCTACCAAAGTAGAAGCTGCTAAGCTCCTTGTTTACAAGGCTGCTATGGCAAAAGCAACGCAGAAGTCTTACTCTGTAGAAGCTGCTATGGCAAAACTTTACGCTGCAGAAGTAGCTATGGAAGTTACAACCAAGTGTGTTCAGTTACACGGTGGATACGGATACATCAAAGAATACAATGTAGAACGTATGATGCGTGATGCAAAGATTACAGAAATCTACGAAGGAACTTCAGAAGTTCAGCGTATGGTTATTTCTGCTAACATTTTGAAATAGGAGGAAAGATATCGTGAAAATCATCGTTTGTATTAAACAGGTTCCGGATACCAAGGGCGGTGTTAAATTTAACCCCGATGGAACTCTTGACAGAGGCGCAATGCTCGCTATCATGAATCCGGATGATAAAGCAGGATTAGAAGCTGCTCTTCGTATTAAAGATGCAACAGGTGCAGAAGTAACTGTATTGACTATGGGTCTTCCCAAAGCAGCAGATGTACTTCGTGAAGCAATCGCAATGGGTGCAGACAAAGGTATTCTTGTAACAGACAGAGTACTTGGTGGTGCTGATACATGGGCAACTTCTACAACCATTGCAGGTGCAATCAGAAACTTAGAATATGATTTAATTATCACAGGTCGTCAGGCTATCGACGGTGATACCGCTCAGGTAGGACCTCAGATCGCAGAACACCTTGGACTTCCCGTAATTTCCTACGCACAGGATATCAAAGTGGAAGGTGACAAAGTTGTTGTTCAGCGTCAGTATGATGACAGATATCATGTATTGGAAGCTCAGATGCCTTGTCTTGTGACAGCACTTTCTGAATTAAATGAGCCTCGTTACATGACTCCCGGCGGAATCTTCGATGCTTGTAAAGCAGAGATTACTACCTGGGGAAGAGCTGACCTTAAGGATGTTGATGATGCTAACCTCGGTCTTGCAGGTTCTCCTACCAAGATTGCAAAAGCATCTGACAAAGTTCGTAAGGGTGCAGGAGAAAAGGTTACTCCCGATTCTCCCGATGAGGCAGTAGATTACATCGTAAGTAAATTAAAAGAGAAACATGTTATCTAAAATAAATAGGAAAAGTGGTGAATAAGATGAATTTAGAAGAATATAAGGGCGTGTATGTCTTTGCACAGCAGGTAGATAATGAAATTAGCGGCATTGCATTCGAATTGCTCGGAAAAGCAAAAGAATTGGCTGCTCCTTTGAACACAGATGTTACAGCAGTATTGATCGGTTCCGGCGTAATGGGTCTTGCTGACCAGCTCGCTGAATACGGTGCTGACAAGGTTATCGTAGTTGATGATCCTGAATTGAAAGAGTACAGAACAGAGCCTTACGCTCATGCACTCGCATCTGTAATTAACGAATACAAACCGGACATCATGTTGGTTGGTGCAACAGCAATCGGTAGAGATTTAGGTCCTACTGTTTCTGCAAGAGTTGCTACCGGTCTTACAGCAGACTGTACCGTACTTGAAATCGGTGATTTCCCCTTGGTGGCAATCCCCGGTAAAGAAGATGAGCAGAAGCACAATCAGCTTCTTATGACTCGTCCCGCATTTGGTGGTAACACAATCGCTACCATCGCTTGCCCCAACACAAGACCTCAGATGGCTACCGTTCGTCCCGGTGTTATGCAGAAGATTGAGCCGATTGCAGGTGCAAAAGCAAATGTAATTGAATTCAATCCCGGATTTACACCTAACAACAAATACGTAACCATCAAAGAAGTTGTTAAGGCAGTTTCTGATACCGTAGATATCATGGATGCTAAGATTTTGGTATCCGGTGGTCGTGGTGTTGGTTCCCCTGAAAACTTCAAATTGCTTGAAGATTTGGCAGAAGCACTGGGCGGAACCGTTAGCTGCTCTCGTGCAGTTGTTGATTCCGGCTGGAAGCCTCGTGAATTGCAGGTAGGACAGACCGGTAAGACCGTTCGTCCCAATGTATATTTACAATCGGTATTTCCGGTGCTATCCAGCACGTAGCAGGTATGGAAGAATCTGACATCATCGTTGCAATCAACAAAGATGAAGATGCTCCTATCTTTGATGTAGCTGATTACGGTATCGTAGGAGATTTGAACAAAATCCTTCCTTCCCTTACTGCGCAGATCAAAGAAGCTATGGCTGCAAAATAAAGTAATGAAATAATATAGAAATAAAAAATTCCTCGCTTCGGTTTGTTCCGAAGCGGGGATTTTTACTTAAAATATAAAGTATGTTGATAAAAAGACTTATAGGACAAAGTGTGTTGATAAAACCGCGATAACCATGAGAAACATTGGGGTAAGGGGCGAATCTGTTGGTAAAAAAGAACACCTTAGAGGTGTTCTTTTGCGTTACTAAGCTTCCAGATAGAATAAGAGTCCGTGTTGATGACACCAAAAACGCACAGCACTATTCAGACGTGTATATTCTTTATAGAAGTCCTGGTTCGTATTGGGACCATGGCTGCGGTGCCCAACGCAAAAACAGTAGCTTTTTTTCGCGGTTTTGATTTTTATGTAGCGTAAATTAGAATAAATGAGACGTCTTTGCAAATACCCCGGCGGTGTCATGCTGATGTATTTTATGTCATTGGCATCGATAAAGATCTGATTAAAGTAAATGCCTGTTTTTTCCAATTTAACATAAGAAGGGATGGACTGCAGTTCCTTTTTGGTTCGGAACAGTTCCAGGAGAAAGGCAGTCAAAGGAATCAGCGAAAGGAATCCCAGAATAAATAAAACATGGAAAGTTGGGAAGGGAACGAAAACTGCATACACAAAAGGAAGCGGAATTAACCAAACCGCCAAGAAGATTGCAATCCATAGGATAAAAGATTTTTTCTTAGCGACCAGTTCTTCAAAATACTTCACAGGAAATTTAAAATGCACCCATTCCTCCGGCATAACAAAATCAGGATCTTTAAATTCTAATTTTGAAGGATAAAAGACGCCATATTCTAAAAGGTTTTGAATCACTTCACACAAAATAGAAAAATTCTTGCAATTCAAACAACATTCTTCCGTTGTTTGGTGGTTGCTACGACTGCGGAATGCAAGATGGTAGGTTTGCCCGCTATACACAGAAATGATAGCAAAACCGATTGCAAGGGGCATCTGTTCGTCGCGGGCAAAGGCGTGGGTGTAGTCGGAGAGCGGATAATAACGCTTCTTTCTTCCTTTATAAAAAGTAATGTTTCCGGGGGTCAGTAAAATGGTTTGCGTCGGTAGAAGAAGAAAGACGAAAAGAAGAATGATATTGAAAACAAGGGCAAAACAAAGGAATAGAGCCCCCGTGTCTTTTAAAATACCCGGAAAATATTTTTCATGGGTATCATTTAAAACGAAAACGAGAGGGATTACCAAAGAAATGCCGAGAACAACGAATTGATCCAAAAAGGTTGCGATAGGGTTTTCGTGAAAACAAAGATAGGGTTCCCCTTTTTCCTGTAGTAGTTTGTGCCAACGGATTTTGTCATAGAAAAAGAAAAAGACGGCGCAAAAAAGTAACGGGATTGCAATGAGGTAAAATCCCCTTATGGCATAGGCTTCTGCCCAGTATAGCTTGACGCTTCTAAGGTAAAGTGCCAAAGATAAGGACAGAATACATTCCAGCGCAGCAGTAAATATGAGTTTTTGACAAATGCTTCTATTCATTTGAGACCTCCTTTTTTTCAAAAGAATCCGGTGTGCTTTCCGGGATAGAATCCGATAATCTTCCGTGTTCTATAAGAGAATTGATGTCTGCAACAAGAAGAATGTATTCTTCTTGCGAGAAGGGAATTTCTACCACTCGGTCTGTTCCGTTGGTGCCGCGAAATACCAAATGACAGGTGAGAATAAGTTTCCCGGGCTCCAGATGTCCCGTTTTTTTTATAAGAACTCGCAGGAACGTATTCAGGGGATAGTAATCTGTTAATTTACCATAGGTATAGACAGATAAACCTTTTGGGGATATCGTATAATGAGTATATCCGTGTAAGAACATAAGGAGCATGTAAAAAACAGACATCAGGATTCCGCCGACCCCCAAAAAGAACATGTCATTTTTTAACAATCCGGGACGGAGATACCGATAAAAGAAGAAAAACAGGAAAATAGAAGCCAGTAATATCAGGCATCCTTGATGTAACGAAGAGTAGTATTTCTTTGGGAGAAGAAATGTTCGACATTGTCCGTTGGAAGGGAAAACCAGTGTTTCCGTTTTATCTTTTCCGCATTTTCTTTTTTCGGAAAAAAGGATAAGAATACAGAAAAGAAACAGAGGAAGGAAAAGGGCGCACGCCAGCCAAAAAGAGATTTGTGCTGCCAGTTCCATGCCCTCCCAATGAAAAAAGGCAAACAGAAACAGAACGGATAGAATAAGAATAAATAGTCCGTTGGAAAGAACTTGATAAATATATTGTTTCATTTCAGATTCCCCTCATGAGTAATTTCTACTATAATTATCTTAGCCGAAATGCTACCGTTATGCAAGTACGGATAGGTTGCTTTTTAGATGTAATTGTGCTATGATTTCAAACGTAGGCGCAAGATTTTTGGGAGCCCTTTTAAGTGATACAGGGAAGACCAAATATCATAAGCGCCATAGGATTGTGATAAAAATGAGAGGTGTAAACAAATGAGCAAGAGTTTTGATGATTTGCTTTCCAAAGTATCCGGATGCAGCAAAAAGAAAGTATCTGTTGCAGTAGCACAGGACGGCCCGGTGTTGGAAGCAGTGGAAGAAGCAAGAAAAAGAGGAATTGCAGATGCTATTTTGGTAGGAGATTTATCCAAAATGCAGCCCATCGCAGATGAGCTTGGAATTGATTTATCCAATTATGAAATCATTGACGAAGCAGATATGGTTCTTGCAGCAAGAAAAGCAGTTGAGTTGGTACATAACGGAGAAGCGGATATGTACATGAAAGGACTTATCGATACCAAATCTTTCTTAAAGAGTGTATTGGATAAGGAAGTTGGTCTTCGTACCGACAAGACACTTTCCCATGTTTGCGTGTTTGACGTAATGAATCATGACGGACTTTTGTTTTTAACCGACGTGGCATTCCTTCCTTATCCTACTTTGGAAGAGAAAGTCAGCATTATTGAAAATACAGTAGAAATTGCCCACGCTTGCGGCATTGAAAATCCCAAAGTTGCACCCATTGCAGCAGTGGAAGTTGTTAATCCTAAAATGCCGGTTACCGTGGAAGCCGCTGAGCTTACCAAGATGTGCGAAGAAGGCAAGATTACAGGTTGCATCGTGGATGGTCCTTTGTCTTTGGACCTTGCCATTGACAGAGAAGCTGCAAAGCACAAAGGTGCAGAAGGACGTAAGATTGTTGGTGATGCAGATATTCTTTTATTCCCGGATATTCATGCAGGTAACATCACATACAAGGCGCTTACTCACCTTAGCGATTGCAAGAACGGTAATATCTTAACAGGTACCAAGGCTCCGGTTATTTTAACTTCCAGATCCGATTCTACGGAAGTAAAAGTAAACTCTTTGGCACTTGGCGCAGTTGTAGCAGAAGCATTAAAGAAATAACATAACAGAAAGGTTGGTTATTAAGATGGCTTATAAAATGTTGATTATTAATCCCGGATCTACTTCTACCAAAATCGGTGTATTTGAAGACGAAACTTTGTTGTTTGAAGAAACACTTCGTCATACTACAGAAGAGATTTCCCGGTATGCAACCATTGTAGATCAGAAGGATTTCAGAAAAAATATTATTACAGAATTCTTGGCAACCAAGAATGTAGCATTGAAAGACATTAATGTTGTAGTTGGCCGCGGCGGAATGTTAAAACCGATTCCCGGCGGTACCTATCCTGTATCCGATGCACTTTTGGAAGATTTGAAAATCGGAAAACAGGGACAGCATGCTTCTAACCTGGGCGGTATTTTGGCAAGAGAAATCGGAGATGAAATCGGTGCTCCTTCCTTTATTGTTGACCCGGTAGTAGTGGATGAGATGGAAGAAGTTGCAAGATTTTCCGGTGTGCCCGAGCTTCCCAGAACCAGTGTATTCCATGCATTGAATCAGAAGGCAGTAGCAAAGCGATATGCAAAAGAAATCGGTAAGAGCTATGAAGATTTGAATTTAATCGTGGTACATATGGGTGGTGGTGTATCCGTAGGTGCCCACAAAAATGGACGTGTTGTGGATGTCTTTAATGCGTTGGACGGCGATGGTGCTTTCTCTCCGGAAAGAGCAGGTGCAGTACCTCCCGGAGCATTGGTAAAGATGTGTTTCTCCGGAAAATACACGGAGAAAGAAGTATATAAGAAATTGGTTGGTGGCGGCGGATTTAATGCTTATGCCGGTACCAATGACGCCAGAGTGGTAGAAGATAAAGTAATGCAGGGAGATAAGGAAGCAGAAATGCTTTATACTGCATTCATTTATCAGGTATGCAAGAACATCGGTGCACAGGCGGCCGTTTTGGAAGGAAAGGTAGACCAGATTGTAGTGACCGGTGGTATTGCTTATTCTAAACTGGTTATTGCAGAATTTACGAAGAGAGTCAGCTGGATTGCTCCCCTTACCGTATATCCCGGGGAAGATGAGCTTCTTGCGCTCGCTCAGGGTGCGCTTCGTGTCATGAACGGCGAAGAGAAAGCAATGGAATACTAAATAAAAATAAAGGCTGGCGCGGTTTGCGTCAGCTTTTTGTGTTTTTGAAGGAAGAGATACGAAGATGATTTATGCAGGAATCGTAATGGCGGGGATTGCCCTAATCTTGTTGGATTTGTTCAAGGTCATTGATTTTACCAAAGGAAGCGGATTTTTATTTTCGGCATTTATACTGCCGCATCTTTTGCTGCTTTTAGGGCAGTGGTATTTTTGTGCCAAAGAAGAATTGCAAATCGGCGGTTTTATTGCCTGTGTGGTGACGGCGATTATTTGCTATCTGTATTATTTTTGGAGGCTTCATATACTGCCTTTTCGGGAGAATCAATGCGGAAAGAAAAGAGTGGCTTTTGTTTATGGTGGCAGAAGTCTTATTTTGTTTGCTTTTTGGGCGCTTTTCTTTGGCGCAGTCCTCTATCTTCTGTTTTTGCCTAAAATCAAAGAAACGCTGGGAAATGTTTTACATCCTACCATTTTCTGGGCGGATTTTGTTTTAAGTACACTTACCTTAATCGGATTTTTGGCAAACGGAGTCATCCGTGTGCTTTGCAGCAGTCGTCAACTGGGGATTTTAAGAAGGGCGTTGGTGTTGTTGTTTTTCTGGACTCCCGTGATTAATTTTTGGATTTTACCCTTTCTTTGCAAAACGGCAAAGGAGGAGTATGATTTTGAACGTTGTCGCTTTGAAACCAGGATGGAGCGGGCGGATTCCAAAATATGCGCCACAAAGTATCCGATTATCATGGTTCATGGTGTGGGTTTTCGTGATTTGAGATGGTTTAATTATTGGGGCAGAATTCCCAAAGAACTGGTACAGAACGGCGCAGAGATTTATTACGGACATCAGGAAGCCTGGGCGGTTTTAGAGAAAAATGCGCAAATTATTAAAGAAAAAATAGAGGCTGTTTTGAAAGAAACCGGATGTGAAAAGGTAAATATCATTGCTCATTCAAAAGGCGGTTTAGATTCCAGATATTGCATTTCTGCCCTGGGGATGGCCGATAAGGTAGCATCGTTAACCACCATTTGTACTCCGCACCGAGGGTCGGAGTTGGTACCCTTCCTTAGAAAAATGCCGGAAGGTTTGTTTCGATTTCTTTGTAATCTGGTGGATGATATGTTTCGTGCATACGGAGATGAAACACCGGATATTTATCATTCGGCGCTTCAGCTTACGCCGGAGTATTGCAGGGAGTTTAATGAAAAATATCCCAACAAAGAAGGCGTGTATTATCAAAGCTTTACTTCTGTTATGAAGCACGGATACGGCAATTCCGTTCTTTGCGTTCCCTATTTCTTTATGAAGCGCTGCGCAGGTCCGAATAACGATGGCCTGGTGGAAGAAAATTCTGCAAAATGGGGAGAATTTAAAGGAACCTTTCGCGCACAAGGCTGGCGCGGTGTATCCCATGCAGACATGATAGACCTGCAAAGAAAGGATTACAAAGGGTTTGATGTTATCGAGGTTTATGTAGAAATTGTGAAAGAACTAAAGGCCATGGGATTCTAGGTTGATAATCCCCCTTAAATCTGATAAAATAACCTTTAGCGCAAAGAAAGGCGGTTATGGGAATTATGTCATTATTTGATAAGATATTCGGAACACATAGCGAAAGAGAAATAAAACGAATCAGTTCGCTGGTAGATAAAATAGAATCACTTCGTCCTGATATGCAGGCGCTTTCTGACGAGGAATTAAAAGGGAAAACAGCAGAATTTAAAAAGCGGCTGGCGTCAGGAGAGACTTTAGATGATTTGCTTCCGGAAGCGTATGCTACCGTGCGAGAAGCGGCAAAGCGAGTGCTGAACATGGAGCATTACCGTGTGCAGCTCATTGGTGGTATTGTTCTCCATCAGGGACGTATTTCCGAAATGCGTACCGGTGAAGGTAAAACCTTGGTTTCTACCTGTCCGGCTTATTTAAATGCCCTGGAAGGAAAGGGCGTCTATGTGGTAACGGTAAATGAATACCTGGCAAAACGAGATGCGGAATGGATGGGACAGGTTCATGAGTTTTTGGGCTTGAAGGTAGGCGTTATCATGCATGCCATGAAGCCGGAGGAACGCCGGGAGGCTTACGGCTGTGACATTACCTATGTTACCAACAACGAGCTTGGTTTTGATTATCTTAGAGATAATATGGTTATTTATAAAGAACAGCTGGTACTTCGTAATTTGCATTACGCAATCATTGACGAGGTGGACTCGGTATTGATTGATGAGGCACGTACTCCGCTTATTATTTCCGGTCAAAGCGGAAAATCCACCAAGCTTTATGAAGTGTGCGATATTTTGGCAAGACAGATGAAACGAGGGGAAGATGTGGAAGACCTTTCCCGTTTGGATGCCATTATGAAAATTGAAAAAGAAGAAACCGGTGATTTTATTGTTAATGAAAAAGATAAGGTCATTAACTTAACGGAAGCCGGTGTGAATCGTGTGGAAAAATTCTTCCAGATTGAAAACTTGGCAGATCCGGAAAATATGGAAATTCAGCACAACGTGATTTTAGCGCTCCGTGCCCACAATTTAATGTTCAAAGATCAGGATTATGTAGTGGATAACGATAAGGTCATGATCGTTGACCAGTTTACCGGACGTATCATGCCGGGCAGAAGATTTTCAGACGGATTGCATCAGGCGATTGAAGCAAAGGAACGGGTAAAGGTAAAGAGAGAGTCTAAGACCTTGGCGAACATCACCTTCCAGAGTTTCTTTAATAAATTTGACAAAATCAGCGGTATGACCGGTACGGCACTTACGGAAGAAAAAGAATTCCGGGATATTTACGGAATGGACGTTATTGAAATTCCTACCAATCGTCCCGTAGCACGAATCGATCATCAGGATTCGGTATATCAGACCAAGAAGGAAAAACTTCATGCCATCGTGCAGGCGGTAAAGGAAGCGCATGCAAAGGGACAGCCGGTATTGGTTGGTACCATTACCATTGACTCTTCCGAAGAAATCAGCCGACTTCTTACCAAAGAAGGAATTCGCCACAAGGTATTGAATGCAAAATTCCATGAAATGGAAGCGGAAATCGTTGCAGATGCAGGTATTCACGGATCGGTAACCATTGCAACCAACATGGCAGGTCGAGGAACGGATATTAAGCTGGATGAAGAAGCATTAAAAGCCGGCGGACTTAAGATTATCGGTACGGAAAGACATGAATCCAGACGAATTGACAATCAGCTTCGTGGTCGTTCCGGTCGTCAAGGTGACCCGGGAGAATCCAAATTCTACATTTCATTGGAAGACGATTTGATGCGTTTGTTTGGTTCGGAAAAATTGCTGGGCATTTTCAGCGCGATGCATTTGCCGGAAAATCAGGAAATCGAGCATGGTGCTTTGACCAGTGCCATTGAGAAAGCACAGAAGAGAATTGAGAATAACCATTACGGTATGCGTAAGAGTCTTATGGAATTTGACCAGGTTATGAATGACCAAAGAGAAGTAATTTACGCAGAACGTATGAAGGTGCTAAACGGCGAGAGTATGCGAGATGTTATCTACAAGATGATTACGGACATTACCGAGAGTGCAGTGGATACGGCACTTTCTGACGATGCGCATGCAGATGAGTGGGATTTGAAGGAGTTAAATGAACTGTTGCTTCCCATTATTCCGTTAGAACCCATTACCGAAGAGCGGATTGAGAAACACAAGAATAAATTGAAACAGCAATTAAAAGAGGAAGCTGTAAAATTATACGAGGCAAAAGAAGCAGAGTTTCCGGATCCGGAAGCGGTGCGTGAAGCAGAACGAGTGATTCTTTTGAAAGTAATTGACCGTAAATGGATGAACCATATTGATGATATGGATCAGCTTCGTCAGGGCGTAGGCTTTATGGCGCTTGGTCAGAGACCGCCGATTGAGGAATACAAGATGAGCGGATTTGATATGTTCGAAGGAATGACAGCGGCAATTAAGGAAGATACGGTGCGACTGTTGTTTGCACTTAAAGTAGAACAGAAGGTAGAACGTGAGCAGGTGGCTAAGGTAACGGGAACCAACAAAGACGAGTCGGCAGCGAAAGCTCCGATGAAGCGGGAAAACGAAAAGATTTATCCCAACTCACCCTGCCCTTGCGGAAGCGGAAAGAAATACAAAAACTGTTGTATGAATAAAATATAAGTGAAAAAAATAAAATGGTAAAAGGTGGTGAACGCAGTGGTCGAACTTGATCAGATGAAAAGTGAATTGTTGACATACGAAAGTCCATTAGCGGAAGTGAGGGATTCACTTTGACTTAGCAGGGAAAGAAAAACGTATCGAAGAATTGGAATTGGAGATGTCCGCCCCCGGTTTTTGGGATGACCCGGAACGATCCAACAAACTGATGAAAGAGTCCAAGGGACTGAAAGATACGGTAGAGACCTGCCAAGAATTGAAAACCAAATATGAGGATATCTTAACTCTCATTGAATTGGGTTATGAAGAAAACGACCCGGAGTTGGTTCCGGAAATCCGAAATGAATTAGATGAATTTATTGAAAAATTGGAAACCATGCGACTGGCGACACTGCTTACCGGTGAATACGACAAGAGCAATGCGATTCTTCGAATCAATGCCGGTGCCGGCGGAACGGAAAGCTGTGACTGGGCAAGCATGTTGTATCGTATGTATTATCGTTGGGCAGAAAAGAAGGGCTACAGCGTAGAGGTGCTGGATATGCAGGACGGCGATGAAGCCGGAATTAAATCCGTATCCTTCCAGGTAAATGGTGAAAATGCATACGGCTATTTAAAATCAGAGCAGGGAGTCCATCGATTGGTTCGTATTTCTCCTTTCAATGCACAGGGAAAACGTCAAACTTCTTTTGTTTCCTTGGATGTTATGCCGGAAATTGAAGGAGATGCGGGAATAGAAATCAGAGACGAAGACATTCGAATTGATACCTACCGAAGCAGTGGTGCAGGTGGTCAGCACATCAATAAGACTTCTTCGGCAATCCGAATCACCCATTTCCCCAGTGGTGTTGTGGTACAGTGTCAGAATGAGCGTTCCCAGCATATGAACAAAGATAAAGCGATGCAGATGCTCCGTGGTAAATTATTGGCCATCAAAGAAGCGGAAGAGGAAGCGAAGCTGAAAGGAATCCAGGGTGACTTGAAAGCCATTGGCTGGGGTAGCCAGATTCGTTCCTATGTATTGCAACCGTACCAAATGGTGAAGGATCACCGGACCAGTGAAGAATGTGCCAATGCAGAGGCGGTTTTGGACGGGGATATTGACCGTTACATCAATGCTTATTTAAAAAAGAAAAGCCTTGGTACCTTGGAATTGGTGGAGGAATAATGCTCTAGCAATGCATTGAAAAAATGAGACAGATAGAAAATGCAACAATAAAAAATCCAAAGCTTGGCTTTGGATTTTTTTATGATTTCTTTTCCTTAGAAGCTACTAAATTCAGATAAAAGCAGGCATAAGTCGTAAATTCATAGGGAAGTACCCATAAAAGACCAAGACCGCAGGATAAGCTTCCTAAAAGAAGTAAGGGGAAAAAGCTAAGTTGTAATAAAGCAAAGCGAATGCAATTTCCCTTCATCAGTTTCACGGAAATTTTTAAGATTTCCTTAGCGGACAGGTTAGGAAAATCGGACAACAAAAAGTAGCAGGGAGAAAAACAAAGGGTAATCAAATAGTACAACAGGTTGGCGCCTCCCATAATCAACAGAGAAACCAAAAGGTATTCCGTGTCATTTGCCGGTGTTCCGTAGAATTCATAGAAATAATAGGGAATCAGGCAAAGAAGCTGAAGACCGGAAAAGAATAGGGACAAAACAGCAGTCCGTCCGGGCTTAAGCGTAAAACCGTAAAATAAATCGGAGCTTCGAATTCCCCTTTTGCAACTTAGTTGCAAGAAAGTTTTATAATAACCTACTTTTAAAAGGCTAAGAAGAATTTCTCCTACCAAAGTTACAACAATGATTTGCAATAGGCCGAGCAGTGGCTGTGTATCCGGAGATATTGGAGTCATGCTGACGACCAGAGAAGTTAACAAAGTATAACAAAATACAAAGGGAATGATTTGTGCGTAATTACCGTTTAATAATCCCCGGGCATCTTGCTTTAATTTGGCAAATGTTTTTAAATGATTTGGTGCCGTTTGGTTGTTGTAAGAATCTGTCATTTCATTATCAATCCTTGCTGTTTTATTTTGCAGTTTAAAGATAGCACAACTTTTTGTCCGTTTTGTGACCGGACAAAAAATAAATGGTTTCGTTAAACGGCAGCATCTACATTTGCACCTACCAAGGCATCTCGCTGCGCAGACTTCATGTTTTCAGCGTAGGGATTGTCTTTTTCGTAGGCGATTTTGGTGGTGGTAAGACCGCCGGCTACGTAAGAACGTCCGCATTCCGGGCAAATTGCCATCTTCATGGAAATGCTGGCCTGCATTACCCTTCCGCCTTCCATTTTGGAGGCTTTGCTAAAGGCATTGGAAACATGCTCCTGCTCGTGGGCGCGAACGCTGGAAGCGGCAGCTCTTGGATTGATTTTGGTCGGTGTCTTAAAGGACACCATTTCATCAGAACCATCTACGTATTTTCGGTTTTCGCAGGTCTCACATTCACCGGATTTGGTGACAGAGGCTGCGTTGTTTCCGGTTGCCTCTACGCCGGAGGCGTTGGAAGTCTTGCTTACCGGATTTATGGACATCGGATAGGAAACAGCAAAGCTGCCTGCTCCGTATGCACTGATTGGTCCTATCATAAAATCACCTTCTTTTTATTGTGGCATCGCTTCGTTATAAAGCGGTGTGTTGCTATCGGTTTCCCATAAAAGTTCCATATATTCCTCCAGCGTAAAACCATACATCTCTTCATAAGTATCGTTTACGGTTTGTCGCCAGGAGTCATTAAACAGATATAACGAGACGGAAGTAACGGTGAGAGTAAAAGTCAAAAGAATACTTCCGAGGGAAAGGGCAAAGCCGTATTTGGCCTGGGAACTCATTTTTTCCTGCGGTCCCTTGGATAAAATTGCAAAAATAATGGCAAGACTCCCCAGCACAAAGGGGATTACCACGGATGAAATGGTAAAGAGGGAACACACTCCCATCATCAGTGCTGCCAAGGCAAATTTATTGCTTGCGGCGGAATGATTTGCCGTTTCCGAATATTGACCCATAAACATATCTCTCCTTTATAATTCTATTTTAACATAAATGAAAGAATATACAAATCTTTCTTGCGATAAATGGTGGTTTTCTTATATAATAGAGTAGTGAAGTTTTGTTTTGAGACTTCTGTGAGAAATAGAACCGGCTAAGGTGCCGGTACAGATATAAAGTGAGGGAAACAACAATGGATATTAACGCCAAGATTGCAGAGGAGCTGCAGATTAAAAAAAGTCAGGTGGATGCCACGGTGACATTGATTGATGAAGGAAATACCATTCCTTTTATCGCCAGATATCGTAAAGAGGCAACCGGTGCTTTGAATGATGAGGTACTCCGTAATCTTCACGAAAGACTGACCTATCTTCGCAATTTGGAAGATAGGAAACAACAGGTGATTGCCAGCATAGAAGAACAGGGAAAATTGACGGATGAATTAAAGAAAAAGATTGAAGATGCCATGACCATGGTTGTGGTGGAAGATTTGTACCGTCCTTATAAGCCCAAGAGAAAAACCAGAGCCAGCGTGGCAAAGGAAAAAGGCTTAGAGCCTTTGGCTGAAGTGATTTTAGCACAGGAAATTTCTTCTCCTTTGGAAGAAGAGGCGGCAAAATATATCAGTGAAGAAAAAGGTGTGGCTTCGGAAAAAGAAGCCATTGCCGGTGCGATGGATATCATTGCGGAAATGATTTCTGATGAGGCAGATTACAGAAGTTACATCCGTAAGCTTACCTTTGAGGAAGGAAAAATTTTATCGCAGGCAAAAGAAGAGAATCAGGAAAGTGTTTACGAAATGTACTACGATTTTGAAGAAGCCATTAACAAAATTGTAGGGCATCGAGTGTTGGCGTTAAACCGCGGAGAGTCGGAAAAGATGTTGGTAGTAAAGATGGAGGCTCCCACCGGTAAGATTATTTCTTATTTGCAAAAGCAGTTAATCAAAAAGCCCAATGAATATACCACTCCGGTATTGGAAAGCACCATTGAGGACAGTTATGCAAGATTGATTGCACCTGCCATTGAGAGAGAAATCCGAAGCGAACTGACGGAAAAGGCAGAAGACGGCGCCATCAGCGTATTCGGAAAAAATTTGGAACAGCTTTTGATGCAGCAACCCATTGCAGGAAAAGTTGTACTTGGATGGGACCCGGCGTTCCGTACCGGTTGTAAGCTGGCGGTTGTGGATGCCACCGGAAAGGTGCTGGATACGAAGGTGATCTTCCCGACTGCACCGCAAAACAAAGTGGAAGAGGCAAAAGCGGAATTAAAGAAGCTGATTAAGAAATATAATATAGAGCTGATTTCTTTAGGAAACGGTACTGCTTCAAGAGAGTCGGAACAGGTGATTGTGGAACTGATTAAGGAATTAGACCGGCCGCTTCAGTACGTTATCGTTAACGAAGCGGGAGCTTCCGTTTATTCCGCAAGTAAACTGGCTACGGAAGAATTCCCGAATTTTGATGTCGGACAAAGAAGTGCAGCTTCCATTGCCAGAAGATTGCAGGATCCGTTGGCGGAGTTGGTTAAGATTGACCCTCAGGCCATTGGTGTCGGTCAGTATCAGCACGACATGAATCAGAAGAAATTAAGCGAAGCCTTGAGTAATGTGGTGGAAGATAGTGTAAACCACGTGGGCGTGGATTTGAATACTGCGTCGGCTTCCCTTTTGGAATACATATCCGGTATTTCCAAGGTGATTGCGAAAAACATCGTGGAATACAGAGAACAAAACGGTAAGTTTGTAAATCGTAAGCAACTTTTAAAAGTAGCAAAGCTCGGACCCAAAGCGTATGAGCAGTGTGCGGGATTTATGAGAATCACCGACGGAGATAATCCTTTGGATGCTACCAGTGTACATCCGGAATCTTACGAAGCAGTGGAAAAACTCATGGAAAAACTGGACTTTACCATGGAAGATGTAAAGGCTGCACAAAAGGAAGCAAAAGAAGCCTCCAAGGAAGCAAAAAAGAAACCGGAAAAGAAAGCGCCCAAGGAAAAGAAATTGGTAGTAAAGAATACCAATACGGTGTTTGGGGCTGCATTGGCTGCTGCACTGAATGAAAACGGCGGTGTAACGGTAGCGGTGGAGGAAAAGGAATCTCCTGCAAAGAAGGGCGGATTGGAAAAACGAATCGGTGATAAGGCGAAGCTGGCAAAAGAGCTTGGAATCGGCGAAATTACATTGATGGATATCATTAAGGAATTGGAAAAACCGGCACGAGATCCCAGAGAGGATATGCCTGCTCCGATTTTAAGAAGTGACATTCTGGATATGAAGGACTTAAAACCGGGAATGGAATTAAAAGGTACGGTACGTAATGTAATTGACTTTGGTGTGTTTGTAGATATCGGAGTGCATCAGGACGGATTGGTACATATTTCCCAGATTACGGAAAAATTTATCAAACACCCCTTGGAAGCAGTCAGCGTAGGTGATATTGTTGACGTAAGGGTGCTTAGTGTAGATGTGGCTAAGAAAAGAATTGCTCTTAGCATGAAAAAGGGATAACTACGGGAGAAGAAGAAAATTGCCGAAGAAATCGGTGTAAGGGAGGAAAGAAATGCGTATATGTGACGAAAGCAAACCATATATCTTTATCAGCTATTCCCACAGAGACAGTACGGATGTTATCACCATTATGAACCGTTTGAAACGGGAAGGCTATAATGTGTGGTACGATGAAGGTATTGAACTGGGAACGGAATGGGATGAAAATATTGCGACTCATGTGGAAAATTGCGATTGCTTTATTGCTTTTATCAGTGAGAATTATCTACAGTCCAACAACTGTAAGGATGAGTTGAACTATGCCAGAGATTTAAATAAAGACCAGTTCTTTATTTACTTGACGGATGTGGAACTCTCCGGTGGTATGGCGATGCGCATGAATCGTATTCAGTCCATATATTGGAATCGTTTTGATGAAGATAATATTGAAGATGCATACAGCAAGATTTTTAAGGCAAACGGAATTTCCAGAACCTTGATTATGGAAGACGGAAAACCGGTGCCCCAGCCGGAAATTAATCCTTCCGGAGTAAAACAAAGTCATGTGGCACATGTTCCCACGGCATCCGTGGCAGAAGAAAAAGTAGTTGCCAAGGAAGATGTTGAAGCAGCCCCTGCAGAAGTTATGGTAGAGGAAGAAGCAACTCCCACAGAGGAAGCAGCCCCTGCAGAAACTATGGTAGAGGAAGAAGCAGCTCCCGCAGAGGGAGCAGCACCTGCAGAAGCTATGGTAGAGGAAGAAGCAACTCCCGCAGAGGAAACAGCCCCTGCAGAAGCTATGGTAGAGGAAGAAGCAGCTTCCGCAGAGGAGACAGCCCCTGCAGAAGCTATTGCAGAAGCAGAAGCAACTCCCGCAGAGGAAGCAGCACCTGCAGAAACTATGATAGAGGAAGAAGTAGCTTCCACAGAGGAAGTGGCTCCCGCAGCAGTGGAGAATGTAGCTTCGATGTCTGTGACAGATTATGTAAGCAATCAGGCGACGAGTGCAGAAAACGATGCACAGCCGCCGGTGTCTAATACGGACGATGTCGGTAATTATGTACAGCCTTCGGCGTCCTATACGGATAATGCCGGTAATTACGTACAGCCTTCGGCGTCCTATACGGATAATGCCGGTAATTACGTACAGCCTCAGGTGGCCTATACGGATAATGCCGGTAATTACGTACAGCCTCAGGTGGCCTATACCGACAATGCAGGAAATTACATACCGCAGCAACCTTCCTATGGAGAAAACGCAGCTCCGGATGGGCAAACCGATTTTGCAAAGGTTCAGGCAACCGTGCAAGCGACAGATGCGGCGATGGTGAAAGCGGATAAAAAACGTAAGGGAAGAGCTCCTTCGAAAAAAGCGAAATCCAAAGAAGCGGTGGCAGGAAATCTGCAAGATGCAAACCAGGTTTCGCCGAAGAAGAAAAAACGTTCTGCCGGCTTTGTAGGGTGTATGATTGCACTTGCGTTGGTTTTGGTTGTAGGTATCGGATGTATAATAATAATGAATCGGCTTTCGGATGAGGATTATATCGGACAGAGTTTTGAATGGTATGAAGAATTGGCAGAATCCGGAGATGAGAGGGCCATGGCTTACCTTGGAGACTGTTATTATTACGGACTTGGGGTAGATCGTGACTTTGAGGAAGCATATAACTGGTACAATAAAGCTGCAAAAGAAAAAGCAGTGAGAGGTTACACCGGCCTTGGAAGATGTTATTACGAGGGTCATGGTGTACGCCAGGATTATGATAAAGCATTTTCTTATTTTGAAGATGGTGCAGAGGGCGGTGATTTGACCGCAACGGCGCTTCTTGGAGCTTGTTACCTGTATGGTTACGGCGTAGATCAGGATGAAGATAAAGCAATGGAATTGTTTACGGAATCTGTAGCAGGCGGTAATGCCGAAGGACTTTACTGGATGGGTGAATCTCTTTGTGTGGATGGTGCAAGCAATAAGGATTACCGTGATGCCATTGATTGGTTTGAACAGGCGGCAGAACAGAATCATCCGGAAGCGCAGTATTGTTTGGGCCGTTGTTATTATAGAGGAAATGGTACGGATGTTGATTACGAAGTCGCAGTGGAATGGTATGAAAAAGCGATAGAGAACGGTAGCATTTCTGCAATACGAGCCCTAGGACGATGCTATATTAACGGAGAGGGCGTACGTCGGGATTATGAGGATGGCGTGAATCTTTTGGAAACTGCAGTCGAATATGGTAATGCTTCTGCAATGGCTGATTTAGGTGACTGCTATTATTTTGGTTATGGTGTAGAGCAAAGCTATGAAATCGCGGTAGAGTGGTATGAAAGAGCGGTAGATAACGATAGTCCGGAAGGATATCATGGTTTGGCATTCTGCTATCTGTATGGTGATGGCGTAGAGCTGGATGAGGAAAAAGCAGTTCAATATCTGGAAATTGCTGCAGAAGGCGGAATTGCGAATGCCATGGATTGTTTGGGCGAATGCTATTATTTCGGAATCGGTGTAGGAGAAGACTATGAGGAAGCACTGAAGTGGTACGAGAAGGCAGCCGAAGCCGGTAGCCCGGAAGGAATGTATAATGCAGGCTATATGTATTTTATGGGAAATGGTACAGAAATGAATGATGAAACTGCTGTTTCTTACTTTAATCAGGGAGCAGAACTGGGGAATGCGGATTGTATGAACGCATTGGGATTTTGCTACGAAAATGGTTATGGTGTAGAAGTAGATCAAGAAATGGCGGATATGTGGTATGAGAGATTTAACGAAGCAGTGAACTAAAAGAAAGAGTCGCTTGTAAGAGCGACTCTTTTTTGTACTTATTGTTTCTAGGGCAACCACACATTTAAATCTGCGCTGCCTTCAACGCCGGGAATGGAAGCACCGGCGGTGTATTGCCATAGGCGTACCGGATAGGGATAATAAAGATAATCGTTATAAAAGGCATACCATATTTCGTATTGGGCAATTCGTTCGATTTCCAACATGGAAAAAAGAGAATAGGTATTGCCGTAAATCATCGGTTCATATCCTTTGGCGCTGACTGTGCTGCAAAACAGTTCGACAAGGTCGGTACGTTCTGTTGCGGACAGAGCATCGGCTCTGGCAGTGTCATTTTCAATTTTTTCAATATCAATGACAACAGGATAAGTGATATTGTAAGGGGCAATCGCCTCAAAAATAAACTCGGTTTCCTCCAGCAATTCTGCTTCGTTAATGGCCTGAGAGAAGAAATAGACACCTACATCAATACCGGCCGTGGTAGCACCGACAATATTTTCTTCAAAATATTCGTCCAACATCAGTGCGCCGGAGCCGTAACCTCGGTATCCGACACGGATGATAGCGGCATCCACTCCAAATTCTGCCACTTGTTCCCAGTCAATGCTACCTTGATGCTGGGACACATCCAATACCATAAGAGAGGTTTCATTGCCGTTCTCTACATAAGAAATCACACCGTTTTCGGAAACCGTAAAATTCTCTTCTGCATAATTGTGTTTCGGAATACTATCCGAAATGGGAATAAAGTGATAACCGGCACTGTCCAGATAAATGATGGAGTCAGAATAAAGCCCACGAATGACATCCGAAACGCTGGGGTTGGGAGTTTCCAACTGCACTTGAATATCGTTTTTTAGTTGAGCTTCCGAGGCAACGGCGGCTTCTAAGGAGGCTGCTTCCACCAAAGCATCGACCTCCTCCTGCGAATAGGTGATAAGAGCCGTTTCCTGCACAACCTCGTCAGAAGAAGCAGAAACAGCGCCTTTTTGCGTCAATACATAGATACACAAAAATAAAGAAACCAAAGTGGTCAGGGAAAGAATAATGGTTAGTACAAAAAAAGGATTGCCCTGTTTTTTCCTGGAAGTGTCCTCACTTTTTCGGCTTTTTTTGTGTCGTGGTTTTAGGTGATAGTCCAGTTCGCCAAGGGACGGCTGTCCGGTTTTACTCGAAACGGAAGTTATCGATTCATAAGATTCTGCATTAGAATCGTTTTCTTCTTCGTCTTTGTCAAAATCCATGATGTTATTATCAAAATCATCTTCTAAGTCACTGTCAAAAGATTCGTCAAAATCCCGCATGTAAATTCTCCTATCTTGTAGAATATTGTCAAAATACTACTATTCTAGTGTAAAGAAAAGAGAAGAGAAAGTCAATTTCCTTATCTTAGTAATTTTCGTAGAATTAAATTGACAATTAGGGAAAATTAGAATATGATAAATCAGTAATAAAAATGGAATGAAAAAATCATACAAATTCTTCGGGGTTGGGTGCAATTCCCTACCGGCGGTGATGATGCGTATTTGGTATGGGCAGTCACAAAAGATGTGAGAGAGAGCATATCAAAGAACATACAAGTCCGCGACCTGCTTTGGCAGCTGATCCGGTGTGATTCCGGAACCGACAGTAAAGTCTGGATGAGAGAAGAAAGGTGCGTGGATTTTTTTGCGTGCTGCGACCCCACTGTGAACCAGTGGTTTTTTTATTTTAAAAAGGAGGTCTATGATGATTCAATCAAAAACAAAAAAAATAACACTCATTGCCATGATGGCAGCCCTTTCCTATGTGGTGCATTTGTTAGGAAAATTTATGCTGGTGGGAGCTATTGTATTGGTGCCGGCAGCTCCATTTTTGCAATACGATGCAAAGGATATCGTGATTGTAATTGCTGCATTCTTAACCGGTCCCCTCTCCGGACTTATCATTAGTCTTCTGGTGTCTTTGGTAGAGATGATTACCGTCAGTGACACCGGCTATATTGGTTGTATCATGAATATTATTTCTACTTGTGCTTTTGTATGTCCTGCAGCATTGGTTTATAAGAAAAACAAAACACAAAAAGGCGCCGTGCTGGGACTTCTTCTTGGAGTGGTAATGGTAACGGTTGCCATGGTGCTTTGGAATTACTTAATCACACCGCTTTATATGAACACCAGCAGAGAGGCAGTGGCAGGTATGCTTCTTCCCATCTTCGTTCCCTTTAACCTTTTAAAGGCAAGCATCAATATGGCAATTACACTTATTTTATACAAACCTATTGTAAGAGTGCTCCGTCGTACCGGTTTGGTCGAACCTTCGGAAAAGAAAGGTACGGTAGGAAAGAAAAATGTAGGACTGATTTTGGGAATTGTCATCCTGGTTCTTTGCGTAGCTTGCATATTGCTTATGAAGAATGCTGCTTAAAAACAGAACTGCCGGAATACGATTTTTAAAAAACTATCCTATTGTTAAAAAAGATATAAACAAATACCGTTTGAAAAATAGTCGATAGACGAAATGAAAGAAAATCTCCGAAAGACCTGTGGGAAGTATTGTCATTTGGCACGTGATGGCCGGATGCCGATATGTTTTTAAACCCCACAAAGCGTCTTTGGGAGATTTTTGCTTGGAAAGAAAAAGTATAAAAACAAAAGGAGGAAAAACGTTCTTTATTCCTTAATTTTTTGTGAAGGTCATTGACATTTTTTCAAGATAAGAGGAAAATAGGAACTGTTTTTGGATATAGGGGAATAAAAAAGGAGGAAAACAATGAGTCCCTTGATTGAAATTAAGGATATGCGTAAAATTTACAATCCGGGCGAAAATGAGGTGCGGGCACTGGATGGAATTGATTTAGTCATTCACCAAAATGAATTTGTGGCCATCATCGGACAATCCGGTTCCGGAAAATCCACGCTGATGAATATGCTTGGTTGTTTGGATGTTCCTACCAGCGGGACCTACATACTGAACGGGAAAGATGTATCGGCGCTTTCGGATGACGAACAGTCGGATATTCGTAACAAAGAAATCGGTTTTATCTTCCAGGGATTTAATCTGATTGCAACCTTGACGGCAAAGGAAAATGTGGAATTGCCACTGATTTACCGCGGAGTATCCGCAGATACCAGAGAGGAACTTTCCGTGCAGGCGTTGGAAAAAGTTGGTTTGTCCCATCGATTGGATCACAAGCCCTCGGAGATGTCCGGAGGACAACAACAGCGTGTGGCGATTGCAAGAGCCATTGCACAGGCTCCGCCCATTATCCTGGCAGATGAGCCTACGGGAAATCTGGACTCTGCATCCAGTGCAGAGATTCTTATGATATTAAGAAAACTGCATGCAGAAGGCAGAACGGTAATTTTAATTACCCATGATAATGAAATTGCAAATCAGGCGCAGCGAATCATTAAAATTCGTGACGGGCGGATTGAACAGGATTATATAAACGAAGCATTTGGGGAGGCGACAGAAGATGGCGAAAGTGAAGAATAAGAAAAAGAAACGTTTTATCATTATAGGAATTATTGTTGCAGTGATTGTAGCTGTTATCATTGTAGGAAATCTGATGGGCGGAGGCGAGACGGCTGTTTTTGTTTCTACACAGGAAGTATCCAGAGGAACGGTTAGTACGGTAATCAGCGGTAGTGGTACGGTGCAGAGTAATGAAACAAGAAATTACTATGCAGTAACCGGTGTAACGGTGGAAGAGGTTCTGGTAGAGGCAGGCGATGCGGTATCTGCCGGTGATTTGTTGATTACTTTTAATGCAGAAGACATTGATTATGCCGTGGCAGAAAGTACCCTTACCCTTCAGTCCAGCAATTCAGATTATTTGGCAAGAATAGAAAATAACCAGGACAATCAGGCGGATTACAACCAGGCGGTAGTGGATGTAGCGAATTATGAAGCATTGATTGAGGCACAGGAAGACTATATTGAAGGTTTGGAAAACGGAATTGAAGAAGAACGCAACGAACGTAGAGAAGCGATTTTATACGAAATCGAAAGTCTGAATATTCAAAATCTTTCTTATCAGAGAGAAATGAATAAGCTGACACATCAGTTGGAGGATGACGAAATTGATTATTACAACAGACTGATTATGTCCAATAATATGCGTTTGCAACAGCTTCAGACCGAGTCCAGTCTTTTGGATAGCTTTGAAGCAACGGAAAATAAGGATGAGCTTTTGGAAATTGCCAGAACCGATTTGGCTGATTTACAAGAGCAGTTAGCCATCGCAGAGAGAGAAAGAGATGCGGCGGAAGCGGCGATATTGAATACCAACTCTGTAGATGCCATTACGGCGACCAATGACCTTGCGGCATTGCAGGCGCAGCAGAGACTGGCAGATTTGGAAGCGGCCAGAGGTGGCGTGGTTGCAGATTTTGACGGTATTGTAACGAAAGTTATGGCTGTGGAGGGAGCAATGGTTGCGCAGGGCACTTTACTGGTGGAAGTATCCTCCAGCGAGGATGTTATCGTGTCTTACGGGGCCAGCAAGTATGATTTGGAAAGTCTTGCAATTGGTCAGCCGGTGGAAATTACCGTGACCGGAAATGTATATGAAGGTGAAATTGTTCACATCGACCGTATGGCAACGACAGATGCTTCCGGTGCGACTTCCGTAAACGTAGATATTCAGATTCACAATCCGGATGAAAATATTTATCTTGGAGTGGATGGAAAAATAGCGATTACTTCTGCGGTTTCGGAAGAGACTCTTCTGGTGCCCGTAGAGGCAGTAAATACCAATCGCCAAGGGGATTTTGTATACGTGGTGGAAGATGGTGTGGTACACATGCGCTACGTGACAACCGGTATTTCCTCCAATGTTGAAATAGAGATTTTAAGCGGATTGGAAGAGGGAGAAGAAGTGGTTACCACCATTACTTCTGATTTGGCAGAAGGTGTTGCGGTCGTGGTGATGAATGATATCATGCCGGAAAATACCCAGGAATCTTCTGAGGAGGAAGAGGACGCAGAAGCGTTAGAGGAGAATGAGGAAGAGGCGGAAGCAGACACGGAATCTTTCGAAGAGAATGAGGAAGAGGATACCGAGGAATAAATAGGAGGAGAGTATGGCGCAGTTATGGGAATATGTAAAGCTGGCTTTGATGAACATACGCTCCAATAAAGTGCGTACGTTTTTGACCATGCTTGGAATTATTATTGGCGTATCCTCCGTGATTTTAATTATTTCTGTGGGAAACGGAATTAAAGCAGAAATTAATGGTGAGCTAAGTGACATTGCAGGAGGACAGCTTTACATTATGTCTTCGCAGAATGAGGAAGAAGATGATTATGTAGAGTTTACGCAGGAAGATTTTGATATTATTGAAGAAAAAATACCCGGGGTAACCGGAGTGACGCCGATGATTACTATGTACGGAGAAGCTGGCGGTAACAAAGGCGATTATACCGCTTTCGCGTATATGGGTACGGAAAGTTTGGATAACTATTATAAAGATGATTTGCTTTATGGCAGATATTTTACGGAAGAAGAGTATGAAGAGGGCAGAGCGGTTTGCGTTCTTTTGGAAAAAAGTGCGGTAAATCTTTTCGGTACGGCTGATGTAGTAGGCATGACCGTGGAATTAACGTTTGGTAACCAGATGCGTGATTTTACCATTGTGGGTGTCAGAAGCAACAACCAGTCGGAATTTTACAATATGATGTATATGTACGATGATGTGGAATTGGAAATGCCCTTTACCACCTATTTTCAGATGCGAGGTTTCCCGGAAGATTTGCCGTTTGACGGATTTTATGTCTTTACGGATAATCAAACCGATACCACCATAATTACATCACAGATTTTGTCCTTGTTGGAAGCAAGGCACAATTGTCGAGGCGAAAACCGAATTGAAGTACAGGATTTTAATTCTTATCTGTCTCAGATTAATGAAGTATTGGATATGGTTACCATCTTTGTTGTGTTTGTTGCGGCGATTTCCCTTTTGGTAGGCGGTATCGGCGTTATGACCATTATGTTGGTTTCCGTAACAGAGCGAACGAGAGAAATCGGTATCCGAAAGGCGTTAGGAGCCAGAACCGGTTCGATTCTCTTTCAGTTCCTTTGCGAATCGGCGATTATTACTTTGATTGCCGGTATCATCGGAATTATCATTGGTGTGGCAGGTGCAACCTTAGCCGGTAAGTTAATCGGATTTGATGCCTCCCTTACCGTGGGAACGATTCTCGGAGCAAGCTTATTCTCCTCTGCAGTGGGTATCTTCTTTGGAATTTATCCGGCGAGACAGGCAGCAAGAATGAGCCCTATCGAAGCGCTTCGCCATGAGTAAGAAGTTGTTTTTTGTCAATAATTGAAAAATGGTATTTTGAATAACAAGAATTGCGTTTCGGCGTAATTCTTGTTATTATATATTAGGCTAATTTTGAAAAAAATGAGCATCGCAGGAGGTAAAAACCACCATGGAAGAAAAAAGCACAGAAGAAATCGAGGTAACGAAACAGCAAAATGAGGAAGCTATGTCGGAAACGTCCCGCTCCCTTAGCTTTGATATCAGTATGAGTTCCAAGATTTTGTATGATTATATGGTAAATCATGCCTACTCCGGTTCTTCCGGTATTCTGGGCACGTGTTTTGGATTTTTGGGAATTATATTCTATGCCAAAACCGGTTATATTTTATATTTGATTATCGGTGTTGTTTTGTTGTTTTACCTGCCGGTGAATTTGCGATACCGCGCAGCACTTCAGATGCAGAATGTGGAAAGCTTTAAAAAGCCGTTACACTACGAGGTGGATGAAAACGGCATTACCGTTTCCCAGGGAGAAGTAACGGAAACGGTAGGATGGGAACAGTGTACCAAAGCGGTTTCCACCAAATTAAGCATTGTGGTATATACCGGAAAAGCAAATGCAACGATTTTTCCGCGTAAGCAGTTAGAGGATAAATTGCCGGTACTCATTGCCACCATTGCAGAGAACATGGAACCCCAAAAAGTGAAAATCCGTTTTTAAAGGAAGGTCTTACAGGATGAATTCGGAGATTACCGTAATAGAAACCTATAGTGAAAAAGAAACTTTGGAATTGGGAAAAAAGATAGCGGAGGAATCCACCCCCGGTACCGTGATTACGTTAATCGGTGATTTGGGCGTGGGAAAAACCGTATTTGCGCAAGGGATAGCGAAAGGACTTGGTATCTTGGAATGGGTAAATTCTCCCACCTTTACCATTGTGCAGGTATATGAAGAAGGACGCATGCCCTTTTATCATTTTGATGTGTATCGAATTGAAGACCCGGACGAGATGTATGAAATCGGTTACGAAGACTATTTTTACGGAGAAGGTCTGTGCCTGATTGAATGGGCGGATTTGATTCGGGAAATCATTCCGAAGGAGCATACCAGAATCTGTATTGAAAAAGACAGCAGTAAAGGGTATGATTATCGAAAAATAACCGTCGAAAGAAAGCGGTAGGAATCTGGTAGAATTGTTTGTGCAGAAACAGAATATACAATTGGAGAGAAAAAATGAAACTGATTGCTCTGGATAGTTCCGGCTTGGTAGCCAGTGTAGCGGTTTTGGAAGATGAGACTTTGGTGGCGGAATATACCGTGAATTACAAAAAGACTCATTCCCAGACGTTGCTTCCCATGTTGGAAGAAGTGAAAAAACAAATTGATTTGGATTTGGATTCGGTGGATGCCATTGCAGTAGCGGCAGGCCCCGGCTCCTTTACCGGTCTTCGGATTGGTTCGGCGACAGCCAAAGGTCTCGGACTTGCACTTAAGAAACCGATTATTCCGGTTGAGACTTTGGATGCTTTGGCGTATAATTTATATGGAACCGAACAGCTGGTTTGTCCCATGATGGACGCAAGACGAGGACAGGTTTACAGCGGAATTTATTGTTTTGAAAAAAGCGTGCAGGAGGATGCAGCGATAACTTATACCTTTCAGATTAAGAAGGCGATGAATGCCCTTCCGGTGGAAGAGCAAATCCAAGCATTGAATGAAATGGGAAGGGAAGTCGTGTTTTTGGGAGACGGAGTCCCGGTCTATGAAACGATTATCCGGGAACGGATGAAGGTGCCCTACTGTTTCGCACCGGCATCCTGCAACCGACAGAGAGCATCCTCGGTGGCAATGCTGGCAGCAAAATATTATGCGGAAGGGAAGTGCCAGCCCGCGAAGGAGCATGCCCCGATTTATCTTCGCCTCTCTCAGGCAGAACGGGAACGAATGGAAAAGGAAGCAAAATGATAGTAAGGGCAATGCAGGAAAGCGATTTAGAACAGGTGAGTGTGCTGGAAAAAAATACATTTTCTACGCCCTGGTCCAAACAGGATTTTAAAGATGCTTTGACAAAAGACTGTTATCGATTTTATGTGGCGGAAGAAGAGGGTATTATTTTGGCAACCGCCGGCTTGATTCAGAGTTTTGAAGAAGCGGACATTACCAATGTAGCGGTCTTACCACAAAAAAGAAGACAGGGAATTGCCGAAACACTTTTAAATTATGCGATGGAAGACGGAGCAGAACACGGCATTTTTGCTTATACGCTGGAAGTGCGGGAAAGTAACTTGGCAGCAGTAAAGCTCTATGAGAAATTAGGGCTTGTAAAGGAAGGAATTCGAAAAAACTTCTATGAGAATCCTACGGAGAATGCTATCATAATGTGGAAACGTTGACACAATTTACCTCTAGGAAGTCGGAAGGCAACTATTTATAATGAATACGTAGCGTAAGATTAAGGACCAGGAGGTAGAATATGCGAGTTTATTCGGAAGATACAGAAAAGAAATTACAGGAAGTTTCCTGCAATTGCTGCGGGAAATCACTTTTGATACAAAACGGAATCATTAAGGAAGGGTATGCCAGCTACCGGGATGTATTTGGCTATTTTTCCAACAAAGACGGGCAGGTTCACAGCTTTGATTTGTGTGAAGCCTGTTATGACAAACTGATTGCACAATTTAAAATCCCGGTGTCTGTGGAGGATGCCAGCGAAATTATCTAAAGTAAAGCAGGGGTTGTGCAGCAGGGGAAAGGCGTGCGGATATGTTAGATATTTGTCTTTTGGGAACCGGAGGAATGATGCCTCTTCCCAAGCGATGGTTAACAGCCATGATGGCTCGTTACAACGGAAAAAGCATATTGATTGATTGTGGTGAAGGAACGCAGATTGCCATGAAAGAAAAAGGCTGGAGTCCGAACCCCATTGATGTTATTTGTTTTACCCATTATCATGCAGATCATATCAGCGGCTTGCCGGGGATGCTTCTTACCATGGGAAATGCAGAACGCAAGGAACCGCTTTTGATGATTGGCCCCAAGGGCCTTTCCAAAGTGGTGAATTCCCTTCGTACCATTGCACCGGAGTTGCCTTTTGAAATTATCTACCGGGAACTTTTAGAACCGGAAGAAAAAATAGAAATGGACGGTTTCTACATTCAGGCCTTCCGTGTGAATCACAATATTGTTTGTTATGGATATAGTATAGTAGTGGAACGTCAGGGAAAATTTGATGTAGAGCGCGCCAAAGAACTGGGAATTGAAGTAAAATATTGGAATCGTTTGCAACACGGCGAAACCATACAAGAAGGGGATATTGTATATACTCCTGAAATGGTGCTGGGTGAGGCAAGAAAGGGACTGAAGGTGACTTATTGTACCGACACCCGGCCCACCGAAAGCATAGTAAACAATGCGATGAATTCGGATTTGTTTATTTGCGAGGGAATGTATGGGGAAGTCGATAAAATAGATAAGGCAAAACAGTATAAACACATGACCTTTTATGAAGCGGCCAAACTGGCGGCGAAGGCTTCCGTAGGCGAATTGTGGTTGACGCATTACAGTCCTTCCTTGATTCGTCCGGAACCTTATATGGATGAAGTAAGGAAGATTTTTCCAAATGCCAAGGCGGGCAAGGATGGAAAAACCAAGGAATTATTATTTGAAGAATAAAAGTCTCCGGACAGGATGGAAAAGGAGAACTCATGAATCGAGGGAAAGGGATAAAAACAGCAATATTAATGTCTGTGATGATAGTATTGGTTATTGGATACTATTATTATTTGTCGTCCCGCAATGAGGAGGCAACTTCTCAGGAAAATATGGAAGAACAGGTGGAGGCAGAGATGACGCCGGTACAGGAAATGCTGGCAAGAGCGGATTACAGGGAATACCCCACCACCCCGGTGCAGGTTCTGAAATATTACAATGAAATTACGGCATTATTCTATAATGAGACTTATACGGAAGAAGAGTTAGAAGCATTGGCGATGCTGGTGCAGTCGTTATACGATGATGAATTGATTGCGAATCAGACACCGGAAGAGTATCTGGATAGTTTAAGAACGGATATTGAGGTGTTCAGAGCCGGAAATATCACAATTTATAATAGTGAAGTAACGCCCGCCACCGATGTGGAGTATTTTACCCATAACGGTTATGAGTGTGCGAGATTGTATTGTTTATATACCTTAAAGTCAGGAACCATATACCAATCCACAAGAGAAGTGTATATTATGCGTATGGACGAAGAGGGGCACTGGAAAATATTTGGATTTGATTTAGCAGAGACGGAGCAATAGGAAGCAATGAAAGATATACATATTTTAGCGATAGAAAGTTCTTGTGATGAAACGGCAGCTGCAGTGGTTAAGAACGGTAGATGTGTTCTTTCCAATGTGATACATTCCCAAATTGACTTGCACACTCTTTATGGTGGTGTTGTGCCGGAAATTGCATCCAGACAACATATTGAAAAGATTAACCAGGTAATTGAAAAAGCGTTAGAAGAAGCGTCCGTCACACTGGATGACATAGATGCCGTTGCGGTAACCTATGGTCCGGGATTGGTGGGGGCTCTTTTGGTTGGAGTGTCTGCAGCAAAAGCAATTGCCTTTGCGAAAGAGATTCCTTTGATTGGCGTGCATCATATAGAGGGGCATATTTGTGCAAATTACATTGAGAATGCAACATTAGAACCTCCGTTTCATTGTTTGGTGGTGTCCGGCGGACACACGCACCTGGTGCATGTAAAAGATTACGGTGTATATGAAATTTTGGGACGCACCAGAGACGATGCGGCAGGAGAGGCGTTTGACAAAGTGGCGAGAGCCATTGGCCTTGGTTATCCGGGAGGACCGAAAATAGACAAAATTTCTGATGAAGGGAATCCGGAAGCTATCGCGTTTCCGAGAGCTAAGATAGGAGATTCCGTGTATGACTTTTCCTTTAGCGGGTTAAAATCTTCGGTACTGAATTATTTGAATTCCTGCGAAATGAAGGGGGAAGAAATTATAGTGGCCGATGTGGCAGCTTCCTTTCAAAAGGCAGTCATCGATGTTTTGGTCGGTCATTCCATGGAGGCATTGAAGGAAAGTGGAGGTACAAGATTAGCGATTGCTGGCGGCGTGGCCTCGAATCGGCATTTGCGTGAGGCGATGGAAGAAGCTTGCAAACAAAGAGGCGTGGAATTCTATCATCCCTCACCGATTTATTGTACCGACAATGCGGCAATGATTGGTGTGGCGGGATACTATGAATATATTCGCGGAGTACGCCACGGTTATGATTTGAATGCGGTCCCCGGGCTGAAATTAGGAGAACGAATCTAAGTATAGTGCGTGGGAATTTCGGAGAGCCTATTTGCGTGGGTGCAGGATGAACTTGACGCGCGTGTTGGAAACGTAGGAGGAAACATGAAAACAACTGCAATCGTTTTATCCGGCGGAAGGGGAACACGGATGAAGTCGGATGTTCCAAAACAATATATTGAAGTAAACGGAAAGCCTATCCTCTATTATTCTTTAAAAGCAATAGAGGATAGTTTTATCGATGAGATTATTTTGGTAGCCGGCCAAGAGGATATTTCTTTTTGCCAGGAGGAAATTGTTAAAAAATACGGATTTGAAAAAATATCTCATGTGGTAGCCGGAGGAAAAGAACGGTATCATTCTGTGATGAATGGCATGGCAGCAATAAAGGAAGCGGATGTTGTGTTTATACACGATGGGGCAAGACCCATGGTGAATCAGGAGATACTGGAACGTTGCCTGTTGGGTGTGCAAGAAACCGGGGCCTGCGTTACCGGCGTACCGGTAAAGGATACCATTAAGATTGTGGATGACGATAAGATGGTGGAAGCGACCCCGCCCAGAAATAAGTTGTACCAGGTTCAGACCCCGCAGGTATTTTTCTATTCTTTAATCAAGGATGCCTATCAAAAATTAAAAGAACAAGAACCGGCGCTTTTACAAAAAGGGGTCAGCATAACCGATGATGCCATGTTGGTAGAAACACTTACGGATAAGAAAGTTAAGATTGTGATGGGGGCATACGAAAATATAAAAGTGACAACTCCGGAGGATTTAGAATTGGTTCGCAATTTTCTTCCTATATAGTAAAAGCCCAAAAACAGGGCGTTTTTGAAGGAAGAAAAAAATTTTTGAAAAATTTTGAAAAAAGTTGTTGACACAAAGAAATCCTTTTGATATTATAACACTTGCGCCGGTCATGGCGAGCGAATACGGAGAGGTATCGAAGTGGTCATAACGAGGCGGTCTTGAAAACCGTTTGCCTTCACGGGCACATGGGTTCGAATCCCATCCTCTCCGCTTTGAACCTCCCGGAGGAAGTATAGCGATAGCGATACGAACCAGTATTTGGAGAAGTACCCAAGCTGGCCGAAGGGGCTCCCCTGGAAAGGGAGTAGGTCGTTAACAGCGGCGCGAGGGTTCAAATCCCTCCTTCTCCGTTAACAACGTAAGTTGTTAGTAAGAAGGCAACACAGAACCTTGATAATTGAACAGTAATGCAACCCTGAAAATTTCGAAGAGAAGAATCTCGGACGAAATGTTCAGAGAACGAATTCAAACCGAGCCCGCAAGGGTAAGGAAGCGAATCAAACCAAGTAATAAAGGAAATCAAAGC
>JAZNKK010000060.1:0-37695 GCA_045578545.1 Lachnospiraceae bacterium
ACCAAAACAATCATTTGAAAAAGCATCATATATGAAATATATTTTTTATACATAGAGTCCTCCTCTGCATACAATGTTGTCCATTTTTCCCTCTTAAACTCTTATGCATAAAACCAAATTGTTATTACAAAATTTTTTCGCAAAAAGTAACTTTATTTTGCTTTGCTTTTACAAACAAGTTATCTTTTTCGCTTTTTTTAAGCAATTCAACTTATTTTTCCACTTTTTTTCTATGAAGTGTAATTCTATGTTATAATTTCCTCATGAATGCAAATTTACCCGGTGTATATAAAACACACAAAAAAGACAATTCCATCTATTATCGCTCCGGTATCACCATCAAAGGAAAACACATCAGCTTAGGGAGTTTCAACAGCGAAACCATGGCTCACCAAGCTTATTTAGAAGCAAAGGACGCTTATAACGGAAGCCTTACCATTTCCCAGTACCCGGAAAATGCAGCAATTTCCTTTGATAAGTGGGTTAGTATCATAAATTTTCGCGATAACGGAATCTACATTTCCAACCCTATCTATATCCGTCCGAAAATGTTTTATTACTATCTTTCCATGGACGATATTTTAAAATTTGATGCGGATGATTTGTTTTACTATTCCTCCCATAAAATCATGCGACGGGGCGGACATTTATTTGTCGCTGATTACGGAATGCAGGTGACCATTGTAAATCGATACGGGATCAAAAATTACGCCATTCCGGGAAAAGATTATCGATTCCTCAATGGAGACCCTACCGATTTTCGTTACTCCAATATTGAAATTTTAAACTCCTACCACGGTGTCAGCAAAACAGAACGGAAAGGAAAAGTCCTATATAGTTGCAAAATTCACTATATCGGAAACCTTATGGTCGGTTATTACAAGGACGAAATTGATGCCGCCATCGCCTATAATAAGGCTGTGGATTACGTAAAATCCAAAGGGGTAAAGAAAAACTATGCCATCAACTTCATCGAAAGCATTACTCCCAGGGAATATGCTGACCGGTATCAAAAAATCAAGCTTTCCGACGGGTTATTAAAATATGAATTTAAAAAGTAAAAAGGTGTGCGAAAAACTTTTTCACACACCTTCCTTTTATTTAATGGAATAATCAATAAAACAAATATTTAGATTGGCGTTTCCGGCAATTCCGGGAACACTACCGCTTGTGGTGTATTG
This sequence comes from Lachnospiraceae bacterium, assembly GCA_045578545.1. GTDB lineage: Bacteria > Bacillota > Clostridia > Lachnospirales > Lachnospiraceae > NK4A136. Next base: position 1,182 of record JAZNKK010000060.1, read on the forward strand.
CCACATAGTAAATTCGTAAGGATAATCCGGCAAATCGCCTTCCTCCGCATACCAAACATCAACTCCAATGAGTGAACCAATGCTCAAATCCTGCAAAAGCCATTCTTTATCTCCATAAATCATGGACATAAATCCATTTTCTTCTATTATTTCTATAAATTGAATCGCAATATTGGTTCTTTGCATTTTTTCCAGACTTTCAATACGGCAATCCAGCTCGGGAAGTTCTTCCATCCGAAATACTACCGGATATTGAAGCTCATACCCTTCTAAAGCTTCCACAACAAATTCCGCTTCCTCCTGTGCTTCCTCCAAGGTAATTGCCTGGGAAAAGAAATAAACACCGATATCCAGCCCTGCTTCAGAAGCCCGCTTCATATTGTCTGCAAAATATTCATCCAGCGAAAGTTCGCCGGTCTCATATCCTCTTTGTCCGAGACGAATCATCACAAAATCTACGCCGTTTCGTTTTAATTCGTTAAAATCCACATAATCCTGTTCTTTGGAAATATCCACTCCCACATAAGAAACTCTTGTATTATTTTCATAATACTTCATAAAGGGAGCCTGAAACACTAAATTGGCAAAATTATAACCATGTAAATCAAGATAAGGATTAATATCAATCCATTCACTGGTGCCATCCTCATGGATAATCTCTGTACGATTTTCTTCCGTATCCTCCCCTTGCGTTTCCTCCTCTGCAGCCTCCTCTTCCTGGGAAGCATCCTCCGCACCTTCACTCATTTCATAGGAATCCTCCCAAATGGTTAAATCCTCCGCTCGAAGATTGCTTCCGGATATCAGTTCATCCACGCTTTGTTCTACCTGCATTTGGTTCGAATGCATTGCTTCCGCTTCGGATACCGTACCAAAAGAAGGTTGCAAAGAATTTACACTATTAGAAGAAACCATAGGACTTTTGCTTTGGTTATTGGACAACACCAAAAGAAGTACCAGCAAAATAAAAACGCTAACCATAATAAAGGCGGTGGCTAAAACGGAAGAATTTTGTGGTAGTCTCCTGGGCACTTGTTCTTCTTCTTCAAAATCATAGTCATATTCAAAATCAAAATCGTCGTCTAACTTCATATTTTTTTCCTTATAATGAAAATAGTATAACTGCTTTCATAATTCGTGCTATACTTACATTAGAAATAAATATACTTTATTTCCTCGTCTAATTATTTTACGATAAAGAAACAAAAAACACTATGGATTTTTTGTTACATTACCTAAGGGAATCGTTTCTCCTTCAAACGACCGTTAATGCAAAGGGAGGCAACTTATTTATGCTTTATAAAAACACGAAAAAATTGGTTCTATTCTTTTTTTGTTTATGCTTCCTTTTCGGTTGCCAACAAAACACCCCTCCCAAAACCATATCCGGATTTTATTTTGATACCTTTGTCACAATTCAAATCTACGAAGACTGCAGCGACGAAGTATTAAACGAATGTATTCGCTTATGCCAGTATTATGATACTCTGCTTTCCAAAACCAATCCGGAAAGCGAAATATACCAAATTAACCATGCTGCCGCACAACCCTATCCCTGTAGCGCAGAAACCATTTCCTTAATCAGCGAAGCCATAACTTATGCCGAATGCTCCGGCGGAAGAATTGACCCTACCATAGCGGGCGTATCTTCTCTTTGGAATTTTTCGGACCATCCCGCTGTCCCTGCTGCGGAAAATATTCAAAATGCGCTTATCCATGTAGACTATCACAACATAACGACCTCTGAAACCGAAGTTACTTTATCGGATCCGGAAGCCTCGCTGGACTTAGGTTTTATCGCCAAAGGATTTATTGCCGACCAAATCAAAGAATATCTTTTGTCTCAGGGGATTGAAAACGCCCTTATTAATCTTGGCGGAAACATCGTTGTTATGGGTACCAAAGGGGACGGGTCACTCTTCCGTATCGGGATTGAAAAACCCTTTTCCAACGGAGAAATCATCCGTTCACTAACGATCAGCGATGTCTCGGTGGTTACCTGCGGAATTTACGAACGTTATTTTTACGAAAACGACGTTCTTTATCATCATATTTTAGATCCTTCCACCGGTTATCCCGTAGAAACGAATTTATACAGCGTAACCATTCTTGCTTCCGATTCCTCAAAAGCAGATGCCTTAAGTACCACATGCTTTTTACTGGGAACCGAAGAAGGATTGGCACTCATTGAGGAAACGGAAGATGCGGAAGCTATGTTTATCACTTCCGACTATACTGTCATTACCTCTTCCGGATTTCCCCCAGCGGAATAAATCTCTCAATTTTTATTTTTCCACAATGCACTTTCTGGGGCATTTTTCCTTACATGCACCGCATTGTTCACATTTTTCATAATCAATTTTTGCAAGAAAATCCGATACTTCAATCGCGTCTTTCGGACAATTCTTTTTGCAAAGTCCGCAACCGATACAACTAACCGTACACTCTTTCATGGCTACCGGTCCTTTTTCTTTGGAAGAACATGCAACCAGATATTTGGCTTCATAAGGAACCAGTTCTATCAAATTCTTAGGACACACCGCAATACATTTTCCGCAAGCCTTACATTTCTCTTTATTTACCACTGCAATCCCGTTTTCAATGGAAATCGCATCAAACGGACAGGCTTTCACACAGCTACCGTAACCAAGACAACCGTAATTACAGGATTTAGGACCACCATTAGGAACAAAAGACAACATACCACAATCTTCCATCCCTTGATATTCGTAATCTTTTCCAGCTTTTTCACAATCGCCGCTGCATTTTACAAATGCAACCATCTTTGTAGAAGCAGTCGCTTCCACTCCCATAACTGCTGCAATTTGCTTTGCAACTTCTTCACCGCCTACCGGGCAGGCATTAACCGGCGCTTCGTTATTAGCAATCGCTGCCGCCAAACCGGCGCACCCCGGAAATCCGCAACCACCACAATTATTTCCAGGGAGCAATTCAAGTACTGCTTCCTCTTTCGGATTCACTTCCACTTTCAATTTCAGTGCAGAAATTCCAAGAAATAATCCGATAAAAAGTCCTATAATTCCGATTACAACTACCGCCGTAATAATGGCTGATACATTCATAGATTATCCAACCTTTCTGATTCTATATTTATAACAATCCGGCAAAACCGCAAAAGGCAATTGCCATAAGTCCAGCTGTTACCAACACAATCGGCATTCCCTGAAATGCCTTCGGAATATTATTAAAACGAATTTTTTCACGGATACCGGCCAAAATACAAATCGAAATGGCAAATCCGGCTGCCGTAGCAAAACCATTTACCACACCATAAAGAAGAGAATATTCTTTTTGCACATTCGTGAGGGCCGTTCCAAGCACTGCACAGTTGGTAGTAATAAGGGGAAGAAAAACACCCAGCGAATTATACAGTGCCGGTATTTTTTTCTTTAAGAACATTTCTACAAACTGCACCAATGCCGCTATAACCAAAATAAATACGATGGTTTGCAAATATTCTAATTCAAACGGAACTAAAATTCCTTCATAGATGACACCGGCTACCAAAGACGCTAATGTGATAACAAAAATAACTGCAATTCCCATACCGCTGGCAGTTTTTAATTGTTTGGATACGCCAAGGAAGGGGCACAAACCATAAAACTGACTGAGTACTACATTGCTAACCAACGCAGAACCAACTGCAATAACCAACAACTCTTTTATTGCTTCACTCATGATTCGTCACCTCCTACTGCGCCCTCTTTACCGTTCGGGTCATAAAATTTATGATTGCATCCGCTTTCGGAACAATTCGCACAATCATGACCACAACCGCTTTGAATCTTTGTTTTTTCTCCTTTTTTCACCTTTTTCTCCTTCGCAACATTCTGTAATGCTGTGAGCAAAGCCAATACGAAAAACGCCCCAGGTGCCATAACAAAGATTGCGATGGGTTGCTGATTTGCAAGCCACTGGGTCACCCCATCCGGCATAGATAAAAAGGCCGAAATTTCTGCAAAAGTAACTCCAAACACTTTGTGGGCTCCTATCATTTCACGTACCATTCCGATTAAAGTTAATGCAACGGAAAAACCAAGCCCCATACCAAGACCGTCAAAAGCGGACAAAAATACATTATTTTTAGATGCAAAGCTTTCTGCTCTTCCTAAAATAATACAGTTTACTACAATAAGCGGAATAAACATTCCCAAGGATTCGTTTAATTCCGGTAAATATGCCTGTAAAAACTGTCCCACAATGGTTACAAAAGACGCAATAATTACAATAAAAGCAGGAATACGGACCTTATCCGGAATAACTTTTCGAAGCATGGAAATAATAACATTACTTAATGTAAGTACGACCGTTGTAGTAAGCCCCATACCAAGACCATTAATGGCAGAAGTCGTTACCGCCAAAGTAGGACACATTCCAAGCATTAATACAAAGGTAGGGTTTTCTTTGATTAAACCATTCAAAAATGTTCCAAATGCGGTTTTCTTTCCGGCAGCGTTTTCTTTCATTACGTTTTCTTTTTTACTCATTTACGCCACCTCCCAAAAACATATCAAAATAGCCTAATCCGGCATTTACACCATTAACAAATGCATTGGTAGTAATGGTTGCTGAGCTGATTGCATCAATTTCATTTTCTGCGGTTGCACCGGTTTTCGTATATACAAAGGAAACCACATTTTTACCGGCAAACTGAGGAACCAGCACGTTTTCTGCTTCCAAGCCAAGTCCTACGGTTTCCGATGTTTCTAATATGGCAATTCCGTTTAATGTTCGATCCAGTGTAATCCCCATAGAAAAGGTAATATTTCCGGAATAACCTTCCTTATTTGTCACCGTCAATACATAACCGATTAAATTACCGGAAGCATCATATGCTTCATACAAAGCAGAAACTTCATTGCTTGGATATTGGGTACTCCATCCCTGATAAAGTCCGCTTGTATTATCAACGGGAACTTCGACAAACGAACTTGCCTCTATAAAAACTTCCCGGCAAGCTTCCTGCTTCTTTTCCAATTCTTTCTCTGCAATAGGCCCTTTGGTTATTTCATTTACAAAAGCCAGCAATACTCCTGCAATCGCAGTAATGCAAAATAATATCAGAGCATCTTTTATGATTTGTTTCATCTCTTTTCTCCTCCTTTTCCAAAATAATTCGGACGAGAAATTTTCTCAATCAGAGGAACCATAAGATTTCCTAATATGATTGCGTAGGATACGCCCTCTGCCGCCGGACCAAACAAGCGGAAAATTGCAGTTAACATTCCAACAAAGATTCCGTATATCACCTGTCCTTTTTTGGTAATGGGTCGTGTTACGTAATCGGTTGCCATAAAGAACGCCCCCAGCATTAGGCCACCACCGGCCAAATGCGCAGACAAATAAAACATATCCAATCCATGACCGCCAAACAAAAGAATAAATACGGAGAAGGCCAGCAAATACGAGGTGGTGACATATAAGTCGATTACACCGGTCATAATCAGAATACATCCGCCAAGAACAATGGCAAGCATGGAAGTTTCTCCGATGGTTCCCGGAATATCACCGATAATCATAGCTTGTAAATCAACGGGATTTCCATTTTTTAAATCCGCCAAAGGCGTTGCCGTGGATAAACCGTCGTATGTAAAATCCGTCATAAGCTTAGGGAACGAAATAAGCAGAAAACATCTTGCGCCTAAAGCAGGATTCATAAAGTTTTGTCCCAGTCCGCCAAAAAGCATCTTCACTACAACAATCGCAAAGAAACCACCAATCACTCCTATCCACCAAGGCGCCGCCACCGGTAAATTCATTGCAAGCAAAAGTCCGGTTACCACAGCAGAAAAATCTCCGCAACTTATTTTTTGTTTACGTATTACGCAAAACAGACCTTCCGCAACAACGCAGCTTAAGGTTGTTATTGCCAAATGCATGAAAGCTCGCATCCCAAAGTGCCATACACCATAGATTGCTGCCGGCATTAAGGCAAGCACCACGGTAAACATGATTTTAGCCGTGGAATCTTTTGCACGAATATGGGGATTTGAGGATACATTTCTCATTTTATCACTCATGAAACTTTGTTCCTTCCTTTACTGATTTTCAAAAATTCAAAAATTATTTCTTTCTCTTTGCAAGCATCACTTTTCGCATAGATTTCACGGATTGTGCCAAATGACGTTTGGCGGGACAGATATAACTGCAACATCCGCATTCCACGCACTCCATTCCGTGATTTTCCACGAAAGCTTCTTCCTCATAGTGATTGGAAAATTCCGCCAAATGGCTGGGTACCAATCCGGAGGGACACACTTCCACACATCTTCCGCAGTTAATGCAAGGACCCGGTTCCCATTTTGCCACATCATCTACCGACATACAAAGGAGCGCGGAGGAGGATTTTGTCACAGGAACTTTTGTGTCAAAGACGGCCATTCCCATCATAGGTCCTCCGGAAATGATTTTCTCCGGTTCCCTTCGAAATCCGCCGGCCTCGGCGATTAACTGTTCGTAAATAGTGCCGGTACGAACTTTAAAATTACGAGGATCTTTAATCGCATCTCCGGTAACTGTTACAATGCGATACATGAGCGGTTTCCCTTCGTCAATTGCATTACAAATCGAAATCACCGTATCTACGTTATTTACGACACAACCTGCATCTGCCGGAAGCATCTTGGAATTAATCGCACGCTTTGTCACTGCATAAATCAGCTGACGTTCCGAACCCTGGGGATACTTGGTTTTCAAAGTTCTGACTGAAATATTATCATAATTCGCTGTCATTTCCTTTAATATTTTAATGCAGTCCGGTTTATTATCTTCTATCGCAAGAACCCCTTTTGCCGCAGGAAAAAGTCCAAGGACAATTTCCAGACCACGAATCAATTTTTCCGGCTCTTCTAACATCTTTCGATAATCCGAAGTAAGATACGGTTCACATTCCGCACAGTTTACTATGACGTAATCTATCTTTTCCGGTTCTTTGGGACTCAGTTTTACATGCGTTGGAAAGCCGGCGCCGCCCATACCGACAATACCGGCTTCTTTAATAACTTCTATGACTTCTTCTTTGGACATCTCTTCCCATTTTTTGGTGTTTATAGGAGGAGCCTCTTCGTATAAATTATCATTTTCGATAACAATACATTCCACATTGTCCCCGGAAACCACTCTTCTTTTTTCAATTGCTTTAACAATACCGGATACCGAAGAATAAATTGGCGCAGAAACAAAGCCACCTTCTTTGGCTATTTTTTCACCTGCTAAAACTCTTGCTCCCTTTTCCACAATCGGAATTGCCGGAGCACCGATGTGTTGTGAAAGAGGATAAACCAACTCTCCTTCCGGAAGAACTTCCTTTATTTCTTTGTTTTTCGACAACTCTTTTCCATCATAAGGATGAATGCCGCCACGAAATGTTAAACCGGCCATGTTATTCACCAAACCTTTCTGACTTCTTCATAAATAAAACCTTTCCTCTAGTATATTATTTTTTTGTCGAAAATACTATAGTTATTTTTCTTTAGCGCAAAGAATACAAAGGAAAACCAACGTTTTGCATGATTGAAAAACCTTCCTTCTTATGATATGATGAAATGGAGAATTTGAAAGGATGGATTCCTCTTTTATGAAAACAATCAAAACTGATTTTTTAGATTTTCAGCCTGCATATCCGGTAGAAATTTTAGCACCGAAGGAAGACGTGCTTTTTTTGGATATTGAAACCACCGGTCTTTCTCCCAAAAGCTCCAACCTATACTTAATAGGCTGTGTTTTTTATGAAAACGAAGCTTGGCACTCCATTCAATGGCTGGCAGAAAAATACGAAGAAGAACTGCAGGTACTAACGGCGTTTTTTACCTTCCTTAAAAATTATCGTTTTCTGATTCATTACAACGGAAATCAATTTGACATTCCCTACTTGCTTTCAAAGTGTGCCCAGTATGAATTAGACTATAATTTTAATGATTGTGACGGTATTGATATCTATCGACGCATTGTCCCGTACAAAGAAATTTTAGGATTATGTGATTTAAAGCAGAAAACGGTGGAAAAATTCTTAAACGTCAATCGCAGTGATATCTATTCCGGCAAAGAATTGATTGAAAAATACCATGACTACGTTTGCGAAAACGGAGAAAATGATTTAAATGATATTTTGCTACATAACGAAGAAGATTTGAAAGGTATGCTTTCTGTCCTTTCCATGCTATCCTACAGCGACTTGTTTAATCGCAGTATCCGGGTTATGAAAGCACAGGCAAATTACTTTAATGATACTGACAAGAAACGTTGTCAGGAAATTGTCATGAAACTTCGCTTAGAAACACCCCTTCCGATGCCGATTGCTTTTCGCAGTCGCGGATGCTATTTTTCCGGACAGGGAATGGATGCCATCTTAAAAGTGCCTATTTACGAAGAAGAAATGAAATATTTCTATTCCAATTATCAAAGCTACTACTATTTACCTGCGGAAGATTTGGCAATGCACAAATCGGTAGCAACTTTTGTTGACAAAGCGCACCGTGTACAAGCTACTGCCGCCAACTGTTACACCAGAAAGAAAGCTTTATACCTACCGGAATGGGAAGTCTTGTTTACCCCCTTCTTTAAACGGGAATATCGTTCCAAGGAACTATTTTTTGAATTAACCGATGAATTCAAAAAAAGTCGTTCCGGCTTTGGAATGTATGCAGAACATGTTTTAAATGCAATGTATGATGCTTTTGATAAAGTTTGATAAAATTAAGAAGATTTTACTTTTATAAAAAAACTGCTTCGAATTTTTCGAAGCAGTTTTTCTTTTAAACTTTAGGCCCTTTTTCATAGAAAAAGGAATTATTTCTGACATAGCCCATGGAACGATAATTAACAATCTGTTCGGTACTACCGATAAACAAAATTCCTCCGTCCACCAAGCTATTATAAAACTTACGAAATACCATATCTTTGGCTTCTTCCGTAAAATAAATCAAAACATTTCTGCAAACAATAAAATGAAAATCCTTCGGATAGTTACTCTCCAATAAATTATGCTTTGTAAAAGTAACCCTATCTTTGATCTCTTTTTTTATTTGATAAGCATCCCCAATTTTCACAAAATATTTTTGCAAAAATTCTTTGGGTACCGAAGCCACTGACTTTTCACTATATAAACCCAATTTCGCCTTTTCGATAATCTGGTCATCCAAATCGGTTGCATATATTTTAATTTGGTTCAGCGGGATATGTTTTGACAACGCCATCACCAGGGAATACGGCTCATCTCCTGTGGAGCAGGCTGCGCTCCAAATTTTAAGATTCGTACCATACTTACTGATTAGCCCCGGAATAATTTCCTTGTCCATATAATCCCACTGATCCGGATTACGATAAAACTCTGATACATTAATCGTCAGATAGGTAACAAACTCCTTAAAAACATTAGCATCCGTTTTTAATAATGAAACAAACTCTTCGTATCCTTTCGCACCTTTTCGTCCAATCAAAGAATCAATTCGACGCTTCATCTGCGTTTCTTTGTAACTGCTTAAATCAATACCAGTCATTTTAAGAATTTGAGATTTAAAATAAACGTAATCGTTTGCCACTTCGTCTGACCTGCCTTATGAATGTTTTATTCTTCGGTCTCTTCTACCGCTGTTTCAACCTCATCCTCTTTTAAAAGTTCTTTCATGCTAAGGCTGATTTTCTTTTCTTCAGGATTGAAATCTACGATCATCGCTTCTACTTCATCGCCGATTTTAAGAACGTCCGCAGGTTTCTCAATACGAACATTAGAAATCTGTGAAACATGAAGAAGTGCATCCACGCCTTCTTCCAACTGAACGAAAGCACCAAAATCAGTCATTCTTGCAACTTTGCCGGTTACAACATCACCCTGGGAATATTTGCTTGCTGCTTCATGCCAAGGATTGTTGTCTTCAAATTTTACACTAAGACCAATCTTATCTTCGTTAATTTCTTTTACAAGCACTTTCACTTCGTCCCCTTTGCGGAACATGCTGGAAGGATTATCAATTCTTCCCCAGCTCATTTCGGAAATGTGAAGCAATCCATCTACACCACCGATATCAACAAATGCACCAAAGCTTGTTACATTCTTTACTACACCATCAATGATATCACCTTCCTGGATTTTACCAAGAACTTCTTTTCTGAGTGCATCTTTCTTCTCGCGAAGAACGGATTTGCAATCACCGATATAACGTCTCTTCTTAGGATTGAACTCACTCATAATGAACTCAACCTCTGTATTAGCCATAGAAGACAAATCTTTGGTGAAGGTATCGGTTGCAAGGCTGGCAGGAATAAATACGGGAACTTCGTCCACGATTACCTTTAATCCTCCCTTTACAACTTCGGATACTTTTGCCTTCAAAACAGTCTTGTTGTTGAAAGCTTCTTCCAATACTGCACTAACTTTTTCTGCAAGAAGACGTTTGTAGGATAATACAACCTGACCGTCTCCGTCATTCATCTTAAGGACTTTTACGTTTAAGACATCACCCGGTTTTACAACGCTGGGCAAATCAACGCTACTGTCATTGGTATATTCGTTTTTCGAAATAATACCATCTGACTTATAGTTGATATTCACTGCTATCTCATCAGAAGTTACAGAAATAACGGTTCCTTCCACCACGTCCCCCATATGAATATTTTTAAATGAATCTTCCAGCATTTGTTCAAAAGTTAAATCTGACATATCTTTGTACCTCCTGAATAATATTATTTGGGGTGGAAGCCCCCGCAGTGATTCCTACTTTGCCGTTTTCTTTAACACCCTTTAATTCTAAGTCCTTTAATGTCTGAACAAAATAAGTATTCGGACACTCCCTCTTACATATTTCAAATAATTTCTTACTATTAGAACTTTGAGTATCTCCGATTACAATCATAGCGTCTGCCTTAGAAGCAATTTCTCTCGCCTCTGACTGACGTTTTCTGGTTGCATCACAAATAGTATTCACAATACTAATATCATAACCTTTTTTTTCAAGGATTTCAACAAATTCTTGAAATTTATTGTAGTTAAATGTCGTTTGTGCCACAACACAAATGGACTTATCATTCTCTTTCTCATATTTCAAAGCCTGTGTTTCATTTTCGATGACAGTTGCCGGCATATAAGACCAACCTTTAATCCCTTCCACTTCAGGGTGTCCGGAATTACCGATGATAATTATTTCCTTCTCTTTGCTTTCTTTGTGAACAATATCGTGTATTCTTTTTACAAAAGGACAGGTCATATCAATGTATTCTATTTGTTTTTCTTCCAACAGACGCATGATATATTCCGGCACGCCGTGAGAACGGATGATTACCACGCCCTCCGACACCTTGCGAAGCTCCTCCTCGGTGTGAAGGGTAACGACACCTTTGCTTTCCAAATCTTTCACTACTTCATCGTTATGAATAATCGGTCCGTAAGTGTATATTTTTTTGCCGGTTTCAATTTGTTCGTAAACCCTATCTACCGCCCTTTTTACGCCAAAACAAAACCCTGCTGTTTTTGCAAGAACCACTTCCATACAAAAACGCTCCTTTCCAAGTTGCATTAAAATTATTTTGTACGTGCTTCCACCAAAGCAACAATCTTTTCTTCCACTTCATCGATCGTCATATAAGAACTATCCACCAAAACTGCATCTTCCGCCTGCTTTAACGGTGCAATTTCCCGGTTCATATCTCTGTGATCCCGCTGGATAATGTCCTTTTCAATCTGTTCTAAATCAGCTTCTACTCCCTTTGCAGTCAGCTCATCATATCTTCTCTTTGCGCGAACATCACTTCCCGCCGTTAAATAAATCTTCGGATTGGCATTGGGCAAAACATGAGTGCCAATATCCCTGCCATCCATTACCACATTATTTTCTTTTGCAAGTTTTCTTTGTAAATCCAAAAGTTTTGCTCTGACTCTGGGGTAAACCGAGCAAGCAGACGCCATATTTCCAACTTCTTCCGTACGAATCAATCCGTTTACATTTTCTCCGTTTAAAAGAACCTGTTGTTCCCCATTTTCAAAACAAATGGAAACATCTGCGTTTTCACAAACACGGCTTACCGCTTCTTCGTCTGTTCCTTCCACTTTGTTTTGAATTACACAAAGGGCCAACGCCCGATACATCGCTCCTGTATCCACATAAATTGCATTTAATTTTTTTGCCACCCTTTTGGCGATGGTACTTTTTCCGGCTCCTGCAGGTCCGTCAATTGCTACTGCAAATGTCATTTCTGTTTCCTCTCTTTCGCTCTGCTTTGAATCTTATTCCTTTTTCTAGGTTTCATTTAAATTTTTGATTTTTAAAATCATAATTGTAATCTCATCCATATATTCCAACCTACACTATCATGCGTTTTTCCATTGTAATGAGATTCTTTTTATAATATTTTATTTTTAATATTTCCGCGAATTTTTCCCTTATTTTATCCATCTTGTTTTTTACTTTTGCCAAAAAATTATTTTCTTACGCTAAGTGCAGCACTTTCTCCGGCAAGAAAACCGCTGCTCCAGGCAATCTGAAGATTAAACCCGCCGGTAAGGGCATCCACATCCATCATCTCACCTGCAAAATACAATCCGGGAATCAACTTTGATTCCATTGTGGAAGGATTAATTTCTTTCACATGAATACCTCCCATCGTAATAATCGCTTCGTTCAAATCCCTTGAACCGGTCACGGTAAACTCCATTCCTTTTAAAACATCCACTAATCTTTGACGTTCCTCTCTGGTAATCTCATTCACCGGCTTATTTTCATCAATTTGACATAATTTCGGTAGAACCCCAGCCATTTTTGAGGGAACCAGTCCGGATAAAATATTTTTTAAATACTTTTTCCCGGAAGAATCAAAATCCCTCAATATCCTTTTATCCAACGCTTCTTTGGTCAAAGCCGGTTTTAAATCGATAATCGCCTTACATTCTTCCGCAAACCACTTGCTGTTTTTATAAGAAGAAGCAGACAAAACCAGCGGACCGCTTATGCCAAAATGAGTAAACAACATCTCACCGAAACCTTCGTAAAGGACTTTCTTTTGATTCACCAATTTCAGCGTAACATTTTTCAAAGAAAGGCCCTGCATTTCATGGCATTCCTTTTCTTTCACCACCAAAGGAATAAGCCCCGGACGCAAAGGCTTTATGGTATGTCCCAAGGAAGACGCAAGTTCCATTCCTTGTCCGTCCGAACCGGTAGAAACATAACTCTTTCCACCGGTAGCTAAAATCACAGCCTGGGCTCTTATCGTCTCACTATTTCCGTTGGAATCCGACAACATTACACCACTTATCACACCATTCTCACAAAGTAAGCTTTTCACTTCACAATTTTTACGAATAGAGACCTTTTGTCTTTTTAATACATTTTCCAAACAGCGAATAATATCCGAGGAATGGTCGCTTACCGGGAATACCCGTTCCCCTCGTTCCGTTTTTAATTGGCAACCATTTTCTTCTAAAAAATTCATCACCGAAGTCGCATCGAACCGATAGATACAACTAAATAAAAACTTGGGATTCGAAATTACATTTTTGAAAAAATCTTCCGTATCACATGCATTGGTTACATTGCACCGACCTTTTCCCGTGATAAAAACTTTTTTACCAAGTTTTTCATTTTTTTCTAACAAAATAACTTCGGCGCCTTCCCGGGATGCACTGACCGCAGCCATCATACCGGCCGCTCCTCCGCCTACTACAACAATTCGTTTCATCTATTCCCAATCTTCCTCTTCTCTGTCCATTAATTCATCTTTTTCATAAGTTTGGTAATTCTCCCAGACCTCTTCCAGACATTTCAAATTATGCATGGTATCCTCTCGATACTTTAAGCTGTAAGTAACCAAAAGAGCATTGATTACGCTTAAAGGAGCCACCAAAGAATCCACTATGGAAATCATATCACTTTTTGCCCACAAATTACAGAGGGAATACATGTTAAGAGGCGAAAATTCCGAATCCGTAATGGTTATAATATTTGCTCGGCGTTCTTTGGCAAATTCCAGTGCTCTTAAGGTACGAAGAGAATATCTGGGAAAACTGATGCCGACAATAACATCATTTTGCGAAATATGAACCATTTGTTCAAATAATTCACTTAAGCTTGTGGTCTGCAGCAATACTACATTTCCCCTTAGCATATTTAAATAAAACGCCAAAAACGAAGCCAAGGGAGCGCAGCTTCTAAGTCCCACCACATATATGGTTTTGGCTTCATTTAGCATGGTAACTGCTGTTTCCATAGATTCATAGGGAAAAACGGCAAGGGTGTCTAAAATATTTTGCGCATCCTTTGTCATAATTTCCTTCATTCGCCCAATTTCACCATGTAATGAGTTGTTTTTATCTTCAAAGCCATCTACCGTAAGGCGACCCGAAACTCCCATTCTCTTTTGGGCATGTTCCGATAATGCGGTCTGCAGACGACCATATCCTTCAAATCCCAGCATGGAAGCAAAACGTACCACGGTTGATTCGCTTACGCCCACTTCCTTTCCCAAAGTATCCGCAGTCATAAAAACTGCTTTTTCAAAATTTTGCTTCAGATAGAGAGCAATCCTTTTTTGACTCTTACTCATCTTATCGAATTTTGAATCAATAATGTCAAATACATCTATTTTAATCATATAATTCTCCGTTGTTTTGTTTATAAAAATCCCCGCAGCGCAATGCTGCGGGGAACTTAAGCAATATGTTCACTTATACAGGATAAGCCCCGTTTTTGGAATCTGCTTTATTCATATCCACTTTTTCCTGCTGTGCCTGACGATATTTAAAGAAGTCAATAGCTACCTGAGGGAACAATGCATAAGAAAGAACATCTTCTTCCTGCTGCTTCCATTCCTTCATTTCGCTTTCGATCTTATCCAATTCGTTAGCAATCTTATCTGCAGGTCTGCATGTGATAGGTTCTTCATCACCGATAACCTTCTTCTGAACTTCTGCATCGAAAGGTTTTACGGTCTGACCGTATTTACCGCGAAGTACATCCTTGGTCTGGTCAGTAGCCATTTTGTATCTTTCGCCCATAAGAACGTTAAATACAGCCTGAGTACCAACAATCTGAGAAGAAGGAGTAACCAAAGGCGGCTCACCAAGGTCTTTACGAACCTTAGGAATCTCCTGAAGTACTTCCATATATTTGTCTTCTGCGTTCTGTTCTTTCAACTGGCTAACCATGTTAGAAAGCATACCGCCGGGTACCTGATAAAGAAGAGTCTTAATATCAGCCCCCAGAACCTTAGAGTTCATGAGACCGTTTGCAAGACATTCCTCTCTGTAAGGACGGAAGTAATCTGCAATTTCAGCCAAAAGATTCTGGTCAAATCCGGTATCATATTCGGTTCCCTTGAAGGTTTCTACCATAACTTCAGTTGCCGGCTGTGAAGTACCCATAGAGAAGGGAGAAATTGCACAGTCAATAACGTCAACACCTGCTTCTACTGCCTTAAGGTAGGTCATGGAAGCAACACCGGAGGTGTAATGTGTATGAAGCTGAATCGGAAGCTTGGTTGCGCTCTTCATAGCGGAAACAAGTTCGCCTGCTTTGTAAGGAACAAGAAGACCTGCCATATCTTTAATACAGATGGAATCTGCACCCATCTCTTCGATGTCTTTTGCCATCTTCATCCAATATTCCATGGTGTATGCATCACCAAGGGTATAGGAAAGAGCGATCTGAGAGTGTCCTCTTCCTTCCTGCTGTTTAATTTTGTTGGTTGCATCAACTGCCGCCTGAAGATTTCTAAGGTCATTGAAGCAGTCAAAGATACGGATGATATCAATACCGTTTGCGATAGACTTTTCTACGAATTTGTATACTACGTCATCTGCATAGTGACGGTATCCCAAAATATTCTGTCCACGGAATAACATCTGTGTCGGAGTATTTTTCAAACCATCTTTAATTTTTCTAAGTCTCTCCCAGGGATCTTCTTTTAAGAATCGAAGGGAAGCATCAAATGTTGCTCCACCCCAGCACTCTACGGAATGATAACCAACTTTGTCCATCTTTTCCAAGATAGGAAGCATAAGTTCGGTGGGCATTCTGGTAGCGATTAAGGACTGATGAGCATCACGTAATACTGTTTCTGTGATTTTAATCGGTTTATTAGCCATTGTATTAACCTTTCCTTTCTAAATTTTATCAAATATAAGCATTTCTTACATTACACCAAAGATAGCCATGAAGGTACCGGCTGCTACTGCAGTACCGATAACACCTGCTACGTTAGGTCCCATCGCATGCATAAGAAGGAAGTTTGTGGGATCTTCTTCCGCACCAACCTTCTGGGATACACGGGCTGCCATAGGAACGGCAGATACACCGGCAGAACCAATCAATGGATTCACCTTACCTTTTGTCATAACGCACATCAATTTACCAAAGAGTACGCCGGCTGCGGTACCAAAACAAAATGCAATCAAACCAAGTGCAACAATAAACAGGGTTTCCTTGTTCAGGAATGCTTCCGCACTTGTGGTAGCACCTACGGATGTACCAAGGATAATAACTACGATGTACATAAGAGCATTGGATGCTGTGTCAGTAAGCTGACGAACCACTCCGGACTCTTTAAATAAGTTACCAAGCATTAACATACCAACCAAGGGAGCTGTCGTAGGAAGAATAATACAAACTACGATGGTAACAATAATAGGGAACAAAATTTTCTCCAACTTTGTAACCGGACGAAGCTGTTCCATCTTGATCGCTCTTTCTTTCTTTGTGGTAAGCAATTTCATAATGGGGGGCTGGATAATCGGAACCAGTGACATATAGGAATATGCTGCCACTGCGATAGGCCCCATGTATTTCGTCTGTCCCAGTTTACCGGCAAGGAAAATAGAGGTCGGACCATCCGCTCCACCGATAATGGAAATTGCAGCCGCTGCCTTGTCATTAAAGTCAGCCCACCCCATAGCTCCTGCATAAAGGGCGCCAAAGTATGCGGCAAAAATACCGAACTGCGCTGCCGCACCAAGAAGAAAGCTCTTGGGGTTTGCGATGAGGGGACCAAAGTCTGTCATAGCTCCTACTCCAAGGAAAATAAGAGACGGCAGAATCGCCCATTCATCTAATAAATAAAAGTAGTATAATAATCCGCCGACACCATTTTGCGAATCCTCAATACTAAGCATAATATCCGGATAAATGTTTACAAGCAACATACCGAATGAAATAGGCAAAAGCAAAAGAGGTTCATATTCCTTTCTGATTGCCAGATAAAGGAAAAAGCATGCAACGCCGATCATGATCACGTTTTTATATGAAAAATCCGGATTCATGAATGCCATCTGGTTCAACAGATTGTTTAAAATTTCTGACATTACTTTAACCTCCTGTAGAATTTTTTATAGCCCGAAATTAGTTCAATGTAGCAAGCAATCCGCCAGCTTCCACTGCATCACCAACTGCTACATCAATACTTGCAACAGTTCCGTCTTCGGGTGCAACTACAGGAATTTCCATCTTCATAGCTTCAAGAATAACAACTGCATCACCTTTCTTAACAGCTGCTCCTACGTTCTTTTCAATTTTAAATACTTTACCAGCTGCTCCAGCTTCAATTCTTACGGAACCTGCTCCGCCTGCAGGAGCTGCTGCTTTAGGAGCTGCCTTAGGTGCTGCTTTGGGTGCAGCCTTGGGTGCTGCTGCGGGAGCGCCTGTGGATGCGCCTTCTTCTACAGTAACATCATACACGTTTCCATTCACGGTAATTGTATAATTTTTCATTTTTTTATCCTCCAAAATTTAACTAAAATTATCTGATTCTCTTAATACTTCTAACAACAAAACCATCGGTAGAAGAAGCACCTTCGCTTGCAGCAATTGCTGCGGCAATAACTGCAATAAGTTCCAAATCATCACTTTCTGCCACTTCTTCTCTTTCAATAATGCCTGCAATGGCGTTATCCACAGGATCTGCGGCTTTCTCTTTCTTAGCAAAAGCTGCCTGAATCTTGGGAATGAAAGAAAATGTAGAAATAATGAGTGAAATCAAAATCAACATTACAAATACGGTTCCCATACCGATTAACGTATTCACACCGGCTTTCTCCATGGACTCTGCAAGAGAATATTCCACGTTGAAAGTAACCGCTGTAACGTGAAGATTTTCGTCATAGATAAGTTCCATCACACCATTGTGAACAGAACCTTCAAATTCATATCCAACAATAAGTTCATCTTCTTTTGCAGTAAATACATAGTTATTTGTTGCTACCGCATCCCCGATAAGTTCCTGGGAATTAACATAGGAATTAACAGCGTTAATTATAACATCGCCTTCTGCACGAACTCCGTATACCTGAGCAAGTGCGTCTTCCAAAAGTTGTTTGTCGTCAATGTTATAATCTTCGAATGTAGCCGGGTCTGTAGTGGTTGCCAATACATAAACGATCTGACACTGATTCTCAATCGTTTCCTGATCGTATTTAAGCATTTCTTTTTCACCATTACAAGCAGTTAATCCCAAGACACAGGTAAGCATGAGCAATAAACTTAACAGTTTTTTCATAATGATTGTCATCCTTTCCTACTTATCTTTACTTATGCGTACAACATCTCAAATGCATAAATCAAATGTTTTCTGGTATCTGCAGGCTCGATAATAGAATCTACATAACCACGTCTTGCAGCACTGTCAGCACTGTTCTGAAGTTTTGCATATTCTTTTGTTTTTTCAGCGATTACATCGCCGCCCTGTCCCGCATACATAATCTTAGCAGCCATTCCTGCTTCCATAGCACCCACTTCTGCGGTAGGCCATGCGAAAGTAAGATCTGCACCGATTGCTTTGGAGTTCATAGTAACATAAGCACTTCCAAGAGCTTTTCCAACAATAAGGTTTACTCTGGGAACATCACAATTTGCAAAAGCAGAAGTTAAGTTTGCAGCTGCTTTGGAAATTCTCTTTTCAGAGCAAACAGTAGCTTCATATCCTTTTACGTTGGTAACCGTAAGTACAGGAATACCAAAGCTGTCACAGAAATCCACGAAATCTGCTGCTTTATCGCATCCTTTTGCGGTAAGAACACCGGCAAATTTAGCTTCTGTATTGCCATCTTCTCCAACAATTTCGGTTCTGTTTGCAACGCAACCAACGGTAAGCCCGTCCAAACGAAGGAAACCGGTAACCATTTCTTTTGCATATCCGGCTTTTACCTCAAGGAAGTTGTTATCGTCTGCAATATTTGCAAGTAAGATGGATGTATCGTTTGCGCAGTTTACAAGATCCGGACATGTTCTGTTCAAATCATCGCCGCAATCTGCCAAAGCAACATCATCATTGTTTGCAGGAATCATGGAAACCAACTCACGAATCTGTGCGATTACCGTTGCTTCATCTCCTACAAAATCCACAACACCACTTTCATTTGCCTGGAAAGCTGCGCTGGAAGTATCATTCTTTTCACAAGAGTTTCCGTCCAATGCATCGGGAGAATTAACAAACAATTTTGCATTCTTCTCTTCCATAAAAGTAAAGTCGGTAAGGGAAGGCATAATAGCAAGTCCACCACCGCATGCTCCAAAAACTGCAGTAATCTGAGGAACCAATCCTTTCGCCATCGCCTGTTTGAAATAAATTTCACCAAGGCTGTTTAATGCGTCGGTTGCCTCCTGTAATCTTAAACCTGCGGAATCAATCAAACCGATAACCGGTGTTCCTGTTTTCATCGCAAGTTCATAGAGATTTGCAATCTTTTTGGCATGCATTTCACCAACGCTACCACCGATTACAGCTGCATTCTGGCTGTACACGTATACACGATTGCCATCGATGGTTCCGTATCCGGTAATTACACCGTCAGACGGAGTATCGATTTGTTTCAGATTAAAATCAGTTGCTCTGGCAGTAACCATAGCACCAATTTCAACGAAACTTTTTTCATCGAGCAAAGCTTCAATTCTTTGACTCGCTGAGTTTGTTGAACTACCCATGTTTTAGACCTCCATTTATTTTAATAATTTTTTATTAAGAAAAACTTAATATTTTGCGAAAAATATGTATCATTCGAATTTTTTCGCACTATGGGTAGTATAACATACTTCCGAAAAATAGCATAGTAAATATTTTTATTTTTTGCTATATTTTTACTGCTTTTCGATAGATTCTTATTTTTCTATTTCTCTGTAATACAAAGTTTGTCGATAAATTTCCGTTTCATTTAATAAAATACGTCGATATCCCAAACAATCCCCTTCCGACAAACCGGTGGGTTCCAGGGCTGACGGACAAAAAACTTCCACTTCCAGCCGGTCATAAGCAGACAACAAGTAATTAAGTTCCAACTCCGAAGCCCATAAGAATGCTTTTTGTTCTTCCGTCTCGAATAAAGTAACACAGATTTCCTCCAGGGCGATCGTTTCCATAGAATAATTTTCTATAACATAATCAAATAACCGCTCCGTGTCCGACCATTTATAACTACGATTGGGAGGCCAGCCGCTCCCAAGAACCGCACTCACAAGAAGTCGTCCTTCCCATTGAATCGCTCCGGCAAAACAATACCCTGCATCATTGGTATATCCGGTTTTAATCCCCACCGCCATCGAATTACGTTCCAGAAAGGCATTGGCGTTTTGCAAATAAATGCCATGATGACCGGTTACATCCGTAAAAGAATAGGACGACGTATTGATAATATTCACGAATGCTTCATTCTCCATAGCATACGCCGAAAGCCGTGTCAAATCCTTCGCCGAAATAGAATGTACCCCTCCCCCATCCTGTGCATCCAATCCGTTCGGTGTAATAAAATACGCTTCATTAATCCCGATTTCCCTTGCTTTTTCATTCATAAGACAAGCGAATCCTTCTACGCTCCCACCAATATGCTCCGCAATCACAACCGCCGTATCGTTATGAGACTCCAGCATCAAAGAATACAGCAAATCTTCCAGGCGATATTCTTCTCCTTCTAATAAGCCGGCATCTACCTTCGGCTGTGAAGCCGCATAAGCCGATACTCTTGCCGTGGAATTTAAATCTCCGTATTCCAGGGCAAGGATACAGGTCATAATTTTCGTGGTGGAAGCCATGGGCAAAGGAATTTCTTCCTCTTTTCCGTAAAGCAGTCGATATCCGTTTTCATCTGCTACTCCCACTGCCGCCGCCAAAGCATATAACGACAGCCGGGGCGTTTCTTCCCCTTCCTGTAAAACACGATTCCCACTGACCATGTGAATCTGCTGCGTCTCTTCCTCGTTTTTTTCTCCTTGATAAAACAAAAGCAAAAACAAAAAAACTATTCCAAGAACAACTCCCGAAATAGTTTTTTTCATCCCATTTTCCTTCCAAAGGTTCATCTGATCCATTAGGCTCCCTAATGTTTATTCTATCTTATGTTGAGCCTTAATTTAATATTCCTGATTCATTGCCTATCTTTTTTCTTCATCTTATACATCAACCTTCAGATTGATTTCTTCTTCTGCCTGATTCTTCATATCTTCCACCAGCTCCGGACTCATGGTAGGCAAATCACTGATGGATTTTACCCCAAAGCTTCTTAAGAACTGTTCTGTAGTTCCGAACAAAAGGGGACGTCCCGGTGCATCCAATCGGCCCACTTCCTCGATTAAATCATACTCTAACAGTTTGTTGATGGCATGGTCGCAGCTTACGCCTCTGATTTTTTCAATTTCTCCACGGGTTACCGGCTGCTTATATGCAATGATGGACAAAGTTTCCAAAACCGTATCCGTTAAGCTGTATTTTGGGGGTGTTTTCGCAATTTTCACCAAATACTCATACGCCAAATCCTTTGTTACCAATTGTACGGAATTTTCCAGTTCAATCAGTTCGATTCCCCGTTCAAAATCCTGATACTTTTCTTTTAACTGACGAATAATTTCTTTGATTTCTTTCTTTTCCAATTCCAAAACATCGGAAAGTTTATCTATGGTCACGGAATTACCCACAGCAAATAAAATTGCCTCCGTTACCGCTAATGCTTTTTCTCTATCCATAACAGAATAACCTCATTTTTATAGTATTGCAAAATCTTCAGAAATCTGCAAAGGTGCAGAAAGATCCGTACGGGAAATAATAATATCATCAAAAAGCCGATCCTGCTCGATAATAATTTGCCCCATTTTCATCAGTTCCAACACCACAAGAAAACTTACGATGATTTCCATCTTACTCCCCTGCTTTTCCAACAATTCCCGAAAAGAACACTTGTCGTGGCGGGAAATAAAATCAAAAATATAACTTTGCTTTGCTTCCAGCGGAATTTCATCCTTTTCCACACGTCCGAAATTGCTTCGAATAGGGTCCACCCGGTCCTCCTGTCGCTTCATCATGGACTTGAAAATTTCATTTAATTTTTGCAAAGTAACGTCTCCGACCAACTCCTCATAGTCTACCGGTGGGCGATAGTCCAAAATTTCCTTCGGCATGGAAGGAGCTTTGGAAAGTACTTTCGCCGCATCCACCTGACGGTCCTTAAGTTCAAAAGACATGTACTTATACAATTTGTATTCCAATAACTGTTGCACCAATTCGCTTCTGGGATCTTCTTCCTCTCCGTCTTCGTTCACTTCTTTCGGAAGAAGCATTTTGCACTTAATATCAATCAAGGTGGCGGCCATTACCAAAAACTCACTCATTACATTCATATCTTCGCTTTCCATTGCGCGAATGTACTCCAAGTACTGCTCCGTAATTTCCACAATCGGAATGTCATAAATATCCACTTTGTTTTTTTCAATTAAGTGTAAAAGCAAATCCAACGGCCCTTCAAACACTTGTAATTTAACCAATAATGCCACTTTTGTTCTCCAAATTCTATCTTACTTGTTGTCAATATCGATAACGCAAAGTTCTCCCGGATTAAAAACCCGAATCGGTAAGGTATGACTGCCAAGCCCTCGACTTACCACGATTTCCTTTCCGTTATAATGAAAATAACCTCCGCAATACTTCGGGAAAAGCTGAAATTTCGGTGAAATCACACCACCCAAACAAGGAAGCACCATAATACCGCCATGAAGATGGCCGGACAAGGTAAGGTCCGCTCCCCACTTGCTGTAAACCTCAAAATATTCCGGATTATGAGCGATTAAAATTTGACATGTATCCGCTTTTCTTTCCAAAGAATACTCTTTCATATCCTCCAGCGTCATAACCGCAGGTTTTCTTTTATCGTAAAACTTCCATTTCAGGTTCATGCCGGACAAAGTAATATTCCACTGCTCCAAATAAATAGAGGCATCATCCAGCACAGTCGCACCTTGCTTTTTTATCTGCTCCAGCGTTTTTTCATACAATCCCGGAATATTTTTCAACCGTTGTTCGTGATTTCCGATTCCGTAATATACCGGACATATTTCAGAAATATTCTTAACCAAATCCAGCATGGGGGTGATGGTAATCTTTCGTTTGGAGGTCACCATATCACCTGCCATAATCACAAGTTCCGGTTGATATTTCTTTATTTTTGAGATAATTTCCTCATTGTTTTTCCCATACATCTTGCCATGCAAATCCGACAAAAGCACAATTCGTAACGGCTTTTTTATTTTTGCATTTTTTAATTTATATTTCCGGGCAACAAAATGACTGTTATCCGAAAGAATCACTCCGAGAAAAAAAGAAAATGCAAATGAAAATAACCCTAAAAAACGTTTCATTTTCCGCTCCTTTCTTTCCCTTTTTTCCAATCTGCATCATTTCAACGTCAATATATTGTGTCCGCAAATCATTATAGCACAACATCTTCTTTTATAAAAGATATTTTATAAGATTACTCCAAAAATAATCTCTGTATTGTGCTTCCAAAACATCCTCCAAACAAATTATGTTAACTCGCCCGATTTCCTCCATACCCAGATAATAAATTACTTCTCCGGCCTTTTCCCCGGTCTGAATCGGGGCAGTTATGTCATCATAAAGAGTTATTTCGTTTGTTACAATATTATTTTCATTTTTTTGTAAAAGTGCGACGAATTCCTCTTCATAGCCTAGGGAAACGGTGTCACTTTGACCTCTTGAAACCGGCAAAACAGGCAATGCTTCCAAAGTATCGTCTCTGTAGATTTCATATTCCGAAAAACCATATTCCAAAAGAAGTCTTGCTTCATCAAAACGAATCCGATAGTCCGGTGCTCCCATCACAACGGCAATTAAATCCATGCCGTCTTTTTGCGCCGTCGCACACAAACAATATTTTGCTAAGCTGGTGGAACCGGTTTTCAATCCTGTGGTATATGGATATTCCACCAAAAGCTTATTGGTGCTGCTAAGGGTAAAAACCTCTTCTCCCCTTGCCGTAGAATGTACGATATCTTCCATCCAGATGGTCGTATAATCGTATATTTCAGGATAATTCGAAATCAGTGTTTGTGCCATAATTGCCACATCCTGTGCGCTGGTATAATGATTTTCCGAATCGGAAAGACCGCAGCAATCCACAAAATGCGTATTCGTTAGTCCCAGCTCCAATGCTTTGGCATTCATTTCATCCACAAAAGCAGCTTCCGATCCGCTGACATATTCCGCCATGGCAACCGAAGCATCATTTCCGCTGGCAACGGCAATGCATTTAATCAAAGTATCCACCGTTTGAATTTCACCGGCTTCCAGAAACACCTGGGAACCACCCATGGACATTGCATATTCACTGGTTACCACTTCGTCTTCCGTCGTAATTTCACCTTTTTCAATTGCTTCAAAAATAAGAAGAAGTGTCATAATCTTTGTGATACTTGCAGGACTCCTTTGTTCGTTTGCATTCTTTTCATATAAAACAGTTCCTGTGGATGCTTCCATTAAAATCGCCGAAGGGGACGTTAATTCCAATGCATTTGCATGAACCAAAAACGGTTGACAAAGAAACCAAAGAAGAAGCATCCAGGAAAAACCAATACGTAAAAATTCTCTTACAGGTTCCTGCTTCTTCTTACATTTATCCCCTCTCATAAGGTTATGTAGTTTCTTAACTTTATAATTATCGAAACATTCATGCCATTTCTTATCTTCCCGTTTCTCTGTTATTTTTGGCTGCTCCTTTCTTTTACAACAAATATCATCTTCATAATGTTTCTCAACTCCACCTTTGTTTAATTGTGTATTGTCATCTTTCTCCTCCTTTGTTTTCCCTCTTTTCTTAACTTCCCATGAATGGGAAATCCAATTTAATCTCTCCCGAATCATCACGTTTGTTGTCCTTAATAAAATAAAATTATTATAATATATGAATCAGGTAATCTGCCTCATTCCTTTTCTTGCAAAAGCCTGTTTTATAAAATAAAAAAAGCAACCAAAAATGATTGCTTTTTCTATTATTATTCTTTTCTAATTCCGGTAATTGTAAAACAAATTATTCAAAATTCGTTTCATAATTATTTTGATTAGTTAAATTTACGTTTTCTTGCAGCTTCAGATTTTTTCTTACGCTTTACGCTAGGTTTTTCATAGTGCTCTCTCTTACGAATTTCCTGCTGGATTCCAGCCTTAGCACAGCTTCTTTTAAAACGACGTAATGCGCTATCTAAATCCTCATTCGGCTTAACTTCAACCTTAGACATCTAACTCAACCTCCCCCCAATCGTAAACTCGTGCTCTTTCTGATTCAGGGTTTTTAAAATCGCACATAATGATTATATCACAAAAAATGGATACGTCAACATTTTTCTTATTTTTTTAATAGAAATGCGTTTCGTGGATTAAGCCGTATCTTCTCCTTAGGAAAAGTTTTTCAGCAATTTAAGAAATCTGGGATTCCAAAATCACTACCGCCTCTTTTAACGCGTCTGCAATACCATCCGGATTCTTACCACCGGCCTGTGCCATATTAGGACGGCCACCACCGCCGCCGCCGACTTTTCCTGCAATTCCTTTAATCAAATTACCGGCATGCGCACCTTTTTCCATTGCTGCATCCGTAACCATAACCATAAGATTTACTTTTCCGTCGATTGCGGAAGCTAAAACAATAACACCATCTTCCAACTTCTGCTTTAAGTTATCTCCCTGCTCGCGAAGTCCGTTCATATCCACACCGGGTACTTCCACTGCAAGAAGTTTTACGCCCTTCACTTCCATTACACTACTCATAACATCGGACAGCGCTTCTTTCGCTGCGTTTTTCTTAATGGTATCCAATTCCTTTTGGAGATTCTTGACTTCTGCAATGGTGCTATCCACCTTGTCCAAAAGATTTGCAGGTGTTGTTTTCAAAGCCATAGCAGCCTTACGCACCAATTCTTCCATGGATTTATAGTAAGCAAAGACTCCGTCTCCGGTAATGGCTTCAATACGACGAACGCCGGCTGCAACACCACTTTCGGAAACAATCTTAAAGGCTGAAATAGCACCGGTATTCTTAACATGAGTACCACCGCAAAGTTCTACAGAGAAATCCCCCATCTGTACCACTCTGACTTTTTCACCATATTTCTCTCCAAATAACGCCATAGCTCCGGTCTTCTTCGCTTCTTCCATGGTCATTTCCTGAGTAACTACATTCAGTTGCTCTGTAATTTTCTCATTCACAATTTGCTCCACTTTCGCAAGCTCTTCACTTGTCATGGCTGCAAAATGAGAAAAGTCAAAACGAAGTCGTTCACCATCCACATAAGAACCGGCCTGTTCTACATGATTTCCCAGCACATTTCGAAGGGCTTTCTGCAAAAGATGAGTTGCACTGTGGTTTTTACAGGTATCATTTCGATTCGAATCTTCTACCTTCAAGGTAACCTTATCATTTTTCTTAATCATACCCTTGGTAACCACACCGATGTGTCCTACTTTGTTTCCAACCAATTTAACGGTTTCAGAAACCGTAAACTCACCGGACGGCGTTACAATTTTGCCGCTGTCACCCTTCTGACCACCCATGGTAGCATAAAAAGGTGTGACATCCGTAATAATAGTTCCGTTTTGTCCATCCGTCAAAGCTTCTGCAAAGTCTGCTTCACCGTTTTCGTCCTGGGTAGCCATTGCCAGCACTATTCCTTCCGCCACCAAAGAATCATAACCCACAAAGGAAGAAGTCATGTTCTTATCCAAATTTTCAAAAATGGTGGCATCCTGCCCCATGTAGTTGGATTCTTTTCTGGACTCTCTGGCTTTTTTGCGCTGTGCCTCCATTGCCTTTTTGAAGCCGTCCTCAT
The DNA here is from genome assembly GCA_045578545.1 of Lachnospiraceae bacterium. GTDB lineage: Bacteria > Bacillota > Clostridia > Lachnospirales > Lachnospiraceae > NK4A136. The sequence continues at coordinate 28,277 of JAZNKK010000060.1, forward strand.
CAATACCAAATCCTTTTTCGGAAAGAATTTCCATGGTAAGATCTAAGGGGAAGCCATAGGTATCGTATAATTTAAATGCATGCTCGCCGGACAAAACCTTATCTCCCTTGGCCTGCATGTTAGCTTCCATTTCCGTTAAAATTGCAAGTCCCTGGTCAATTGTCTTATAGAATTTATCCTCTTCCTGGGTAAGCACATTTAAAATAAATTCTTTCTTTTCTTCCAATTCCGGATATCCGTCCTTACTTCCGTCAATTACGGTAAGAGCAAGATTAGCAAGAAATTTATCTGAAATGCCAAGCAATTTTCCGTGGCGGGCTGCACGACGGATAATTCTTCGAAGAACATATCCCCTTCCTTCATTGGAGGGTAAAATACCGTCCGAAATCATAAAGGTAGCGGAACGCATATGGTCTGTAATCAAACGAATGGACACATCTTTGGTTGCATCAGTCTGATATGTCACCCCGGCAATTTCACAGATACGGTCACGAATGGATTTCATGGTATCTACATCAAATACGGAATCCACATCCTGTACAACAACCGCAAGACGCTCAAGGCCCATACCGGTATCAATGTTCTTTTGTTTTAATTCCGAATAATTTCCCTTTCCGTCGCCGTCAAACTGGGTAAATACATTGTTCCAAACTTCCATAAAGCGGTCACATTCACAGCCCACTTTACAATCCGGCTTTCCGCAGCCGTACTTAATTCCTCTGTCGTAATAAATTTCAGAACAAGGACCGCAAGGACCTGCGCCATGCTCCCAGAAGTTATCACACTTTCCTTCCTCATCACGATAAAAACGGGTGATTTTCTCTGCCGGCACACCAATTTCATTGGTCCAGATTTCAAACGCTTCCTCATCTTCACAATAAATCGAAGGATACAGACGGTCTTCTTCAAGTCCAACCACTTTGGTCAAAAACTCCCAGCTCCACGCCAGTGACTCATGCTTAAAATAATCTCCGAAAGAGAAATTACCCAACATCTCAAAGAAAGTAAGATGTCTTGCTGTCTTACCAACGTTTTCGATATCACCGGTTCTGACACATTTCTGGCATGTGGTCACTCTTTTTCTGGGTGGAATTTCCTGACCGGTAAAATAAGGCTTCAAAGGAGCCATACCGGAATTGATGATAAGCAAAGAATTATCATTATGAGGCACCAATGAAAAACTCTTCATTGCCAAATGATCTTTACTTTCAAAAAAATCCAAAAACATTTTTCGCAATTGATTTACGCCGTACTTTTCCACGTTTCTATCCTCCGCATCTTCTATCTAAAATAAAATATTTTTGTATTTACAACCCTCTCATTATAATATCGCTATCCGCTCCTTGTCAAACCTTCCCAAGGATATTTCAAAAAATAGCTTGCAAAAAGTAATTTTCCTTTATATAATAGTCCTGTTGCTGAAATAGCTCAGTCGGTAGAGCACTTCACTCGTAATGAAGGGGTCGAGGGTTCAAGTCCCTTTTTCAGCTTCCTTTGGCGGAAATCTTCTCGGATTTCCGCTTTTTTTCTTAAGAATCCAAATGAACATCCAATTGAGGATAAGGAATCGCAATCTTGTTTTCATCAAACGTTTCCTTTATTTTCTCCATCAAATCCCATTTCACGGAAAAATAATCTTCGTTTTTCACATAACAACGAATCCCTAACGTAACCTGACTGGAATCCAAGGCTTCCACATATACACAGTAATCCATATTGTGGCAAATCCGTTCCTGATCTTTGATTAGATCATTTAAAAGCTGTTTCGCTTTTTTCAAATCCGCATCGTAAGAGATTCCCACAAGCGCAATCAACTTTCGATACTTTGATTCACTGGCATTGGTTAAACTGGTATTGGCCAAGGTTCCGTTCGGAAGAATCACAATTTTATCATCGGTGGTACGAAGCTTCGTATAAAAAAGCTGTATTTCCACCACGGTACCTTCGTTTCCTTTGTTATCTTCAATGATATAATCACCGACCCGGAAAGGCTTTAACAAAAGAATCAAAACGCCTCCGGTAAAATTTGACAAGCTTCCCTGTAATGCCAACGCAAGCGTCACACCGGCAGAGCCTAACACCGCAATTAAGCTGGTAGTTTCCAATCCAAAATAAGAGGCTATCCATATTACCAATACAACGTAAAGCCCGATACGAAGAAGCGAATCCAAAAACTGAATCACACCAAGTTCTGCATTCATCTTTGTTAAAGATTTTTTTACGACTTTTCGAATCAGGGAAATGAATTTTCCGCCCAACAAAAATATCAGCAATGCAATGGCAAACTTCATACTGAAATTTGCCAATTTTGTAGGAATTTCATTCAGCATTTGCTGAAAAAAACCAAGTTCTGCTTCAATATCCGCTTGCATCCTCAACTTCAACTACCGCCTATCTTTTCTTTTTATTCTTTGTTTCGCTTCCAGCCGCAATGGCAGCTTCCGCATCTCTGATTTTACGAGCAAGCTCCTCTTTCAAAGAAGCTCGGATTTTTGCCTTTTCTTCTTCTAACATTTTTTTCTGTCGAAGTTTTTCCTGACGGAGTTTTTCCTGCTCTTCTTTTTTCTTCGCAATAGCCTCCAACTCTTCTTTTGAGTAGGGGGTGAATTCAAAAACGTGCAAAGACAAAGGAGCCAGATTTACCTTCACTGCATTTTCTTTTCCGTATTTCTTTTCTTCCTTTGACGGAATGGCTTTCCTGTTTCCTCTGTTACAGCCTCCATACTTTTCCTCGTCCGAAGAAAAGATTTCCTTATATCTTCCGGGGTATTTCACTTCTAAAATAAGCTTTTCATATTCCGTATTGGCAAAATTAAGAACCACCATCCATTGTTCTTTTTTCCCGGTGCGCATAAAAGAAACCACATTTTCAGAAGACAAGTCTCCGGCAACCATTTCAAAACCGTTATCCTCATAATCCAAAGAATGCACCGCTTCATGCTCTTTGTAAAGTAAATTCAAATCTTTCACATACTGTTGTAACTTTTTGTGATGATCATACTCTAATAAATCCCACTGGCAGTTACGCTGACCGTCAAAACCGTCAAACTCACCGATTTCCTGCCCCATAAACATCGACTTTTTCCCGGGATGCATCATAAAGTATCCGTATAATGCACGCATATTCGCCATTTTATCCAGAATATCCCCAGGCATTTTATCAATAATACCTTTTTTGCCACAGTCAACCAATTGATGGGAGAAAGACAGCAGATAATCTTCCTTGTGTCGATACAAGGTACTTACCGTCAATTCTTCATGATGATCCTTCCTTAAATAGGGATCTTGTTCCATATAGGACAATACATCCTGCCAAAATCCGTGATGCATCACAAAATCAAATCCAAGGGGAAACTCTACCCCTGTATCTGCATTATTTTTTAGTGTCACACCATTCCAGCCGCTGTTTTCATCCGCAATGGTAAACACACCGTCATTTCTTCGGTGCAATCTGCGATTTAATTTCTGTAAGAAGGAAATCGCTTCCAGGTTTTCATTGCCTCCGTAAATGTTAGGAATCCATTCTCCGGGATTACGATAATAATCCAGATAAAGCATTTCTGTCACACCGCACACTTTAACTCCGTCAAAATGATACTCGTCCAGCCAAAAGAATACATTGGAAAGCAAAAACTCTTCCACTTCCGGGCGATTATAATTAAACAAAAGCATACCATTTCTAGGATCAATCCCTTTGCGGTAATCTTCGTGCTCATACAATGCAAAACCGTCGAACTGTCCCAAACCACCTTCCCGGTTGGAAAAACAATTGGGTGTCCACTGGAAAATTACACCAATTCCCGCTTTATGTAACTCATTTACAAAAGCCATATAATCTTTCGGAGTACCATAGCGCCCTGTGGGTGCATAAAAATTGGAAACATGATAGCCGTTGCAATGATCATCCACATATTCCATAAACGGCATAAGTTCCACATGGCTATATCCCATCTCTTTTGCATAGGAAACCACTTCTGGTGCCAGTTCTTTTATATTTTTTGTTTCTGCACGAAAGGTTCCCGGGTGCAATTCATATATATTAAGAGGCATTTCTTTCAGATTCTTTTGCTTTTTATTTTTTTGCCACTTTTCATCTTCCCATCGAAAACCGCCTAAATTGGTAAGCACAGAATTTGACCCATTTTCCACATCCTGTAAAAAGCTGTAAGGGTCAGCTCTCCAGAGCTTTTCTCCGCCTTTTATCAAAATCTGGTATTTGTAATTTGCCCCGTATTCTACACCGGGAATAAAAAGTTCATATAAACCGGTTACACCTACCGGCATCATGGGGTGAATCAACTCATTCCAGTCATTAAAATCTCCCACAACGCTAACACGAATTGCAGAAGGTGCCCAAACGGTAAATAAACAACCTCTGACACCGTCTATCGTCATTTTGTGTGCACCAAGCAATTTGTAAGAAGCCATGTCCGCTCCTAAAGCAAATTTTTCGGAATCTTTCTCTGCAATCAAATTCCGAAAACGATACACATCTTTAAAATCTTTTGCTTTTTTCTCTTTTTCTTTATATTCCACATGATAAACGTAATCCGTGCGGTCTTTTCCGGTAAGAAGTGCTGCAAAAAATCCGGCGTCATCCACCTTCTCCATTTTTACTTCTTCTTTTACTGTTTTCCCTTTTTGACTTTCTTTTCCGTCAATATACAAGCTCACTTTTTTTGCGTCCGGAAAAAAAGCCTGCACCAAGGTGCTTTTTCCAACCGTATGCGGTCCTAAAATTTCACCCGGATTTTCACATTCCCCATAAACAATTGCTTCAATTTCCGCCCAATCCATCAAATTATATAGTTTCTTATTCAACGCTGTATTCTCCTTTCACCGTTTCCCGTTGAAAATATATTAAAAATAGGGTTGTAACAAAAGTCCTGCCAAATCTTATCGAAAACTTTGCGATTATCTACAATCCATTTTTCGCTTCGGAGCAATAACTATGCCAAATCATGAATAAAGATTCCGCTTCGAAGCTTCGGTTCAAACCAGGTAGATTTCGGCGGCATTAATAATCCGGCATCCGAAACGCCAAACAATTCCTGAATGGAAGTAGGATACATAGCAAACGCTGCCACACAATCCGTATTCGCTCTTCGTTCCAGTTCCGCAAGGCCTCGAATTCCGCCAACAAAATCAATTCTTTTGTCTGTTTTCGGGTCTTTAATTCCAAGCAATGCATCCAATACCTGTTTTTGTAAAATGGATACATCAAGTCCTTCCACCGGGTCGCTGCTAAGCACGTGGTTTTTCATAGTAAGCAAATACCAGTTTCCGTCCATATAAAATCCGACTTCCCCCTTTTTACCGGGTTTCACCGCTTCTTTTTGGGCTTCTCCGATTTCAAAACTTTCGGAAAGCTTTGTCAAAAACGCTTCCTTTGACATTCCGTTAAGATCTTTGATTACACGATTGTAATCCATGATCATAAGCTCGGAATCCGGGAACAAGACAGAAAGGAAATAGTTAAATTCTTCCTTTCCGGTATATCCGGGATTTTCTTCTCTTCTCTTTAAACCAACTTTAACTGCAGATGCACATCTGTGGTGTCCGTCAGCTATGTAAATCTGACCGATGGATGCAAATGCATTTTGAATCGCTGTTACATCCTCATCTTTTTCAATCACCCATACCCTATGAGTTACCTGATCTTCCCTGGTAAAATCATAAACCGGCACCCCTGCCTTTGTTTTGTTAATCACACCATTAATAACTTCGTTACTGCGGTAAGCAAGAAAAATCGGTCCGGTCTGAGCATTGCAAGTATCTACATGGCGGATTCTGTCCACTTCTTTATCCGCTCTTGTATTTTCGTGTTTCATAATTACATTATTCAAATAATCATCGATCGACGCACAAGCCGTAATACCGGTCTGGGTTCTTCCGTCCATAGTCAATTCATAAACATAGTAGCAAGGTTTTTCATCTTGAATAAATAATCCTTCCTTCATCCAGTCACGAAGCATGGACGATGCCTTTTCATAAACACAATCGGCATAAGTATCTACGCTATCGTCAAATTGTGTTTCCGCCCGGTCAATTGCCAAAAAGGATTTCGGTTCTTTCGAAACAATTGCCTTCGCTTCCTCTCTGTTATATACATCGTAAGGAAGTGCCGCAATGGTGGATGCCATATCCTCCCTCGGACGAACTGCTTTAAACGGTCTGATGTTTGCCATATTTTCCCTCTTTCCATGCTTTTACAGCACATTGTAAATTCTGTCTTTTTTTTGCAAAAAATCCTTCTCTATTTTACCAAAAATTTGCACCGAAAACAAGATTACGATTCCTTAGTTGAAATGCTTTTTCTCTTTTGTTAAAATATATTTTGTATGAAATCAATAACAGAAAGGATTTTTTTAGTATGACAAAGGAAGATAGAGAATTTTTAGATCGAATTAACGAATATGCCGATAAAGTATTAAGCGGAATCGACCCGCAAAAAACCCAGGTTTCCTATCAGTTAGAAAAACTGCGTCCCATCATGGAGGAACTTGCCAATGAAACCGGCGATTCTTTGGAGGAAGTTTTCATCCGCTATATGGATTTAGCCTCTGAACAAAGTGTGGAAAACGAGCGAAAATTCCAAAATACCGTTGGCAATATGAGCAACTACGGCGATGTTCATATTCATGACTAATTTTAACGAATTGCTAAGGAGAACCGCTTATGTTTAAACAAATGCGTCCCAGGTTTTTTCTTTTCATTGAAGTATTATTACCCTTTTTAATGCCTCTTTTCGGTGTTCCTGCTTTCTTCTGTTTTACATCACATGCATGGGATGCTTTTGATTTGTTGTACGACGGTGTCTTGATTCTTTTTTTCATAACCAGTCTGACGGAAATCATACTGGGACTGATTAGTTTCGTTCTTATTTTCGTCAATCTGTTTCAAAAGAACAGACCGCCTTATGCTTTGGCAGAAAACATTATCTTATGGATAACCTCCATTTTCTTTCTTATCGGTACGATCTTACAGTTACTGATTATCGCAGGATTAACCATAGGACAAAGTGTATAAAATTTTTGTTGAATACAAAAACCGGATAACCATTACGTTATCCGGTTTTTTATACTTTATTTTCTGTTTTTTTCGGCAAACCATTATTTTACCACACGTACTTTAATAACACCTTCAATTGCGTTTAATTTTTCTACGATTTCATCCGTAACGGAAGCTGCTACATCAAGCATGGTGTAAGCATATTCGCCTTTGGACTTATTCATCATATTTTCAATATTGATGCCCAAATCACCAAAGGTTGCGGTAAACTTCGTAATCATGTTTGCAATGTTTTTGTGACAGATAGCCACGCGGCCTGCCGTCTGGCATACACCCATATCCACATTAGGATAATTTACGCTGTTTACGATATTACCGTTTTCAAGATAATTCATCATCTCTTTCACTGCCATCTTAGCACAGTTATCTTCTGCCTCTTCGGTAGAAGCGCCAAGATGAGGAATCACGATACATCCGTCCTGACCTGCTGTAGTAGGGTTCGGGAAATCAGATACATATTTTCTGATTTTTCCGGACTTTAATCCTTCCAAAACTGCTTTTTCATCTGCCAAAAGATCTCTTGCAAAGTTAAGAATAATAACGCCGTCTTTCATCTTACTGATGGCAGTTTCGTTGATGGTATTCTTTGTGGAATCCATCAATGGAACATGAATGGTGATGTAATCACACTCACGGTAAATATCATCCACATCAAATACATGCTTAACACTGCGGCTAAGATTCCATGCTGCGTCAACGGAAACATACGGGTCATATCCGTATACTTCCATTCCAAGGTTAGTTGCTGCGTTAGCTACCTTAACACCGATAGCGCCAAGACCGATGATACCAAGTTTCTTACCTTCGATTTCGGTTCCGGCAAATTTCTTCTTTTCTTTTTCTGCTGCTTTTGCAATGTTTTCATCGTCTTTTGCAGATTTTACCCATTCAATACCGCCAACGATGTCACGGCTTGCCATAAACAATGCAGCAATAACGATTTCCTTTACTGCATTTGCATTAGCACCAGGGGTATTAAATACCACAATACCCTTATCTGCACATTTATCCAAAGGAATATTATTAACACCTGCACCGGCTCTTGCTACTGCCAGAAGACTTTCCGGCAAATCCAAATCGTGCATCGCTGCACTACGAACCAAAACACCCTGTGCTTCTTCAAAAGCATCTGTTTTTACATAATTATCCGTAAACTTATCCAAACCAACGTTGGCAATAGGATTTAAGCAATGATATTTAAACATTTTTTCTCTCCTGCTATCTTTCTTATTTTGTATTTTCTGCTTCGAATTTCTTCATAAATTCAACCAATGCTTTCACGCCTTCTATCGGCATTGCATTGTAAATACTTGCTCTCATACCGCCAACGCTTCTGTGGCCTTTGAGATTCTCAAGTCCTGCTTCTTTTGCTTCCTTAACAAACTTAGCATCCAGCTCGTCGCTTCCGGTTACAAAAGGAACATTCATAAGAGAACGGTCTTCTTTACGAACGGTACCCTTAAACAATTTGCTTTCGTCAAGGAAATCGTAAAGAATTTTTGCCTTTGCTTCATTGTGCTCTTTCATTGCGCTAAGGCCGCCCATCTTCTTAATCCACTTAAATACTTTACCGCAGATATAAATACCGTATGCAGGCGGTGTATTGTACATTGAATCATTATCAGAATGAGTCTTATATTTCAACATGGTAGGAGTACCGGGAAGAACATCTTCCGTAATCAAATCTTCACGGATAATTACAATAACCACACCGGCAGGTCCGATGTTCTTCTGAACACCGCCGTAGATTACGCCGTACTTTGTAACATCCACCGGCTCGCTAAGGAAGCAGGAAGATACGTCGGAAACAAGAAGTTTACCCTTGGTATTCGGAAGGGTTTTGAACTTGGTACCGTAAATTGTGTTGTTTTCACAGATGTAAACATAGTCTGCATCTTCCGAAATCGGAAGATCAGAACAATCCGGAATATAAGAGAAAGTCTCATCTTCGGAAGAAGCAATTTTATTCGCCTTACCGTAAATGGAAGCTTCCTGATAAGCTTTCTTAGCCCACTGTCCGGTTACAATATAATCAGCCACTTTGTTTTTCATAAGATTCATAGGAATCATTGCAAACTGCTGGCTTGCTCCGCCCTGTAAAAACAATACTTTGTAATTGTCAGGAATATTCATCAGCTCTCTTAAATCCGCTTCTGCTTCTTTAATAATTGCATCGTAAGTCTTGGAGCGATGACTCATCTCCATTACAGACATTCCTGTTCCTCTGTAGTCCATCATTTCGTCCTGTGCTTCTTTTAATACCTCTTCGGGTAAAACTGCAGGACCTGCTGAGAAATTATAAACTCTTCCCACTTTTTTCTCCTCCTTAAAGCTAAATATCAAGTTTA
>JAZNKK010000061.1:0-1903 GCA_045578545.1 Lachnospiraceae bacterium
TGGTAGATGATATGAAGGAGCAGATTGAAAAAGGGAAAGCGGAATATGCCGAATTGCAGGAAATGATGGAGGATACGAAAAAGGAAATAACAGAAATGGAAGGGCAGCTGGCAGGAATGAAAGGACAGTTGAACCAGACAAGCGAGCAGTTGACGGAGGCGAAAGGCCAGTTGACAGAGACGCAAGGTCAGCTGACGGAGGCGAAAGGTCAGTTGACAGAGACGAAAGAGCAGTTAACGGAAACGAAAGAGCAGTTGACGGAAACACAAGGACAGCTAACAGAGACGAAAGACCAACTAACCGAAGCAGAAGAACGGATTGCTGAAAAAGAGTCGGTCATTCGGGAAAAGGATGCTGAAATAGCCCGCTTGCAGGCGCTTTTAGAAGCAAAATAAGAAAAAATTATAGGAGAGAATTCGTGAGTTACGACGGTTTGAGTGGTAGACACGGATTCTCTTCGTTGTTTTTTGCTAAAATTAGAATTCCATTAGAATACGGTTAAGCCTATTGATTTTCGGTTTTTTCTGGAATAGAATAGGGACAGAACAAAACAAGGAGGTGCAAATAGGAATGAAGAGTTTAAAGCAGTGGATATTCATTTTGATTGCATTGATAATGATTGGCGCAGTGGCGGTAGTCATTGTATTGAATAAGGACGAAAAGAGAAGCAAAGGAATTACGATTTCTGATTCGAAGGTGTTTTCTGAAGAAATTAAGGAAGTTGTTGTTGAGGTGGGGGCTTGTGAATTTGAACTTATGGAAAGTACTTCCGGCGAAACAAGGCTTGAATATGACAATGTAATGATGGAGTATTTTACCGGTGAGGTGGAAGACGGTGTGCTGACAATTCGTTATGAGCCGAAAGGACAAAACATTACGGTAAATTTCTTTGGAATTAAGTTCGGTGGCGGGATGGACAGTGTGGAAAGTAAGATTGTTCTGCAGATTCCGAAAGACGTATGTTACGAGAAGGTGACGATGAAGTTTGGTGCTGCGGATGTGAAGGCGGAGCAAATTGCTGCGAAGCAGTTGATGATTGAAGTGGGAGCCGGTAGATTTGAGGCGGATACGGTTCTGGCGGAAAACGAGGCCAATATATCCGTAGGTGCCGGAGCATTTTATGCATCTGAGGTGGCACTTGCGAATGCAGAACTGCACTGCGGTGTGGGAGAAATGGAAATGACAGGCTCCGTGACCGGAAAAAGCTTTGTAGAGTGTGGCGTAGGTGAGGTTGAATTGGTATTAGAAGGAAACGAGGAGGATTACTGCGGTGAATTGGATTGCGGCTTGGGTGAAATCGTTTTCGGTGATATGTCCATAGGCGGAAGCGGAAAGAAGGATTTCGGTGTTTCGGATGCTGCGTATCAGATGGATGTAAAATGCGGTGTGGGCGAGGTTGAAATTCGATTTGAGTAACCGGTGGGAAATCAATAAAGAATCCGAAAAGGATTTGTTGATGATAAATAGTAAACAAGCAAAAGAAAGCGAGGAAGAGAGTATGGAAATGCAGAATAAGAAGCTGAAAAAGTCGAGAGATAATCGTCAGTTGTGTGGGGTATGCGGGGGCTTTGCGGAGTATCTGAATTTGGATGTGACGGTTGTAAGATTGTTATGGGTATTGGTTACAATTTTTGGCGGCGCAGGATTACTCGCCTATATTGTTGCGGCAATTGTTATGCCGGAGGAATAAATCCGTAACGATAACAAAATAGCAGAGGAAGAGGACGATATGTAGGACGCAATCGGAAGAGAGGTTTCTTTTCAGTGCGTAATACATATCGTTTTTGTCTTAAAGGAAAGTGCTTGTACTTTTGGGAAGAGTGTGTTATGCTAGAAAGTGGGTTAAACCCAAAATTAATTTTAGCCTGTAAAGGAAGGAAACAACGATGAAGAAGTTGATTGA
>JAZNKK010000062.1:0-24703 GCA_045578545.1 Lachnospiraceae bacterium
GAATGCAAGACGGCCGATACGACCAAAACCATTAATTGCTACTTTTACTGCCATTGTTTAATTCCTCCTAAAAAAATTTTTATTGATTTTTTATTGTAATCACCTAAGTTTCGCGTTTTCACGCGCCTTTATGATTATCAAACGAATCACAGCAAGATTATTGTAACCAATTTGTCCTAGAAATTCAAGCGGAAATTGTAAAAATATTCCGCAGATTATCATTTTTCTTTTTAAAATGTGCTATGATGGAGAAAACATCACAAAAAATTCATCATTTAGGAGGTTTCTCTATGGCTATCTTGGCAGATTGTCACATGCATTCTTCCTTCTCCGGGGATTCCAATGCTTCTATGGAATCCATGATTTTAAAAGGAATCGAACTGGGGTTAAAGGAAATGTGCTTTACCGAGCATCAGGATTTTGACTTTATCTATGTAGATGGAGAGCCGGAAGACTATTTCGAAGTCAACACCGATTCTTATTTATATGAACTATTAAAATACAGGGGAAAATACAAAGACAAAATCAATGTCTCCTTCGGAATCGAACTGGGAATGCAATCCCATCTTTCCCGTAAGCTGGCTGCCTATTCCAAAAATCACGATTTTGATTTTATCATTGCCTCTTCCCACCTTTGCAATCGCAAAGACCCCTATTTAAAAGAGTTCTTTGAAGGTCGCCCGGAAAAAGAAGGCTATCACGAATATTTCCAATACATCAGCGAATGCATTCGTTCTTTCCAAAACTTTGATGTCTATGGACATTTGGACTACGTGCTTCGTTACGGTCCTACCCGAAATGAAAACTTCTCCTTCGGGGAATACAAAGAAGACATTGACAAAATTTTAACCTTGCTAATCGATAACGGAAAAGGGATTGAAGTCAACTCCAGCGGTTTTTCCTACGGACTTGGTGCGCCTCACCCCTGTAAGGACATTCTCCTTCGCTACAAAGAGCTGGGAGGAGAACTCCTCACCATCGGAAGCGACGCCCACGACCCTTCCCGCATTTGTCAGGATTTTCAAAAGGTAGAAGAACTGCTTCTCTCCTGCGGTTTTCGTTACTATGCCGTATTTTCCCAAAGATTGCCGGAATATTTTAAGCTGGGATAACATATTTTAGACCAAACCCGTTGGAGCGTCTTCTATAAATATATGAACCAGTTCTCTGCGTCACAATTAAAGAAACATCCGCTGATTCGCGGTACTATTTTGTTAACATTAGCCGGCCTCCTAAGCCGGCTAATGGGTTTTTTTCTAAGAATCTATCTTTCCCGTAATTTTTCGGAGGAAGAAATCGGAGTCTATCAGCTCATTGCTCCGGTACTGGCTATTTCTTTTGTCCTCACCGGCGCCGGTCTTCAAACCGGTATTTCCAGATTTGTGGCAAAGTATTTTTCCTCCGGGCAACGAAACCGAGCCTTTCATCTTCTGCTCTCCGCCTTTGCCATCGGGCTCACTGTTTCCGCTGCTACCACATACGTTCTCTATACCCATTCCGAATGGATCGCCGTTTCCTTTTTGTTGGAAAGCCGCACGGCACCGCTTGTCCGGATTTTGGCTCTTTCCGTTCCCTTCTCCTGTATCCACGCCTGCACCAACGGCTTTTGCTACGGCATTCAAAAAAGTGGTTTCCCTGCATTGTCTCAATTGTTAGAACAGATCTTCCGCTTTGCCACCATAGCGCTCGTTATTACTGCGCTTTACTGCCGCGGTCTGATTCCCACCATATCGGTTGCTGTTTTGGGTATTTTGATAGGGGAAGCAATCGCCGCATTATGTTCTTTGGCCTACCTGTTCCTTTTCTTGCATAAGGAAAACATCACAAAGCTCCCTTCCTTAAAAGAACTTTTCCGTGAAATTGCTTTATTGCTTCAGTATTCCTGGCCCCTTACCTTAGGTCGCTTAATCGTCAATCTTTTGCTTAGTTTTGAAGCTGCCCAAATCCCGAATGCTTTGGTCACATTCGGATTCCCCAAATCCGAAGCACTTGCATCTTACGGAATACTCACCGGTATGTCCCTTCCCCTTATCATGTTTCCCGGTGCCATCACCGGTTCCTTGTCCGTTATGCTGCTTCCTCATATTTCAAAAGCCGAGGAAACTCAAAACAATGCCTCCATTCAAAAAGCCGTATCCAACAGTTTTTTCTATTGTTTTCTTTTGGGTGGACTCTGCACGCTTGCTTTCTTTTTTCTCGGAAAGCCGGTATCCTTTCTTCTTTTTCACAATGAAACCGCCGGAACTTACGTCGCGAATCTAAGCTTTTTGTGTCCGTTTTTATACTTTACCTCCACAGCCGCCAGCATTTTAAACGGCCTTGGCAAAACCAAATACACCTTTTTTTGCCAGATTGTTTCTCTATTTCTGAAATTGCTTTTTGTCTTTTTCTTAATCCCCAAATACGGTCTGTCTGCTTATTTTATGGGACTGCTTTGCAGCCATATTTTGCTTACCGGATTATATTTGCTTGCACTTCGAAAATATATGTATTATAGTATTTCTGTTACAAATAAAAGATAAAGGAGTGCACAAAATGAGTTTTGAATTTATTAAAAAATTACCGACTCCCACCGAAATCCGGGAACAGTTTCCGGTGCCGGAGCACTTAGCCGCTTTAAAAGCCGAACGCGATCAAGAAATTTGTGATGTCATTTCCGGAAAAAGCGACAAATTTTTGGTAATCATCGGCCCCTGTTCTGCAGATAACGCAGACGCCGTATGTGACTATGTCAATCGCCTTGCCCGTATCAATGACAAAGTGAAAGATAAACTGATTCTGATTCCCAGAGTTTATACCAACAAGCCCCGTACTACCGGAGAAGGATACAAAGGTATTATTCACCAGCCTAATCCGGAACAGAAACCGGATTTTCTTCAGGGTCTGATTGCCATGCGTAAAATGCACATTCGGGTTATGGAAGAATCCGGACTTACCGCTGCAGATGAAATGCTGTATCCGGAAAACTGGCGCTATGTTTCCGATATTCTCTCTTATGTAGCCATCGGTGCCCGTTCCGTAGAAGACCAGCAGCATCGACTTACCGTAAGCGGATTTGATGTTCCTGCCGGTATGAAAAATCCTACCAGTGGTGACTTTTCGGTTATGTTAAACAGCGTTTATGCTGCGCAGCATCCCCACTCTTTCATCTACCGTGGCTGGGAAGTAAAAACCACCGGAAATCCTTATGCACATACCATTTTGCGTGGTGCAGTCAACAAACACGGCAACTCACTTCCCAACTACCATTACGAAGACTTGTCTCTTCTTTTGGAAATGTACGGCGAACGTGAAATTTTAAATCCTGCCTGCATCATTGATGCCAACCATAACAACTCTGCGAAAAAATTCGAGCAGCAGCCTCGTATCGTAAAAGAAGTACTTCACTCCAGACGTTTAAACGCTGATATCCGTAAGTTGGTAAAAGGTGTGATGGTAGAAAGCTACATCAAAGAAGGAAGCCAGAAAATCGGTGAAGGTATCTATGGAAAATCCATTACCGACCCTTGTCTTGGCTGGGCAGATTCCGAACAGTTGATTTACGATATTGCTGATTTGGTGTAAGCATTACAAAAACAAAAAGAGTAGGTTTTTCCTACTCTTTTTTTCTTCCCTCTCTTTTTATTTCAAAAGTGGTGCTTCCCAAATTTTCACAAATTCATTTTTATAGAAAATAATCTCACAACATTCTGCTTTCTTTAAGGGTGCATAGATATTTGCCCGTATTTTTACTTTATCGAAGGTTACCTGGTTCCCGGTATCATCCAAAAAAGCCACTTTCGCATAATCTAAAATAAGTGTTTGATGTTCATTGATATGACGTTTTACGCTATATACATCTAATACATAAGCCTTTTTTCTTGTAAAATATGTCTCATCCTGCGTAAAGATTTGTTCCTTTTTCTTCTTTTCACGAAAATAAAAAATCCAGGCCACCACCAAAATCAAAACAAACAAAATCACCATCACCGGCGAATAAACCTTTGCCAAAGCAATAATCACAAAACCCCCAAAGATGGTCGCCAAAATCGGAGCTACAATATTCGCAGAAATTTCCGCGCGGAATTCTTGCTCTATGCTCTCATACTCCTCTTTCGTAAAATGCTTTCTTTCCACAGCCTCCGCATCTTGTCTTAATTTTTCCCGAAGCTCCTGATTCTTTTTCTCCCTTGCTTTGCATTTCCGCACCGAAACAATCTTTCCCCTGCCCGATACATAAATCACCACTCCAAAAACAGAAACCAATAATAAGCCAAGTACTTCCATTTTAAACCTTCCCTTTGCATTTCTTCACAACTGCTTTTTCAAGCTGGCATAAAAGTATTTTTCTATCGTATAACCATTCTTATTTCTCTTATCAAACGACTTTCCGTCACTGTAATTTCAAAAAATACTACAGCCTTACACTGTAGTATTTTTCACGTTTATCCTATCAACTATCCTCTGGGGAAATTCTTTGCGTAAACTTCCCGAATCTTATTCTGCGTCATATTGGCATAAATCTGTGTCGTAGAAATATCGGAATGTCCCAGCATTTCTTGTACACTCCGAAGATCTGCCCCATTTTCCACCAAATGAGCGGCAAAAGAATGACGAAGTGTATGAGGAGTAATATCGGAAGTAATTCCGGCTTTCTTCGCATAATGCTTAATCAGTTTCCAAAATCCCTGTCGGCTCATAGGCTGACCGGAACAGTTCGTAAACAAAACATCAGAAGTCTTATCTTCTAACAATAAATCTCTGGTGCTCTTAATATACTCGGTAAGCGCCCGCTTTGCCGGTGCTCCGAAAGGAATTACTCTCTCCTTGTGCGCATCGCGACATAAAATATAACCAACCTGCAAATTAACATCGGACACCTTTAAGTTAATTAGCTCTGACACACGAATACCGGTTGCATACAAAAGCTCTAACATTGCACGGTCGCGGATTTCCTTCGGGGAATCATTGCCGGGCTGTTCCAACAAGCGGTTTACTTCTTCCGTTGTCAAAATCTCCGGTAATTTTTTTTCAATCTTAGGAGCCTTCAAAGTCTCAGATACATCCTCCGATACGATTCCTTCTTTGAATAAATAGTGGAATAACGCCTTGATGGAAGCAATGCTTCTTGAAACCGTTGCCGCAGCAAATCCGTTCTTCTCCATATACAAAATATAAGACTGCAAGTGTGTTCCCGTAACTTTACGAATATCCGTCATTCCTTGCGAGTCAAAATAATGCACCAATTTATTCAAATCTCTCTTATAGGATAATTCGGTATTGGCCGATGTCTTTTTAACATCATGCAGGTAGGAAATAAATCCTTGAATTTCTTTCTCCATAACCTTGGTATCTCCCTTTTGCTGTATTCTTTATGTAAATAACATTATGTTTACAATTTTGTAACATTTTTGTTAAAAACAATTTCGCATTTCTCAGCGTCTAGGATACATTATAACCACGTTTTTTCATAAAATCAAACGTCATTTTTACCGAATTTTCCTTGTAAAATAAGGCGTTTCCGAAAATCCACAAGATGTTTGTCTGCCCCTTTTTTTCTGCTACAACATGTTGTAAATCACCCCACAAAAAATTTTACAATTTTGTGAAATATTATGGGATTCACATAACTTTCCAGCAAAATACCAAGCAACAGCATGGTCAAAATGACAAACAGTTGTATTATTTTAACAAAAAACATGTTCTTTTTTTCTGTCTTAGACATACGTAACCATTTTTGCACCCCATCCATCCAGAAAAAATAAAGAATCACCGTTATGATATAGAATATTCCGTGGGGGAAATGTAGCGCCAGATAAAAAATCGGGCCTCCCACACCAAATTGCATAGCAAACGCAGACACCAAAACACCGGCTGATATTCCCTGCCAAACGCAATAGCCGCTTGCCATGAGATAAGCTAAATTACTACAGGCAAAGACAAGAAGCAGGGCAGCCGTGAACCCCCTTTTTCGAATACAGTAAAAAAACAATCCGTTCCCATCTACTTCCATATATTTGAGCCGTAGCAACCAATTTTTTGACATAATCCCGGTATCCGCTAACGTTTCCGGTTCCATCAAAGCAGCGACCACAATTCCAACCAAAAAACCTACGGCAAACATCATAAAATAAAAAGATAACTCCCGAGGGGACTTTTCACCGTAATCCCTTCGTTCCATGCATTTTCTTCCTTTCCCTACCCTGTCCTTTTATTTATATGACTTGCCTCCCAAAAGTATTCAAATGATCTTTTCCGATGTTGTTCTTACTTTTCAGAAACATAGCGGTTGTAATACGCCAGTATGGCGCATACCGTTTTGGAATCCTGTATTTTTCCTTCATAAATTAAGGGGAGCAAATCTTCTACTTTCCACTCTTCCACATTCAAAAATTCATCTTCATCCAAATGCTGCTTACTTTCTTGTAAATCCGTAGCCAGATAGATATCTATTTTTTCATTGCAATAGGCCACCGTAGGATAAATGGACAAAAGCATCTCTATTTTCCCCGCCTTATAACCGGTTTCTTCCTCCAATTCCCGGGCCGCTGCTTTGATTGTCTCCTCTGTCGGTCCGTTCAGTCCTCCTGCCGGTATTTCCAGCGTACTTCGGTCCAAAGCATTTCGAAATTGACGTACCATAAGGATTGTCCCATGCTTCGTCACCGGTACCACTGCTGCAGCGCCCTGATGGCTGATAAAATCATACTGCAAAATCTGTCCCTTTGGGGTTTCCACCTTGTCATGATAATAAGAAAGGATGGTTCCCTTCGCCACCAACGTTCGTTCCAATCTTTTTGTCCTAATTGCTTCTTCCGAAATATTTGTTTTCTGTTCCATCGCTTTTCACCTTTCGATTCTGTTTTTTATGTGTCATGATTATCTACAAACAAAAATATCCATCCACGGAACTAAGGAAGCAAGACCTTTGCTTTTGCGTCATGTCCTGTTGCTTTCTTTGTGTGATACCACGTTCCCGGACGGATATTATTTTTAATCTTCAACTGTATTCAAAAACTCTTCAATTCGATTCAAACCTTTTTCAATCTGTTCCATACTGATGGCATAGGAGAGACGGATGTGATCCGCAAAGCCAAAGTCTGCACAAGGGATCACGGCAACGCTGTACTCATTTAATAAAATATCTGCCATCTTAGCTGCAGATTCCACAGTTTCCCCTTTGTGTTTTTTCTTTAACACTTCGGATACATCAACAAATACATAAAATGCACCGGTAGGCTCAATACATTCCACATGCGGCATTGCTTTCACACGTTTGTATGCATATTCTCTTCTTGCATTAAACTCTTTGCGCATCGCATAAACGGCATCCTGCGGTCCGGTCAAAGCTTCCAAAGCAGCCTTCTGGGCAATGGAGTTGGGGTTTGAAGTGGCATGCGACTGCATTGCACTCATTCTCTTTGTGATTTCCACAGAAGCGCCGGTATATCCTACGCGCCAGCCTGTCATGGAGTAACTCTTAGACAATCCGCTACAGGTAATGGTTCTCTTGTAAATCTCTTCATTTAAGGAAGCAATACTTACATGCTTTTCTTCACCATAAATCAAATGCTCATACATTTCGTCCGCTACTACATAAAAATCTTTACGAACTGCTACCTCTGCAATCGCTTCCAATTCTTCCCGGGTATAAACCATACCGGTAGGATTACTGGGAGTATTTAAAACTAGTGCTTTGGTTTTATCTGTTACCGCTTCTTCAATCTGTTTTGCGGTCACTTTGTAATTTTGCTCTTTGCTTCCTACCAAAAATACGGGAACACCATCGGAAAGCTTTACCATTTCGGGATAGCTGAGCCAATAAGGTGCCGGAATAATTACCTCATCACCGGGATTTAAGATTGCATCAAAAACATTGGTTAACGAATGTTTTCCGCCATTACTGATAACAATCTGATTCGGTTCGTAATTTAATCCGTTGAACTCTTTGAACTTCTTACAAATTGCTTCCTTCAATTCATTGGTACCGGAAGCAGGAGTATATTTTGTAAATCCTTCGTTAATTGCCTTAATTGCTGCATCACATATATTCTGCGGTGTATTAAAATCAGGTTCGCCTGCGCCAAATCCAACCACATCAATCCCTTTGGCTTTCATTTCTTTTGCTTTCGCCGTAATGGCCAGCGTGGATGAGGGTTTTACCTGTTCTGATTTTTTTGATAATGTGAGTGCCATATCATTCACCGTCCTTAGCTTTTTTAAATATCTGTTCTATTCTACTATATGCCTCTGATTTTGACAACAAGAATTTTCTTTTCCCTTACTCTTCTGCCTTGGCAATCCTTTGAATATTCGGAATTGCCATCATAGAATAATTGGTATAATACACCACAAAGCCCGGAGCTGCACCGGAAGGTTTTTTCACGTTTCTTCGTTCGGTATAATCCACTTCCACTTTATCCTGCTGCTTAATTTTAGAATAGTATGCTGCCAATGCCGCCGCTTCTTCATAGGTACGATCCGGCAATTCCTTCCCTTCCGTTTTCACAATCACATGGGAACCCGGCGCATTCTTTGCATGAAACCACCAATCTTTACCGTTCGCAAACTTAAAGGTAAGCTCTTCATTCTGGTAATTATTTTTTCCCACATACATATGGAAACCATCGCTGCTGATATAGTGAAAAGGTTTGCTGATAATCTTTTGTTTCTTTTGGTTTCCTTTTCTTTTGATAAATCCGCAGTCCATCAATTCCTCTTTAATTTGAACCAAGTCCGCTTCCACCACAGCAATGTCAAGCGAAGTGGCAATGGACTCCAAATGCTCTAATTCTTCCCTGGTTTCCAAAGTCAATTTACTTAATGCTTCCTGGGTCCGCTTTAATTTATTATATTTCTCAAAGTATTTTTTGGCATTTTCCGAAGGACTCTTCGTTTCATCCAGTGGAATGGTTATGTTTTCGTTGGTATAGTAATTAAAAGCTTCCATGGATTTTGAGCCCTCTTTCACTCCGTATCCATAGGTATTAATCAGTTCGCCGTAAATACGATATTTATCTTTCTTTTCCGTGTCCTTTAACTGTTTTTCCTGCAAATCCAATTTTTTTGCATTTCTTTCTATTGCAGACTGCACAATTCGTCTTAAATCGCCGGAATGTTGACGGATGCGAACCCACTGGTTTTTTTCTGCATAATACTGTTGCAGCAATGCCGATATACTTTCAACAGCAACCTCTTTTTCGTACCCGTCGCCAAGAGCCAATGCGGAAAATTCCGTCGGAACCTCTTTTTCATAATAAATTCTGGGCGAGAAATTACCGGTTTTAATCCGATACATCACATCGGAAAATATCCTCCATAGCTTATCCGTTTCTTCCTTTGTCAACGACAAAATATCTTTTTGGGAATCTACCTTAGCCATTGCACAGATTTCATGGGCTGCCATCGGCGAAATCCCTGTATAATCGCCATACAAAGCCTTATATACGGGCTGGTTTCCGGTTTCCTTTTTCAAAAATTCTTCTTCAATTTCCAGCAAAGGATCCTTCTTTTCCACTGTTATGGGAATGAAATAATCCTTCCCCGGAAGCACTTCTCTTACCGAACTGACCAGACCGGAAATATGTTTAATACTGTCAATGATTTTTTCTTCCTCATTCAGCAGGATAATATTGCTATGTTTTCCCATGATTTCGATAACCAGAAATTTTTTTCGCAAATCTCCCATTTCATCCAGGTGTTCCAATTCCATCCGAATAATTCGCTCTAACCCCGGTTGAAAAAAACCGATAATTCTGGCACTTTGAAGATACTTTCGTAAAACCATGCAAAAATTAGGTGCCGTAAGAGGACTCACTTTACTGATGTCCGTTAAATAAACCAACGGAAGCGACGCATCGGCTGACAAAAAAAGCTTGTACTGTTTTCCGTTGTTTTTTACTGTAATAAGAAGTTCATCCGGTTCCGGTTGTGCAATTTTATTTATTCTTCCGCCCAGCAAGGTTCGATTTAATTCTTCGGTTACTGCCGCAACGGTAATCCCATCAAAAGCCATACTTATCTCCTCAAAAAAGCAGATCCGGAAGTTCGGACCTGCTTTATCTTTACATTATTTGCAATCATTCACAAAATTATTTGTCACCAATCAACCAATCATACATATCCTGGTATTTATTAGCCGATACATGCCAAGAGAAATCCGCTGCCATAGCACGATCCACCATCTTATTCCATTCACGTTTTCTGTCATAATATACTTTCTCAGCGTAACGAATGGATGCCAACATCTCGTGGGCATTATAATTACGGAAAGAAAATCCGGTTCCGGTTCCCTCATATTCATTGTAAGGTTCCACGGTATCCTTCAATCCGCCGGTTTCTCTAACAATAGGAATCGTACCATAACGCAAACTCATCAACTGGCTCAATCCGCAAGGCTCAAACATGGACGGCATCAAAAATGCATCACATGCCGCATAAATTTTATGGGATAAACCTTCCGAATAATAAATATTTGCAGATACTTTATTTCCATATTTCCAATCAAAATGACGGAACATATTCTCATAACGTTCTTCACCGGTACCAAGCACAACAATCTGTACTTCATCCTGACAAAGTTCATCCATAATATAGGCGATAAGGTCAAATCCCTTTTGATCGGTCAGTCGTGAAACAATACCAATCATCATCTTCTTATCATCCTGATCCAGATTCAATTCCTTCTGCAAAGCTTTCTTATTCTTCACTTTTTCCTTACGGAAATTCTTTGCATTATATTTAAAATCAATATACGGATCTGTTTCCGGATTGTATTCCTCATAATCAATTCCGTTCACGATACCGCGAAGGTCACCACTTCTGGCCTTTAACAAACCATCCAACCCTTCTCCGTAGAAGGGAGTTTTGATTTCTTCCGCATAGGTATCACTCACCGTTGTGATAGCATCCGCATAAACCAAACCACCTTTTAACAAGTTCGCATCACGATATGCTTCTAATTTATCCGGTGTGAAATAGTAAGACGGAATACCGGTAATATCCTTTACTGCCGTAACATCCCATCTTCCCTGGAATTTTAAATTATGTATTGTCATAACAGACTTCATACCCTTGAAGAAGTCGTTATCCTGAAAACGCTCTTTTAAATATACCGGAATCAGGCCGGTCTGCCAATCGTGACAGTGAATCAAATCAGGCTGAAATCCCAAAAGAGGTAATGCGGATAAAGCAGCTTTCGAAAAGAAAGAAAACTTCTCTATATCGTCATACACATTGCCACTGTAGGGTTTAAAACCACCAAAATAGGACTCGTTGTCAATAAAATAATAGGTCACTCCATCCACACATGCTTCTAAGATTCCCACATACTCATTCTTCCAGTGAAAATCCATATAGAAATGTGTCTTGTATGTCATAAGATCTTTCATCTTCTGAGACATACAGGTATATTTCGGAAGCATAACCCTAACGTCAAAATACTTGCGGTCCACACACTTTGGCAAAGACCCCACTACATCTGCCAAACCCCCGGTCTTAATGAAGGGAACGCCTTCCGATGCTACAAATAAAATGTTTTTCATTGCCATTCCTCCATATTCTGAGCAAAGCACCTTCTCTACTTTGTCCACTTTCTATTACTTCACATTCCATTATATACTAAAATTATTACGATTGAAAGTAGAAAATTCTGTTTTCCGCCTTTTTTTGACATATCCGTTTTTTTCGATTTAATCCCGATAGGACAGCCGGATTTTATCTGCAATCAACGCCACAAATTCGGAATTGGTAGGCTTCCCTTTTCCCGTATTAATCGTATATCCAAACAAGGCATCCAAAGTTTCCATCTTTCCCCTTGACCACGCTACTTCAATAGCATGTCGAATTGCCCGTTCCACGCGGCTTGGTGTAGTCTGAAACTTTTTTGCAATGGTGGGATACAGAATTTTGGTCACTGAGCCAAGCATCTCCGTATCTTCCACAGACATCATTATGGCTTCTCGTAAATACTGATATCCTTTGATGTGCGCCGGCACTCCGATTTCGTGAATCATTTCCGTTACATCTTTTTCCAGATTTTTCTCTTTTTGTTCTCTTCTTTCTTCCAAAACATCCTGCGCCAACATTTGTTTGCCGCTCTCAGCTCCGGACGTATCCTTTCCCGGAACGGTTATCATAATCTGAAATTCGTTTTTATGGTTTAACAATTCAGACAAAATCTGAATCATTTTGTCATTATCTTCCGTAAGTGTCACTGTTTGCTGCTCCATAAATTCCTCCTAATTTTTACACAATTCTGAATTCCTTACTGTAATCCGTCAGCAAAAATACAAAATCTAACAACGGATTACCCCATCATTATATAAGTCTTTCAAAATTTTCAGCAACACTATTTTATCGCAAGATTCTTTCAAAATTTTCAATTGCCGCCAATTCTTTTATTCCAAATCCCCGGGATATTCTTTGATTTCCATGATACTCTTATACGCCGGGCGAATGATTTTATCCACGTTTACCAACTCTTCCAAACGATGTGCACTCCATCCTACAATTCTGGCAATGGCAAAAATCGGTGTGTATAATTCTGTCGGAATATCCAACATGCTGTAAACAAAACCACTGTAAAAATCCACATTGGCACTGACACCTTTGTAAATTTTACGTTTTTCTCCAATGACAACCGGCGCCAGTTTTTCAATGTTACGATAAAGTGCAAAATCTTTTTCCCGATGCTTTTCTTTTGCCAGCATTTCCACAAATCCGCTAAACACTTTGGCTCTCGGATCGGAAAGGGAATAAACCGCATGCCCCATGCCGTAAATCAGACCTTTTTTGTCAAAGGCTTGTTTGTCTACGATTTTTCCAAGATAATCCTTGATTTGTTCCTCATCCTCCCAATCGGAAACATGGTTCTTAATATCTTCCATCATTTCCACTACCTTGATATTGGCACCGCCATGCTTTGGCCCTTTTAAAGAAGACAAAGCCGCCGCAATTACCGAATAGGTATCCGAACCGGAAGAAGTAACCACTCTGGTCGTAAATGTGGAATTATTTCCGCCGCCGTGTTCCATATGTAAAACCAGTGCAATGTCCAATACCTTTGCTTCTAACGGGGTATATTTCTTATCCGGTCGAAGCATCAGCAATATATTTTCCGCCGTGGAAAGCTCCTCCTGGGGACGATGAATATACAAACTTTCATCGCAAAGATAATGATTGTACGCATGATAACTATATACCGCCAGCATCGGAAAAACGCTGATTAATTTTACGCATTGTTCCAATACACGTTCTAAAGAAGCATCGCCGATGGTCTCATCATAGGAGGCCAAAGTAAGCACACTTTTGGTGAGGGAATTCATCAAATCCTTACTGGGTGCCTTCATAATAACGTCTCTGTTAAAATTGGTAGGAAGCTGTCTGCATTCTCCCAACATCGCTTTAAATTCTTTTAAGCTTTCCTCCGTAGGAAGTTGTCCGAGTAAAAGCAGATACGCCATCTCTTCAAAGCCGTATCGCTTCCCGTTAAATCCCTTAATTAAATCAATTACATCATATCCGCGATACCACAGCTTTCCGTCGCAAGGCGTCTTTACTCCATCCTTCATTTCAAAGGCATCAATCCTTGAAATATTGGTAAGTCCCGACAACACTCCGTTTCCGTCCTTATCGCGAAGACCTCTTTTTACCCCCATTTTTTCAAATAATTCCGCCGGAATACAATCATTTTTTTGACACATGTCAATAAACTGCTTTGTATATTTATCCAAATTTCCGTATTCTCCCATTCACTTCTCCTTTCATTTTGTTTTCATAATATTTTTTCATAAATCATTACTGCTTATTTTAACGGATTTTACAACATATCGCAAATAATTTTAGACAATTCTATTGTTCTCATTAAATTATCAGTTAAATTCCATTTGATAGGAAGCCCGGAAGGTTTCTCCCGCTTGTAAAACATTCGTAAATTCCCGTTCTGACAAATCACCGTCAAAATCCACGCCGTCACATCTTCCGTACCAGGGTTCAATACAAACAAAGGGTGCATTTTTCCCTTCCGGCGACCAAATTGCAAATAGCGGAGCGTCAAATTTCACCGTAACAAAACGTCTTCCCGCCGGGGTCACAAGACCGACTTCCTTGGTTTGTTTTCCTTCTATCATATATGTACAACGATCAAAAAACTCTTTTGTAATCACGGCTTCGCCGTTTTGTAACGGCAATACCAAATCCTCTTTGATAGCCAGACCGGTGTCCAATGTATTTCCGTGATGATGAATCTCTTTTACACCGCCAAAATAAATGCGGTATCCTTCCTTGTCTTTGGAATAGTTCTCCGAATCCTCTTTTGTTTCTTGCAAAGGTAAGAAAAAGGCCGGATGTGCCCCTATGGAAAAATACATGGTCTTTTTTCCCGGATTATCCACTTTCCAAAGCACGCTTACGCATCTTTCCTCCAAACGATACCCTATGGATAAAACAAATGAAAAGGGGTATTTCTCCATAGTTTCCTCCGTGGATTTCAGGCAGAACCAAATTTCCTGTTTCTCCTGACTTAACAGCTGATGTTCCATATCTCTGGCAAACCCGTGTTGCCCCATGGGATATCGGATTCCCTCCCATGTGTACTGTTTTTCCTTTAAGCTTCCCACAAACGGAAACAATACCGGGGAAGTTCTTCCCCAAAAAGTTTTGTCAGCCTGCCACATATATTCCTGCCCGGTTTTTTTCTCTTTTACGGAGCGCAGTTCTGCTCCAAAAGAATCAATTTCGATAATCAATTCTTCATTTTCCAATGAATATCGCATATAACCTTCTCCCTTCTTATTTTTCTGCTGCCGATTTTTGCGGAATATCCCATAATTCTCCGGGATTGATTTCCTTCCATTCTCCCGGCTTTAAATTCTCATCCAGCCTTACTCCGTCTATCTCCACTCTTTTTAAATACAGTACCAGGCAACGTACGGTTTTTAACATTCTGCGTATCTGCCTCTTCTTTCCTTCGCAAATCGTAATTTCCCCAAAGGCCACCGGATGAAACCCTCGATTGTGCCTGCTTTTTCTTTGAATTTCCTCCGGCAAAATCGGTAAGACATTTTGCAAAACATCGGTTTTTGTTACTTTAATTTTACAGGGTGCCGTTTTTTGTTCTGCTCCCGCAATCTGCACTCCTTTTCGGAGAGTATCAATTTTTTCTTCTGTCAATTCACCAAGGGCAATAAATTCATACACTTTTTCTTTTTGATAATCCGGGTGAGTCATTTGCTGATTAAATCCCCCGTCATCGGTTACAATCAAAAAACCTTCTGTTTCCTTATCCAACCGTCCCACCGGAGAAAGCGTATCATTTCCCAGTTCTCTAAAATAATCCATTACCGTTGGGTGTTTTGTATCCTTTCGTGCGGTTACACAACCACAGGGTTTGTGAAACATGTAATTAATGATACATAATGATTTATCCTTTAATTTGATGCAGAATACAACATCGCTATCACGTATTTTTGAATTGCTCTGTATTCTCTTACCTTTTCTTCATTATCCTCATCATATTGCTGACTGTCCGGATACGCCGCATAGAAAACGCTACCTTCCGCATCAACAAATTCCATTATCGCATCTGTGCCCAAAAGTTCTGCATTATCACTTACCATAAGTAAAACACCGCCATAATTTTCTTCTTCACACAAATTGGAAATATAGTAATCGATTCCGCCTTGATTTACAAACGTAATTCGTCCGTTTAATGTCTCCGGCACCAAAATCTGATATCCTAACATGCTTTCATACGTTGCCGTCGTTCCCGGCCACGCCTCGAAATCGGCATAAGAAACGACTTCCGGTTCCAAACTGACATCCGTTATCACATATCCCAAAGGAGACTCTTCCATTGGCGTACAGGTATATGTCACCGTACCAATCTGGGAGTAAGCACAACGGTCCACATAGCAGTTATCCGATAACATAAAATCAAACTCCCACATATCATAAATGTATTCTGCCACTACCGTTCCGTCTTCCTCCATGGTAAAGTACGACTCACCCATGGGCATGGATAGCCCCCAATCGCCTACGGAAACAATGATTCCGCCGGCTGCGTCTGCCGCGAATCTTGCTTCCTGTAATACCATCACGCGGGGAAGTGCAGTGGTATCCAAACTGGTTCCAAAGAATAATTGGGACAATTCCTGTACCTGCTCCGGAGTAATATACGCATAAGCCGAATCCTGTTCCCAAGGCACATAAGGATACGCTTCCAATCCTCCTGTACTTACGGCAAAAGCAATCAAATCACCTTTTAAATAATCATCAAATTCACTTTCCGCCACATATTCTCCCATGTGAATTCCGGCCCAAGTATAAAAATTTCCGGTAAGTTCCGTTATGGCAGGCATAACATCGGAAAGTGTATTCTCTGTTTCCGCATTTCCTTCCGTTTCCTCCTCCAGGGACTCTTCTTCAGAATCTTCGGTAGTCTCTGCCTCGTTAGAATCTTCGTTTACAGAATCGTCCTCTGCATTATTATCCACTTCCTCTTCCAAAGCCTCTTCCTGTTCGTTTGCCGCATCCGAAGATTCTGTCGTTTCCATATCCCCCTGACAACCGGCCAGCGATAACATCAATAGGCCCAACAACAGTACTATTTTTTTCTTCATCTCTTTTTCTCCTACTTTACTAATTTTATGTCATTTTATTATATTCACAAGATAAATCTAATTTAAAATATCGCTTTCGCTCAATCCGACTGTGCTTATCCTCCGCAGAACGGATGAAAAAATTTTCATGGTAATGATAATAAAATGCCCCTTTCTTCATGAAACTATTATACTATACCGGTAATAAAGATTTCAATTCCAATGGCAATAAGAATCACTCCACCCAAAATCGTTGCTTTTCCTGCCAGCTTCGTTCCGAATTTCTTTCCGATTAAAATACCGCCAAAACACATGACAAAAGTAACTCCTGCAATGATTAACGCGCTGACACCTGCCATAATTACATTATATTCTGCAATAGTAAAGCCCACGGACAACGCGTCAATCGACGTCGCAATTCCCTGCACAAACAAAGCCATTGCACCTACTGCCGGTTTTTCTTCCTCCCCGTTTTCATGCAAGCCGTCCCAGAGCATTTTTCCGCCAATAAAACCTAACAAAACAAGAGCAATCCAAGGAATCATTCCTTCAAATGCTTTGAATAACTGTAAAATGGTATGTACACAAATCCAGCCGGTCATGGGCATAAAAGCCTGAAAACCGGCAAACACTCCTGCGATTTTGCACATTCTCCCCTTCTTCATGCCGGGTTCATTTAAACCATTCGCCAAAGATACCGAAAAAGCATCCATGGCAAGTCCCACACCAAGAAGCAGATTTTTTAGTACAAAAACCAAACTCCATTCCATATTCTGTTTTCTCCTTTGCGCTATATAATCTTCCGAATCGTGCTTTGAATCATTTTATCCATAGGTAATCGGAAATATAAAATCCCAAGTACAGCCTTGCTATACTTGGGATAAAAATTCTGCATAATTCACCCATGTATAGCTTTCACTGATACATGAGTCTCGCAATTTAAAATAAGCCAGGTTTGATAAAACCAGTATGTTGACTTATTACGTATGGGTAACGCTCGCTACTCCCTCATAGGATCTTACTCGTAAAGTATAGCAAGACCGGTCTTATTCGTCAAGCGCGAGTACACCTGTAATACATTGTACTTCCCGCTTTGTACGTAGTGATATTATTACATTGTAAAGTAAAAAACAATAAGTCCAATCACCAAGAAAATACCTCCCATGACATACATTGCCACGTCTCTCTTGATTGTTTTTCGATAAAATTGCTCCGGATTATTGGGATTAATCCACAAATCGTAAGTAAATCCCTGCACCGCACCATCTGTATTGGAAGCCGTATCATCTTTTACCTTGTATTCCTGCCCTTCATATACAAAAGAAAAATAATAGAAAAATTCACGATACCTCTTTTTGTTTGTTTCAAATTCTTTCTTTTGCTCTCGCTCCACACATTTGGCAATTACTTTCACGGGACACTTTTTCTTTAACAAAATAAAGCGCGCAGTTTGCGCAATCAAAACCACCCCACCGGTTAAAAAAAATCCAAACGCAACAAAACTCATAGCCAGATTGGTTTTATTCAAACTCTGCATTGCCGGCACATACAAAAGCACCGGAGGAAGCACAATCATGCAAAGACCTGCATAAGAAAATAAGATGGTAAAAATCAAATTTCTGGGGTCTTTTAACCCTTCCGTTGCAATGCCGTAAATCATGGCACCGCCTATGGCAAAAACAACAATTCCGAAACAACTGATGACAAGTGACGGTTCTGTCTGACTAAAAATATACATTCCTATTACAACCGCCGCAAAACAAAGTAAAATAAGAATGCTTTTTATATTATCTTTCGTTTTTTGTTCCATACCGAATTCTCCATTTCTTCTATAATGATGCTCTTTTATAATATTATTTATGGTGTAACTTCATGCTTATGCGAAACCTTTTTTGAAGCCCCAAAATCTAGTTCTATTTTATCATTTATTTTTTTCTCGTAAAGGTTAATTTTCTTATCATTATCCTTTGTTTTGCAGATAACCCATTACGTTATCTTTCTGTTTCGTTGCTTTCTTTTTGCAAAAGAATAAAAAAGAGGATTCTTCCTCTCTTTTCTTGACGAAAAAAAGTCCTTCTAATATACTTAAAGACAGAGAAGAACCACGGTTTTTTACAAACCAAATACGATCAAACAAGGGAGGTTACCTACATGAAAAAAACAGTAGAAGATATTTTAAATCTGATACAGGAAAATGACATTAAAATGGTGGATTTTAAGATTGTGGATATTAACGGACAATATCGTCACGTTACCATTCCGGCAACCTACTTTTCTGCCGACACTTTAAAAAACGGAATCGGCTTTGACGCTTCCAACTACGGATATGCGGTGGTGGAGAAAAGCGATATGGTATTTATTCCGGATTTGGATACTGCTATCCTGGATCCTTTTTGCGAAATTCCCACCTTATCTCTCACAGGAAATGCCATGATTATTGACTATCCGGAAAATCGTCCCTTAGATCAATATCCGAGAAATATTGTCCTTGCAGCAGAACAATACATGAAAGACCTTGGCATCGCAGATACCATGCTCATTTTACCGGAGTTTGAATTCCACTTATTAGACAGCGTTGGCTGGAGCGTTCGACCGAACGAAATCGGCATGTCGCTGGACGTTTCTCAGGCTTACTGGAACAGCGATTCCGAAGGTGCCGGTTGCGTAATCCCCCACCAAAAAGCTTATCATATTGCAAAACCCTTTGATCAGGCTTATGAGTGTCGTTCTGAGATGTGTTTGGAAATGGAAAAAGCCGGAATCCCCATTAAATACCATCATCCAGAAGTCGGTGCGGCCGGTCAGTTTGAAATTGAACCTATGCTTGGTGAAATGTCAAAAATGGCAGATGCTACCATGATGATAAAATATATTATTCATAATACCGCTTTGAAATACGGTAAAACTGCAACTTTTATGCCCAAACCCGTGTATGGCGAAGCCGGAAACGGAATGCATGTTCATATGCTTTTATTAAAAGACGGACATCCGGTATTCTCTGATGACGACGGTTATGCACACCTTAGCAAAACAGCTCATTACTTTATGGGCGGACTGTTAAAGCACATTGCATCCCTCTGCGCCATCACCAATCCTTCTACCAATTCCTTCAAACGATTGGTTCCCGGATTTGAAGCACCGGTTACGGTAGGATATGCAACCTCCAACCGAAGCGCAGTGATTCGTATTCCCGCTTACGCAAAAACACCTTCCCTTCGTCGTTTTGAGCTTCGAAATCCGGACGCTACCTGCAATCCGTACTTCTGTTACGCGGCCATTTTAATGGCAGGTCTGGACGGAATCAAGAATCAAATTGATCCCCATGAAAACGGTTGGGGACCTTACGATATGAACCTTTATTCCCTTTCTGAGGGAGAAAAAGCAAAATTAAAAGCACTTCCTACTTCTTTGGATGCTGCTTTGGATGCCTTGGAAGCAGACCATGATTATTTAACTGCCGGCGGTGTTTTCCCTGAGCATCTTCTTAAAAATTACATTGCCAGAAAACGTAAGGAATGCAGCGAAATTGCAGCCATTCCTCACCCAGCCGAATTTGACCGGTATTTTAACCTCTAATTCCCTTAGCCGGATGTAAACATTCGTTTTCTAAAAAGCTTTATAAAATAATAAAAGCCTCAAAAGCTTGTTTCGTCATTTCCCTTGACCGTAAGCTTTTCGAGGCTTTTTCTCTTGGCTCCTTCGTACAATATTTAATCATTTAGGACCAATTTACTCGGAATAAAATCCACTTTGAAATTCAGCATTAATTTCCGCAATTTCTTTCTTTCCATCAATATAGTCCCGATACATTTCCCATAAATCAATTTCACAATCCTCCATATTTTCGTCCTCAGGAATCCATTTTTTTATCAGTGCAATTCGCTCCGATTTGGTGGTGTCAGCGATTAACATACTTTTTCGTTCTCGCAACCATTCCGGCAAATCCTTCAACGATTCTATGGTCATCACATTTTTTTCGTCAGACTCTCCTTCTTTCCTCTTAAGCCAAATCGGTGTAATTCCGGCATTTTTTGCACCCTCCACATCGGATTGGTAGGAATCCCCGATGTGAACCGCTTCGTTTGGTTCGCAACCTGCCACCTGTAATGCATGCACAAACAACTCTCTATGGGGCTTATATGCTCTTACCTCATTGGCGCACACAATTCCGGCAGGATGTAAATCATTTAGTTCCATCGCTTCTGCCACATATTTTGCTTCATTATTCGTAATAACATAAATCGGAAGCGGACACTTGTCAAAGAATTCCTTCACATCCGGGAAAATTGGTGCTTTGACCCAAACCGTACGTACCAAATGCTTGATTTCTTCCAAATCTTCTTTTAAGTCGTAGTGCTTCGTAAACTCACTCAATATTTCGCTAAGGATATCTTCTTCATCCTTATACGTGTCTAAATAATACTTTTCTTCCCGGCTTTTGATTCCTTTCCACCATATCTTCATCACATCATCGGGGTCTTTTATCGTACTGCCTCTATAAATCCGCATAATGGCTTCCTTCATTTCCGGTCCGCCTTCCATCACGGTAGTTCCTGTATAATCCAAAAAAACTGCTTTTAGCATATGCTTCCTCCAAAAAAATTTTATCCGTAAATATTATAAGGAAATAAATCGCAGGAAACAAGTTACAATATATATTTATTGCTTTAAAGCATAGACAGTTCTCCCCACTGTTCATCCAAAATTAAATAATAGAATATTTTTCGAACGAAAACAGACAATGCGTGATACGCATTGCAGATAAACTAAGTTGATACGTTTTACTGAATCTTAGAAATGAATTCTTCAATAGAATCCGACTTTGCAGCTACTTTATTCCAATTACGCAATGTATCCGGATTTCTTTCGCTTTTGATTTGCGCTTCCAGCGCTTCCGGAACAGCGCCCATATCGGATAAAAGATCCAATACAGCGGATACTAAACCTTCTGCCAAACCTTCTCTATGACTCTTCCGCTCCCGGTCCTGTACCAATTCTTCCATCGTCATATAACGTTCCTCCATTTTGCGCCATTGCTTGATTTCCTGCACTCTCCCATGAATCCTGCGAATGGAATTCTCGGGTATGTTCTCCACAAATCTGATAAACCGTGCAGGGCAACTCTATCTATGAGCCTATTATAAGAAAATACACGGATTGAAGCAAGTGATTATCTCTTGAAACAGGGAATATTATTGTATTTTATCCTTTATTCTGCATTCAGACACTTGCCAAAATGCACAACACAATATTTGGTATTCTTTTCTTTAGATTTACGGAAAACTCACCATATCTATCGCAATTCTTCGTTTTTTCTACAAAAAAACAACCCATTTTCTACATGCTATTCGGGAAAAAACACTTGCCTGCATCCACCTTGGATGATATAACCTTGTTACATTCACTTTTCTTATTTTATTTTTTCTATAATATTCATTTCTTATTTCAGAAAGGAGACTTTTCATGTCTAAAAATTCTTTTATTTCAGAGGCAAACTCTGAAAACGCATCTTATTTGAACGCTTCCGGTCCGGTTCTTTATCCTTTAACCAACGACTACCTATTTCGTGCTGTTTTACAAAAGAACAACTTTGTTCTTAAAGGACTCATCTGCTCCCTCTTGCATTTGTCCCCGGAGGAAGTACAATCCGTCACAATCAGCAACCCCATTAAGCTTGGAAAATCCATCAAGAAAAAAGATTTCTTCTTGGATATCAGTGTGCTGCTAAACAACGCTACCCAGCTGAATCTGGAAATGCAGGTTATCAACTACGGCAACTGGCCGGAGCGTTCCTTAAGCTATCTGTGTCGCACCTTTGATTCCCTTAATTCCGGCGAGAATTACCAGGACATTAAGCCGGTTATCCACATCGGTTTTCTGGACTTTACCCTCTTCCCGGAATTTCCCGAGTTCTATGCCAAATACCAGCTTTTAAATGTGAAAAATCATTTGGTTTATAGTGACAAATTCACTCTTTCTGTGATAGACTTAACTCAAATAAAACTGGCAACCGCGGAGGACAAAGCAGGTCAACTTGACTACTGGGCCTCCCTTTTCAAAGCTAACACATGGGAGGAAATCAAAATGATTGCAAAAAACAATTCCTATTTTTCCGAAGCTGCAGAAACCATGTACCAACTCAGTGCCGACGAGGAAATCCGCCTGCAGTGCCAGGCCCGGGCTGACTTTGAGCGTCTGGAGCGTTCCAACAATGCTCGCTACGCCGCTGCTGACGCCGAGAACAAGGCTTTGAAAGAGGAAAATGCAATGTTGAAGGCGGAATTAACTTCCATGCGCGAAGAATTAGTAAAAATCTATGCCGAACTTCATTCTTTAAAGAATAAATAAAAACAATACGTTCCGGAAGAATTCGCCGGGCGACTCGCTGCCTTGGAAGCAAAGACAAACCAATAAAAACACATAAAAAAGCGTCGTTATACTCAGGATAGCGACGCCTTTCTTATTTACTATTATTATTTACTATTATACTTTCCTATTTTACAAAACCTCATCACAAAGTTTCAGTGCCTCTTCAATCACCTGATGCATGTCAAAATACTTATACATGCCGAGGCGCCCGCCAAACATCACTTTGCTCTGCGCATCGGCCAGTGCCTTGTACTTTGCATACAACGCATTATTCTTTTCGTCGTTCATGGGATAGTAGGGCTCGTCCCCCTTTTTCCATGTCGCCGGATACTCTCTGGTAATCACAGTCTTCGGATTAATGTTGCCGTTTTGACAGCCGAATTCAAAATGTTTATGCTCGATAATCCGGGTATAAGGAATCTCGTACTCCGTATAATTTACCACAGCATTGCCCTGGTAATTCTCTTCCTCCAAAACTTCCGTCTCAAAGCGAAGGCTCCGGTATTCCAACTCGCCGTAGCAATAGTCAAAGTACTCGTCAATCATACCGGTAAAAAGCACCTTGTCCGCAGCCGCATCCAGCCCATCCTTCTCTGCAAAATAGTCCGTGGATAAGCGCACTTCAACGCCTTCTAACATCTTCTCCACCAGTTTCGTATAGCCGCCCACAGCGATTCCCTGATACAAATCATTAAAATAATTGTTGTCGTAGGTCATGCGCACCGGAAGCCTTTTAATGATAAAGGACGGAAGCTCTGTTGCCCTCTTTCCCCATTGCTTCTCGGTATATCCCTTCACCAGTTTTTCGTAGATATCCCGGCCAACCAGGCTGATTGCTTGCTCTTCCAGATTGTTTGGCTCGGTAATTCCCGCCTCTTTAATCTGGGTATCCATTTTGGCCTTCGCCTCCGCCGGTGTAATCACGCCCCACATTTTGTTAAAGGTATTCATGTTGAAAGGCATGTTGTAAAGCTCGTCCTTATAGCGGGCCACCGGAGAATTGGTGTAGCGGTTAAAGGGCGCAAACTCCTGCACATAATCCCACACTTTTTTGTTGGAGGTATGGAATATATGGGCACCGTACTTGTGCACGTGAATGCCCTCCGTCTCCTCCGTATATATATTCCCGGCAATATGAGGGCGCTTGTCAATCACCAGCACCTTTTTTCCTTTTTTGTGCGCCTCATGGGCAAATACCGCGCCGAACAGGCCGGCACCAACGATTAAGTAGTCGTACATAGCATAACTCCTCTGTTTTTACTCATTTTATTTTAATATTTTAATTCATCTATGGCAATGGATTTCATGGTTCTTTTTCGTATTCGTACACACAAAAATGCACAATACCACATCTTGCATTGCTTTCTTAGGATTTGTAAACAAACCTCTATATCTATTACGATTTCATCCAGCATAGGAAATATTTTTTTCTTTTTTCTACACGCTATTTAAGAAAAACACTTGCCTGCATCCATCTTGGATGATATAACCTTGTTACATACACTTTTCTTATTTTATATTTTTCTATAATATTCATTTCTTATTTCAGAAAGGAGACTTTTCATGTCTAGAAATTCTTTCGTTTCAGAGGCAAACTCTGAAAACGCATCTTATTTGAACGCTTCCGGCCCGGTTCTTTATCCTTTAACCAACGACTACCTATTTCGTGCTGTTTTACAAAAGAACAACTTTGTTCTTAAAGGACTCATCTGCTCCCTCTTGCATTTGTCCCCGGAGGAAGTACAATCCGTCACAAT
>JAZNKK010000063.1:0-36325 GCA_045578545.1 Lachnospiraceae bacterium
GGTCATAGCCAAGCACGGAAAGATTGGCCGTATCACTTCCCGGCTTCATTCCCTCCGGAATCGTATGTACCATTCCGATTTCCGACTTTTTGCTGAGTTCATCCATTTGGGGCGTATCGGCAAATTCCAATGGTGTCTTTCAGTTTATGGAAGTTATGGGTTCATCTGCCATTCCGTCGCCAAGTACAATCACATATTTCATAATTACGCTACAGCCTTTCTCAAGTCTCAACTTATTAATACGCTCCAAGGAGCTTTCTGCAACTTTTTCTATCGGATGTCCTTACAAATAACATCCGGACACTTTCTTTATCCAAAAACTTACCTCGTCAAAAGTCTTACATACGAATCATGCTGCGGATGCCGGAAACCTTAGCCGCTGCCGCTTTGTATGCATCTTCGCTCATCTTACCGGTTACAAAAGCAAATTCACCGGACACAGCAGGACATTCAACCACGCTGACTTCTCCAAATGCGCCTTCTACTTCTGCCTTGCGGTCAGAAACGTTGCCTTCCAAACGAACAAAATACTGCTGGCAGAATGCTCCGATTTCACTTAAATCCGCATCCTTTTCTTCCCAGCAACAATCAATGTGTTTACCGGTGTTCTTTACACAATCCACCACATCGCCTACTACTGCACTGGCTGTGGGAAGCTTTCCTGCGCCTCTTCCGTAATACATGGAATCTCCCAGCATATTGCTATGCACCAAAATACCGTTAAATACATCCTGTACACAGCTAAGAGGGCTCTCTGCTCCAATCATTCTGGGAGCAACCATTGCAAATTTACCTTCTTCCCGGTCGCAGCTGATAGCAATAAGCTTAATGGTTTTCTTCATCTGTTTTGCATACGCAAAATCTTCCGGTGTGATTTTAGTAATACCTTCGGTGTAGATGGATTCGTATTTTACGTTTTCTCCATAAACCAAAGAAGACAAAATCGCAATCTTACGACATGCATCATATCCTTCCACGTCTGCTTCCGGATTCCGTTCTGCATATCCCATTTCCTGCGCTTCTTTTAACACTTCGTCAAAATTAGCGCCTTCTCTTTCCATTTTTGTCAAAATATAATTTGTGGTACCGTTTAAGATACCCATGATGCAATCGATTTTTTCTGCAGTCAGGGCATTGTTTAACGGACGAATAATGGGAATACCGCCGCCTACACTTGCCTCAAACAAATAGTTGCAGTTGTTTTCTTTTGCAATACGAATCAATTCCGGTCCGTGAGCAGCTACCAATTCTTTATTGGAAGTACAAACACTCTTACCGCTCATAAGTGCTTTCTTGGTAAAGGTGTATGCCGGTTCCATTCCGCCCATGGTTTCGCAGATTACGGAAATCGAATCATCATTCAAAATAATTTCCGCATCATGTACCACTTTTTCCTGAATCGGATCCCCGGGGAAATCACGCAAATCCAATACATATTTTACGTTAATGCCGGTACCGACACGTTTTGCAATTTCCTTCTGATTTTTTTCGATTACTTCTACAACACCGCTACCTACTGTGCCGTATCCTAATACTGCTACCTGAACCATAACTTTTCCTCATTTCTCATTTCTATGTTGCTTTTCCTTTGTCATGAGCCGTTTCCTGCTCCTCGTACACCATAACATTTGTACAAGATTACATCTTTATATTTGGTAAATATTTCAACATACCTCCATTACGCCATGACGAAAAAAATTTTAGCACATTTGTCAATCTGACGCAATATATTATTTTTACGATATTTCCCGCCATTCCCTTGTTTTTTCTAGCGATATGTCAGACTTTTAAAATAATCCAAATACTGCTGTACTTCTTCCAAGTATCGTTTTGCGGAAAAATAAGGTTCCCGATAATGTTTTTCCATAATCCCGCTTTCGGTATATTCCATCACCTGCATCAATTTGGAAAACTGTTCTTTATGACGAAAGAAATCCAAATTGCTTTGCATATAGACAGAAAGCAGGGTTTCCTGATATTTTTTTCGCACCTCTTCCAGACTTTCCAGTGCATCTTCGTCCCGTTCCCTTAACATCGTAAGTAACAAAAGCGGCAAAAACGGATATTTTTCCATCATGGCAATCTTGGCTCGTTCTATTTTTCTGCAAATTTCAAAATAATCCGTTTCCTCTTTTTCCACATTTAGTGATAATTCCAACAACGCATATTTTACTCCGTAGGAAACCACAAAGGAATACAAGCCCAATTTATTATCAAAATAATGAAACCACAGTCCTTTGCTGACGCCGGTAGATTTCACCATTTCATCGGTACTGGCTCTTTGGTATCCGTTCTTTGCAAACACCTCCATGGCACCATTAATCATCAAATCCTGTTTTTCTTTTTTTAAATGGTAGAATTTTTCGTTCATCCGTCCTCTCCGCTTCCCGTTTCATTGACCAGCACAGTCGATAATTAAAATAACATAATTTTCGATTTGTCGCAACTTTTCCTTGGTTTTCCCTTTTCTTTTCCCTCATTTTATATTACAATATGTCTAGTAGATTGTTAGGAAAGGAGCTTATGTTATGGCAAAGAAAACAAGCAAGCTTATACTTTTTGGTTTGGTTGCCGGAGCAACTGCAGCCGGAGTATATCATTACTTACAGAACAAAAACAAACAAAACGAGGACATTGATGAGTTTGATGACTTAGATAATTTTGACGATATCGATACAGAAGAACCCGAAAAGAGTCGCAACTACGTTTCTTTGGACACTGCAAAAGCATTCGTAAACGATACTTTAGACAAGGCCAAAGATGCCATCTCCAAAGTAAGCCAGAAATTACAGAATTCTTTTGATGAATCTGCAGAATTGGAAGACGATGATTTCGATGTTTTGGATGCTGATTTAGAAGAAGTTGCAGCAGAGGAAGTACAGGAAGAAAAAGCAAGCGAAGCTTCCAAAGAAGACGTTGCAACGGAAGAATCCGCGGATGATGCCACTGATTCCGAAGAAGAAACCACGGAAGAATTCTTTGATGATGACGAAGAATAACTAGGTTTATCCGTAGATTTATCCATAGAAAAATCTATCGAGAAATTAAAAAAGCAAAACTCCGAAGCACTGCTCCGGAGTTTTTTTATGAATATTCTAATTCTTAACCTTTCGCTTTCTTTTTTCCTTTAATCTCAGCAAACAAGGTTCGTGCCTTTTCCTTTTGCATGGATGTCGATGATGTGGATTGCAAAATGCCCTGCACCAATTTGGACGCTTCGTCCAATCGGTCAAATTGAATACAAAGTACTGCTAAAAGATAATCCAAAGTGGTGGAATTCATTCCTGCCAAAGGCGGAGTTTCCGATTCTCTTGCTGAAATAAAACCATCCAGAGCGTTCTGAAGATATTCCATTTCCTTTGTCTTGTAATCACTTCTTTCCTTGCTGTCTTCCGGCAAATTTTCCTGCATTCCGCGCAAAATCCATGCAGTCTTCAAACAGATATAAGCCTTTTCGCTATTTTTCGCCTGACGACACACCGCATTTAACAACGCCAATTTGTAACGAACCAAAGAGATTTCATAACTCAGCACAGGTTCTGCATCTTTCATCGGCTGATACTTGCTGGCAATATTCTCCTTCAGCAAATCTCTGTGGGGTTTTGCCAAGGGACCGTAATATCTGGTCAACGCAGCATAGCCGCACCGGTTACAAAACACCACGTCATATTTCGTAACATCAATGTAATTATGATGCGGTCTTAAATCCTTATCCTGTCCGACCAATCTGGCCTTATTGCTCCGAACCACCCACTGGCGAAACTTCGCATCACAAACCGGACATTCAAATTGCTTTTCAAAGAGAAAATCCTTCTCATCCACCGGCTTTTCCTCTACGGCTTCTTTCTCTGTCTCATATTTATTTTTTACCTTGGCTTTTTCGTACAACTGAGAATTCTTCAAAGAAGATAATCCCAATGCCTCCAATCCATCAAATAACGACATCTTAGCCTCCTACTTTGGTAACACGAAAGAACTCTTTAATCCAACGATACGGTTGAATACCAGTGCGCCTTCCTTAGAATCCTTACAATCCACCGTAAAGAATCCCTGACGCACAAACTGAAAACTGTCATACGCCTTTGCATTTGCAAGCTCCGGCTCCAAATAACAATTTTCCAATACCGTAAGGGAATTGGGGTTGAGATTCATACTTCCGTCTTCCTCGTTATAAACTCCCTTTTCCTCATCCACAAGATTTTCATATAAACGAACCGTAGCTTTTACCGCATAGGGTGCCGGTACCCAGTGAATGGTTCCTTTTACTTTTCTGGCATTAAATCCGCTTCCCTGTTTGGTTTCCGGATCGTAAGTACAGTGAACCACCGTAACTTTTCCGTTTTCATCCTTTTCAAATCCGGTACAGGTTACGAAATACGCACTCATAAGGCGCACTTCATTGCCGGGGTACAAACGGAAATATTTCTTGGGAGGCTCTTCCATGAAGTCATCACGGTCAATGTAAAGCTCCTTGCAGAACGGTACTTTTCTGCTGCCCAAGGCTTCATTTTCCAAGTTGTAAGGAATATCCAGATACTCGGTTTCCCCTTCCGGATAATTATCAATCACCAGTTTAATAGGGTCCAGTGCCACCATCATTCGGGGACGGGACAATTTCAAATCTTCCCTGATACAGTATTCCAACATCGCATAATCCGCGGAAGCATTTGCCTTACTTACCCCGCAAAGCTCCACAAACTTCTGGATGGAGCCGGGCGTAAATCCGCGGCGGCGAAGTGCCGCAATGGATACCAGTCTGGGGTCATCCCAGCCGTCTACCACGCCGTCTTCCACCAGTTTCTTAATATAACGCTTTCCGGTTACCACGTTGGTCAAATACATTTTTGCAAACTCAATCTGCTTGGGCGGGTTTTCATATTCCAATTCCCGAACCACCCAGTCATACAACGGACGGTGGTCTTCAAATTCCAAGGTACAGATGGAATGGGTAATTCCTTCAATGGCATCCTCAATGGGGTGCGCAAAATCGTACATGGGATAAATGCACCAGGTATCTCCCGTATTGTGGTGGTGCATGTGAGCCACACGGTAAATCACCGGGTCACGCATGTTCATGTTGGGAGACGCCATATCAATTCTGGCACGGAGTACTTTTTCTCCGTCTGCATACTTTCCGGCTTTCATCTCTTCAAAAAGCTGTAAATTCTCTTCAATGCTGCGTCCGGAGTAAGGATCTTCCTTTCCGGGCTCCGTCAAAGTTCCGCGGTACGCACGGATTTCCTCTGCTGACAAATCGGAAACATAAGCCTTTCCTTTTTTAATCAACTTTACGGCACCTTCGTACATCTGTCCGAAGTAGTCTGAAGCAAAGAACAGTCTGTCTTCCCAATCAGCCCCCAGCCATTCAATATCTTTTTTAATCGCCTCTACAAATTCCGTCTTTTCCTTTGTAGGGTTGGTATCATCAAATCGCATATTAAACTTGCCGCCGTACTTTTTCGCAAGACCATAGTTTAATAAAATACTCTTTGCATGACCGATATGTAAATATCCGTTCGGCTCCGGCGGAAATCTGGTATGTACGGTATCGTACACGCCCTCAGCCAAATCCTTATCAATAATCTGTTCAATAAAATTGCGGGATACTTTTTCCTCTTTCTCCGCACCTTCTTCTTTTACAACTAAATCCTTTTCGTTCTCCATTGCTCCATCGACCCAACTTTCTTTGTACTTTTAACCTCATAATCATATCACAGACAACGAAAATAATAAAGAAAAATAATTTTGCGAATTTTTATTTCTTTTTCTCCTGTTCCTTCTCCTTCGTTTTCTCTTCTTTCTTCTCTCGGTCGCCGGCTTCTTCAATAATACGTTGTATTCTTTCAATGTCTTCCCGCGACAAATCGCGGTCCTTAAAAAAAGCCGAGAAAAACGAAGGAATATTTCCTTGAAACATTCGTTCCACCATGGCATCACTTTCCTGGCGATCCACCTCTTCCTTCGAAACCAGCGACGATACAATGGTGTTTTCATTCTTTATAATCTCTTTGTTGCTCAGATTTTTAATCACCGTATAGGTGGTAGATTTTTTCCACCCCAAACGCTGGTTGCAGATTCGTACCAGTTCCGTGCTGGATATCGGTTCACATTCCCACAAAATTCGTAAAAAGTGGTATTCGCTTTCTGCAATTTTCTTCATAATGTCTAACTCCCTTCGTATTCAAAACGCACTGCCGGTTTACAAGGGGCGTCGATAGGTCTCTACCGGCTCCGGACAGTCTCCGCCAATCACATATACGATACGCCGCTGTTCCTCTCCCGCTTCCGGTACAACAAGCACACTGTATGTAATCTCCTTTTTTATTAATTCTCTCTCGCAGGTCTCATATTCAGAATAATACTCCGACGCAATATACTCATAAGTAAAATGCGCATAGCAAAAGCCGGGACTATCCTCATCTGCACAGATGTGTTCTAAATTCCATTGTCCGTCGTATGTTACTACATCTCCGTAGCGCTCCAGATAATCCTGTCTGCACGCATCTTCCAATTCTGCAATTTCCGCTTCCGAAAAAGTAACTGTCTCAAGATAATTCTTCTCCTCCGCAAACATCACTGCAGTGAGGCCAAAAAGCAAAACTGCAATGGCCAAACCCAACGCAAAGCTATGTTTCTTTTCTTCAAAAATATGTTTTACACGATGTTCTGTAACAGACTCTCCAAAGGAAAGCTGTTCCTGAAAACCGTTCTGTTTTTTTGCAAACTCCAATAAAACATTGGCATACATCTGCCGGTCTTTTGTCTCCGTTTTTTCGATTGATATTTCGTCACTGTACATTTCCAAATCTTCATTTAATTTTTTCATGGCATACCACATAAGCGGATTCCACCAATGCACGCACAGAGCAATAATCGAAATAAAACGAATAATATGATCCCCGTGCTCAATGTGATTCTTTTCATGTGCAATCACACATCGAAGGGTATCCTCATCCGATATTTCGGGCAAATATATTTTGGGCCAAATCAACCCCATGACAAAGGGTGTTTCGATTTCCTTGCAAACCTTAGTTTTTCCGATACCGTTACATGCTCTTTTGACAGCCCTTTTTGCCCGGACAAATTGCAGAATGTAAAAAATAAGAGTTGCAACGACTCCAAGCAAATAAATGCCTGCAATACAATCCCTAACCATCACCGGAACTTGCGGATTCACGGCTTCCTCCAAAAGTTGTTCCTTTGTTTTGACTATGATACCGGAGGAGGTTCTAAATTCCACCGGAAACGCTCCCCTAAGTGCCACAAGCATCCACGCATAATAGACATATTTCTTGGAATAATTTTTCAAGAAACGTCTAAGCCCCAA
The DNA here is from genome assembly GCA_045578545.1 of Lachnospiraceae bacterium. Classification (GTDB taxonomy): domain Bacteria; phylum Bacillota; class Clostridia; order Lachnospirales; family Lachnospiraceae; genus NK4A136. The sequence goes on from JAZNKK010000063.1 coordinate 7,328, forward strand.
TGCCAACAAAATAAGTACTGTCGTCTCGAAAATCACGGAACCGAAATTACTGAAAAAAAGTATAATCGGAGAATCAAACCACTGAAAAATATCATAATTACTCATTTTCCCAAAATCCCTTTCTTTGAAAATACATTTAAAAATACATAACTTATGTATTTCGCTAGTCTATACCATTAGACCGCGTTTTCATACCATTTAGTCTATGCAAATAGACCTATTTTGTCAAGTTTTTTCTTTACTACTTTTTATAAATGTATTTTTTCTCTTTTTTTATTGGAATCCTTGTTTTTATAATAAAAATCCATTATAATGTTTTTGTATATATTTATCTATACAAAAACACCCGATGTGGTTGGGGAATACGAGAAAAAGGAGTTTAATCATGAGACTTATTACACGTTCCGATTTTGATGGGCTGGCTTGTGGTGCATTGCTTTTGGAAGCAGGTATTATTGACAGTTGGAAATTTGCACATCCCAAGGATATTCAGGATGGTTTGGTAGAAATCACCGAAAACGATTGTCTTGCCAACGTTCCTTATGCAGAAGGTTGCGGACTTTGGTTTGACCACCACTCCAGTGAGCATGAAAGAAATCAGCTTGCAGGAAAATACAAGGGAGAAAGTCGTATTACTCCTTCTTGTGCCCGCATTATTTATGAATATTACGGCGGCAAAGAACGTTTCCCTCAGTTTGATGACATGATGGAAGCCGTAGATAAAGTAGATTCCGGTAATCTTACCATTGATGAAATTCAGAATCCTACCGGTTGGATTTTGGTCGGTTTCTTAATGGACCCCAGAACCGGACTTGGAAGATGGCGTAATTTCACCATTCCCAACTACCGCTTGATGGAAGTATTAATGGAATGTTGCCGCACCATGACAACGGAAGAGATTTTAAATCTCCCGGATGTAAAAGAGCGAATTGAAGTTTATCATGAACAGGCGGAAAACTTTAAGAAAATGGTTACCGCGCACACTCGCATTGAAAAGGATGTTATCATTACGGACTTACGTGGCGTAGATCCTATCTATTCCGGTAATCGTTTCATGATTTACAGTATGTATCCCCAGCAGAACATCTCTATCTGGATTGTAAACGGAAAAGGCGGACAGGGTTGCTCTTGTGCCGTTGGTTACAGCATTTTAAATCGTACCAGCAACGTGGATGTAGGTTCTCTTATGTTAAAATACGGTGGCGGCGGTCATAAGGCCGTAGGTACCTGCCAGTTCTCCAATGAAACCATGGAGGAAAATGTTCCGAAGTTGATTGACGAACTGGTAAATTATCAGGCTTAATTACATAGCATATCAAAATATCTTTCAGGTAAGACGTTTATCCTGAAAGATATTTTTTTGTCTCTTTTCGCTTATCATCGAGTATTTATTTTCTCTTCTTTTTGACATCATTTTTTCAACTTTGCATATTCATATAAGGAAACATATTCTTATATGGAGTAGTTATGTATAGTTTTGCAGGTTTCATGAAAATTAATCAATACGAGCCGATTTCGCCATCCAAGGGACATGATTTTTTACAATCCATGGTTACCCCCTTGTGCCATACGAGCGAGGAAGTCGCTGTTTTTTCTGTCAGCGATAATTTTGGAGTTGCCCAGGCTGCTCGGCAAAATGATGCCGGTCCCTGTTCCCTCTCCTTGGGCGACCGCATGTGTCATATCGTTTTGGACGGAGATATTTTTAATCTCCCTTCCTTACGCAAAAAGCTTGCTCCTTTGCAGCCTTCCAAGGACGAATCTCCTGCCGGACTTTTGCTTCTTGGTTTCATGGAATACGGAATGGAATTTATCAAGGAAGTCAACGGTAATTTTGCTCTGGCCATTTACGACCAGCGTCACCATACCCTTTACCTCTTCCGTGACCATTTCGGAAGCAAACCCCTGTTTTACACACAAAAGGACGGCATCTTTGCCTTTTCCTCCGAAATAAAGGCATTGTTGGAATTTAGAGATGAAATTCCCACCGTTTCCAAGGAAGGACTCAATGAAATTTTCAGTATCGGTCCCGCCAGAACTCCGGGGAAAGGTGTCTTTGACCATATTTTTGAAGTAAAACCCGCCCATTGCATTTCGGTCAACAAATACGGCACTTGTTCCACCGGTTATTGGCAGCTCTCCTGCCGTCCCCACTACGAAAATTACGAAGAAACCGTTTTACATACTGCCGATTTGCTGGATAATATTATGAAAAACCAGCTTGCACTGGACGATTCCCCTGCCTGTCTTCTTTCCGGCGGAATCGACTCCAGTATCATCGCTGCCTATCTCAAACAGGAAATGGAGCGGCGCGGGCAAAAAACCGTTACCATTTCCTTTGACTTTGCCCAGAACGATAAATACTTTAAATCTTCTTCGTTCCAGCCGTCTCAAGATAAACCTTACATTGATGCCATGGTAAAATTCCTGCAAAGCGAACATCACTATTTGGAATGCAACTACCAGACTTTGGCCGATATGCTAAAGGACTCTGTGAAAGCCCATGACCTTCCCTGTATGGCAGACATAGATTCTTCGCTTTTGTACTTTTCCTCCAAAGTCGCCGGTTTGTCACCGGTAGCCTACACCGGAGAATGTGCGGACGAAGTATTCGGTGGCTATCCTTGGATGCATCGCGGAGAGCTCCCTATAGCGGAATCTTTCCCCTGGGCTGCGGACCTTGCCCCCAGGAAACAATTGTTAAAAGCCGATTTTCTGGAAGCTCTGGAAATGGATTCTTATGTGGAAACCACTTATAACGCTTCCGTTAAAAATGTCTGCGTACTTCCGGAAGAAGACGAAAGCAAAACTTTAAAGCGCCGTTACTCCTATCTCAATTTGTATTGGTTTATGGAAACACTGCTGAATCGAATGGACCGTAGTTGCCGTGTCACCGGACTGACAGCCCGCATTCCTTTTGCAGATAAAGAATTGGTACAGTATATTTACAATGTTCCCTGGGAAATGAAAGCCAGAAACGGACTGGTTAAATCGTTGCTTCGCCAGTCTGCGGAGCCTCTGTTGCCCCAGCCTATATTACTGCGCAAAAAAAGTCCGTTTCCCAAAACCTACCACCCCTACTACGAAAGACTTCTGTCCGGCCTGCTCATCGATGTGTTAAAAGATACCGAATCGCCGCTGCATCAATTTATCGATTCCGAAAAAGTAACTGCCTTTCTGAACACACCAAAAGATTTGGGTGCTCCTTGGTACGGCCAGCTGATGTGCGGTCCGCAAATGATTGCCTACCTTTTGCAGATTAATTTCTGGATTTTGGAATACAAATTGAAGATTCAGTTATGAATCTTCAATTGTGAATCTTCACTTGTGACGATTCACTTATGAATCTCCAATTGTGACGATTCACTTATGAATCTTCAATTGTGACGATTCCCTTGTGATGATTCACTCGAAAACGGGTGTTTCTTTTTTCAAAGAAACACCCGTTTTTTTAATCGCTTTGTATTACCGGTTGCAACTGTTTTCCTTCCAGGGCTAAGGAAATGGTTTCTTCCAGACAGTCCCATTTTGCAATCATGGAGGAAGGTTTCTTTTGCCAGTCATCCTGCCCAAAGGGAACAAAATAAATATTTTTCATCGCCATGAGAAGACCGATGTTTTTAAAATTAATGCCCAGGGCGTCATTGGTAGAAATCCCGATGACCAAAGGTTTTCCGTTTCGAAGATGTGCTTTCGCCGCCATAAGAACCGGTGTGTCCGTGATCCCGTGACAAAGCTTTGCCAACGTATTGCCGGTACAAGGTGCAATCACCATAACATCCAGCAGTCCCTTCGGACCAATGGGTTCTGCCTCCGGAATGGAAAAGATGCCTTCTTCTCCGGTGATTTCTTTTATCTTATCCCGAAATTCTTTCGCCGGCATAAATCGATTATCCATGCTTCCTGCATTGTGCGAAAAAATCGGTATCACATGCATTCCTTCTTTCTTTAGTTCTTCCACACGTTTTAATATTTTATCAAAGGTACAAAATGAACCGGTAAGCCCGATTCCAATCACCTTACCCTTTAAGTCCATATTTCACCCGTCCTTTCCCCGCAAACCGTTTTCGGGAAACTTTATGATGAAATATTATATGTTTTGTAGAATTATTTGGTGACAGCAGGATGCATTTTCTTTCCTGACTTTCCCTTTTTTCTATCCGTTACTGTATTTCCTCTTTCTTCCTTTCCCCCTCCTTTTCTAAAAAAGCGCGGGCAAGAATTTCTCCGGAGGTCTTTGGCGAATATCGTCCCGGAATCCCCAAAGATAATTTCGCTATTCTTTTGGTTTGTTCGCAATATTCAAAATCCACTCCGCCGGGCTTCGACGCAATATCTATAATCACCACATGGTATGAAAGCCGGTCAATTCCTTCTTTGGTTAAAACCGGCGCAGGTACCGTATTAAATACATAATCGTATTCTTTCGAAAATGCTCCCATATCCACTGCTTTTCCTATCGTCTCTTCGATTTCCTTTCGAACCGATTCCCGTCTTGCCATAACCGTAACCTTTGCCTTTAAGCCAAGCAATTTTTCCGCCAATGCTTTCCCGCATTTTCCATATCCGATGACAAGGCAGTTGCTTTGGTGCAGATTACACTCTCCCAGCGTAATCGCTTCCGCAATGGTACCTTCCGCAGTGGCAATGGCATTTTCTTTTGCCACATCTTCCATTTCCATGAAATCAAAAAAAAGTGCGCCCCTTTGTTCACAGACCTTGCGAATCCGTTCCGGGATGACTCCTCCGTATATTCGCTGTCCGCTTTTTAGGTTTGCGCACAATTGTTCCATGGATAACGTTTCTTTTTTGTCATTCCATAAAATTTCTGTTCCATTCCGGCTTACCGGCGTGGGTAAAATACAATAATCTGCCTCTAAAATATCCTGTACGGAAGGAACCGGTCCTTTTTTTACCTGATATCCCGCCTGTTCCAATTCCGGTGCAACATATTCCATTCTTTTATCCCCACAGGACAAAAGCACAATATTTTGGTTCATCCATTTGACTCCCAATGCTTCTTTCCTACATTATATTCCGAGAATCCTCATATATGACTTTTTCCAAAAATAGCCCCTCCGGAGGAACCGTATAGCCTGCATCTTCGCGATTTAACGTTTCCAATGCTTTTTTAACTTCATTGATGCTACGTTTTCCCGCACCCGCCTCCAGCAAAGTACCGGTCAAAATCCGAACCATGTGATACAAAAATCCGTCCCCTTCATACTCTATCACCAGTTCGTTTTCCTGCAAAAAAAATTCTATTCGGTAAATGGTGCGAATCGTACTCTTTTTCACTTTTTTTAAAGAAGAAAATCCTTTGAAATCATGGGTTCCCAAAAGTTGCTTCGCCGCCTCTTTCATGGCTGCCACGTCAATCTCCTGCTCCTTTGGAACATAGACATACTTACGAGCAAACACCGGATTTTCCTTTCCGAGCCAAATATGATAACGGTATATTTTTCTTTTGGCAGACAACCGGCTGTGAAAACGAGGCTCCGCCACTTCCACATCCTTTACTGCAATATCTTTTGGCAAATAATGATTGAGATAGGTTTCGATTTCCCGAGGTGTCTGTTCTGTGGTCAGATGAAAATTAATCACCTGACCTTTGGCATGTACGCCGGCATCGGTTCGTCCGCTTCCGTTAATCTCTATGCTTTCACCGCTCATTTGCTCTAACACACTTTCCAATTTTCCCTGAATGGTGTTATCTCCCCGGCCCTGTCTTTGCCACCCGTTATATCGGCTACCGTCATAACTCACTATCGCTTTGTAATTTTTCGATAACTTCATATATTTCATCCCGGCCCTGCTTGGATTCTGCGGAAAAAGGTAAGATGATACTTTCTTTTCCGGCGCCAAGACCTTCCCTTATCATTTTTACATGTTTTTGAATCTGACTACGATTAATTTTATCCAGTTTCGTTGCAATGATGATGGGTTCATAACCGTTACTCATAATCCAATCGTACATCATTTTGTCATTTGCAGAGGGGTCATGACGAATATCAATCAGCAAAAAAACCGCTTTGAGCTGTTTGGATTTATGCAAATACCGCTCCACCATTTTGCCCCATTTTGCCGTAACTTCCTTGCCTACTTTGGCATAACCGTATCCCGGCAAATCCACAAAATACAATTCTTCATTGATGTTATAAAAGTTAATGGTCTGGGTTTTTCCCGGTTGGGAACTGGTTCTTGCCAACGATTTTCTTTGCATAAGTGCATTGATTAAGGAAGATTTTCCCACATTACTTTTTCCGGCAAAGGCAAATTCCGGTTTGTCATTTTCCGGAAGCACACTGGTAATACCGCAAACCGTTTCCAGATTCACATTTTTAATTTTCATGGTTTTCTCCCTCCAATGCAACTTGTCTTACCTGCGTCATGTGTTCCACAAAAATCAGTTTCATTCCCTGTTTGATTTCTTTTGCAATTTCATCCACATCTTTTTTATTTTTTGCCGGAAGCAAAACGGTAGTTACTCCGGCTAATTTCGCTGCCAGCAACTTTTCTTTTAATCCGCCCACCGGAAGGACTCTTCCCCGAATGGAGATTTCTCCGGTCATGGCAAGCTTTTCGGAAACCGGAATTTGGGCAATTGCTGAAAGCATCGCTGTGGCCATGGTAATACCGGCACTCGGTCCATCTTTGGGCGTTGCCCCTTCCGGAATATGAATGTGAATATCATGCTTTTTAAAGAAATCTTCTTTTACATTGTATTCCTTTGCTACCGAGCGAAGATAAGTAAGTCCTGCTCTTGCCGATTCCTTCATCACATCTCCCAGCTGTCCGGTTAAAATAAGGTCTCCTTTTCCCGGCATAATGGCAACTTCGATTTCCAAAGTATCTCCGCCCACACCGGTCCAGGCAAGTCCTCTCACCAAACCGATTTCCGGCGCATTGTGGATTTTTTCCTCTTCGTATTTGCATTTTCCCAAATACTTTTCGATATTCTTTTCCGTTACGGTGATTTTGCCGCTTGTCTTTTTATCCAAAATTTCCATGGCGGCTTTTCGACAAATTTTACCGATTTTACGCTCTAATTCACGAACCCCGGCTTCTTTGGTATAGCCCGTAATCATCTTCTCCAATGCCTTATCGGTAATGTGCAATTTCTTTTCCGTCATCCCACATTTGTCATATTCTTTGGCTATCAGATGATTTTTCGCAATGTGGAATTTTTCATTCTGGGTATATCCGGAAATCTCAATTAGTTCCATTCTGTCTAACAGCGGACGAGGGATTTCCCTTGCATCATTTGCCGTAGCCACAAAAAGCACCTGAGATAAATCCACCGGAACATCCAGATAATGATCCCGAAAATGACAATTCTGTTCCGGATCTAACACTTCCAACATGGCAGAGGCCGTATCGGATTTATAATCCCTGCTCATTTTATCAATTTCATCCAAGAGGATCAGGGGATTTTTTACGCCGGCCTGCTTTAATCCGTTGCAAATACGTCCCGGCATGGCTCCCACATAAGTTTTTCTATGTCCTCGAATTTCCGCTTCATCTCTCACACCGCCAAGGCAAACCCTAACATACTTTTTATGAAGGGATTCCGCAACGGATTTTGCGATGGAAGTCTTTCCCGTACCGGGCGGTCCTACCAGACACAAAATCTGACTGTTTCCTTTTCCGGATAGGATGCGGACTGCCAGATATTCCAAAATGCGCTCCTTCACCTCTTCCAGACCATAATGATCCTGCTCTAATACTTCTTTCGTATTTTTGATATCCAGATTGTCCTTGGACGTTTTATCCCACGGCATCTCTAACAGCGTCTCAATATACGTCTGCTCCACTGCGCTTTCCGAGCTGCTGGCAGACAACACCTGATAGCGCCGGATTTCTTTTTTGATTTTCTCTTTCACTTCTTTGGATGCCTTAAGAGCTTTTAATTTCTTTGCCCATTCCGCTTCCTCGGACTCGTCCAAGTCTTCTCCCAGTTCCTGTTTAATATAGTGCAACTGTTCCTGCAAAAGATATTTTTTTTGTCTCCGTTCCACTTGTCCGGAAATATCTGTATAAATACTTTGGCGGATTTTTCCGATTTGAATTTCCTTTTGCAAAACCTCCACCAAATATTTTAATCGTTCCTTTAAATCTGCAAGAATCAGAACACCATACCGGTATTCTGCAGGAATGGCAATCCCGGAAACAATCACATCTATCATTTGTTCCAAACTTCCCATTTTCTTTAGTGCTTCCAAAATGGCAGGGTTTCGCTTCGGGTACTCCGCGCAATACAAGGAAAAGCTTTGTAATAATTCTCTCATAAAAGCTTCCTGCAGCGCTTCCTCTTTTTTGCGGAAACGATATTTCTCCACGTCGGTAGCAATTGCCACATAAATACCGTCTTCTCTTTTCATGGAATCATCAATCAATACTCTTCCGATTCCCTGTACCAATACCCGCAAATCGCCTTCCGGATTTTGAAAAATCTGCTTAATTTGCACCAGCGTACCAATCATGGTATCAAAATGATATTCTCCTTTGTACGCCTCCATTTTTTTCACACATTCTCTGTCGTCAAAAATAACAATGGCTTTCTTTTCTTCCTGCATCGCTGTCTGCATGCTTAATTTGGCATTTTTCTCTTTTACTTCAAACTGAATCATCATCCCGGGAAAAATGACTACACTATTTTCTTTTACGATGGGAAGCGTCCATTCTTTGGTCTGTTTCACGTGTCTATCCTTTGCCTTTCTTTATAGATACGAAAAGACCGCGAGTGTTGCGGTCTTTCCCGATTTTAAAACATAATTTATTTTGCTTTTCTTGTTGATGCTTTTTTCGTACTTCCTTTATGCACTACCACCGGCTCACTGGTTCCTTCCACTGCGCCCTTCGTAATAATACAGCTTTCAATGGTTTCGTCCGAAGGAATACGATACATCACATCCATCATTGCTTTTTCCATAATGGAACGAAGTCCTCTTGCCCCTGTCTTTCTGGCCATCGCCATCTCAGCCACGGTTTCTACCGCATCTTTATCAAAGGTAAGTTTTACTCCATCCATTTCAAATAAGGTCTGATACTGCTTAATCAACGCATTTTTCGGTTCTTCCAAAATGCGAACCAACGCCTCTTTATCCAAACCTTCTAATGCTACATTCACCGGCACACGACCGATAAATTCCGGAATCAAACCATATTTAATAAGATCCTGAGGGGTTACATCATGCAAAAGTGCGGAAATATCTTTTTCTGTTTTTCCGGACACCTGCGCCTGAAAACCAATGGATTTTTTATTCTGTCTGTCCTCCACGATTTTTTCCAATCCGTCAAAAGCACCGCCGCAAATGAACAAAATATTGGTGGTATCAATGGAAATCAATTCCTGATGAGGATGCTTTCTTCCCCCCTGAGGCGGTACGGAAGCCGTAGTACCTTCAATAATTTTCAAAAGCGCCTGCTGTACCCCTTCACCGGAAACATCACGGGTAATGGATACGTTTTCGCTCTTTTTGGTAATTTTGTCAATTTCATCGATATATACAATACCGTACTGCGCTCGTTCCACATCATAGTCTGCTGCCTGAATCAACTTAAGAAGAATGTTTTCTACATCTTCTCCCACATATCCGGCCTCCGTCAATGTGGTTGCATCCGCAATGGCAAAAGGTACATTGATAATTTTTGCCAAGGACTGTGCCAGATAGGTTTTACCGGAACCGGTGGGTCCTACCATGATGATATTACTTTTCTGTAATTCCACATCGCTGTTTTTGGGGGCGGTTACTCTCTTATAATGATTATACACCGCTACAGACAAAATCTTTTTTGCTTCTTCCTGTCCTACCACGTACTCATCCAGGAACTCCTTAATCTGCACCGGTTTTAAGAAATTAATATCCGGTGTATCTTCGTCATCCACCTCATCTGCTTCCATGGAATCCATGAATTCTTCTGCAATAATGTCTGCACAGATGTCCACGCAGTCATCGCAAATATACACGCCGGCCGGCCCTGCAATCATCTTGCGAACCTGATCCTGCGTCTTATTGCAAAAGGAACATCTTACTTTACTGTCTGCGCTCTTTCCTGCCATAATAACAAATAAATCCTTTCCTAAGCGAGCCTCCCTTATTAGGAAGGCTCGTTGTAAAAAATCTTATTTTTCGTCTGCTGAAGGTCTCTTAACGATTACATCATCAATCAAACCGTATGCCTTAGCTTCCAATGCAGTCTTCCAGTTATCTCTTTCCGTATCTGCTGCAATCACATCGTAAGGCTGGTTACAATTTTCTGCCATAATCCGATTTAATCTTTCTTTTGTCTGGAGAATATGCTTTGCTGCAATTTCAATCTCCGTTGCCTGCCCCTGAGCACCACCAAGAGGCTGATGAATCATGATTTCGGCATTCGGAAGAGCAAATCGCTTTCCTTTCGCACCGCCTGCAAGCAAAAATGCTCCCATGCTGGCTGCCATACCGATACAGATTGTAGATACATCACATTTTACGAAATTCATGGTATCATAGATTGCCATGCCGGCATAAATGGAACCGCCGGGGCTATTGATGTAAAGGTTAATGTCCTTATCCGGATCTTCCGATTCCAGAAAGAGCATCTGTGCCACAACGAGGCTGGCCGTTACCTCATTTACCTCGCTACCAAGGAAAATGATTCGGTCCTTTAACAATCTTGAATAAATATCATAAGATCTTTCGCCGCGGCTTGTCTGTTCCACAACCATAGGTACTAATTCATTGTAAATATTATGATTCATGAAAAATCATCCCTTTCTTAAAACAAACTACAAGCATTTTTTATTTTTCTTTTGCGTTCTCTACAACAAAATCGATTGCTTTTTTGATGAGAATATCCTTCTTCATCTGTACGATATCATTGTGACGAAGTGTCTTTTTCATTTTTTCAGGATCCATATGGTACTTTCCTGCTACTTCGCTCAATTCTTTATCCATATCTGCTTCTGTTGCTTCGAAGCCTTCTTCTTTTGCAATCTTTTCCAATACGAGACGAGCACGGATTCTCTTTTCTGCACGAGGCTTGGTCTGTTCCATCATCATCTCTTTTGTCATACCTGTGAACATGAAGTACTGATCGATGGAAAGTCCCTGCATAGCAAGCTGCTGAGCGAATTCTTCAATCATTTCTCTCTGCTGTGTTTCTACCATCATATCAGGAACGTCCATGGAAGAATCTGCAACGATAGCTTCGATTACTGCATCTTCTTTTGCATCCTTTGCTCCCTTTTCTTTCTGCTCGGTCAATTTCTTCTTAACATCTTCTTTGTATTCTTCTACAGAATCAAATCCTGCATCATCAGCGAAATCCTCATCCAATTCCGGAATCTGTTTCTCTTTGATTTCGTGAATCTTACACTTAAATACTGCAGGCTTTCCTGCTAAATCAGCTGCATGGTATTCTTCCGGGAAAGTAACGTTAACATCACATTCCTCTTCTACATTCTTACCGATTAACTGTTCTTCAAATCCGGGAATGAAAGAACCGGAACCGATGGTAAGAGAATAGTTTTCTCCCTTTCCGCCTTCAAAAGCAACACCATCTACAAATCCTTCGAAATCAATTACAGCAAGATCTCCGTCCTGAACGGGTCTTCCTTCTACAGTAACCTGTCTGGCCTGTTCTTCTCTCTCTTTCAAAATCTGTGCTTCTACTTCTTCCTCGGTAACTTCGGTTTCTACCTTATCGATTTCTACACCCTTATATGTGCCGAGAGTTACTTCCGGTTTTAAAGCTACTTCTGCAACGAAAACAAAAGGCTTTCCTGCTTCTAACTGTGTAACGTCAATCTTCGGATAAGATACGATTTCTTCTTCACATTCATCCAATGCTTTATCGTATGCCTTCGGAATCATGATATTGGCAGCATCCTGATAGAATACTTCCTTTCCGTACATTTTTTCCATCATCTGACGAGGTACTTTACCCTTACGGAATCCGGGAATATTAATCTTATTTTTATTTTTCTGATAAGCTTTTTCTACTGCTTCCTCGAACTCTTCACAAGACACTTCTATGGTAAGTTTTGCCATATTATGCTCTAATTTTTCCACCTGTAAACTCATGTTAATTTTCCTCCTACTGCGAACATTCATTTTACGAATGACAAAGTCATCCATTCTTTCGATAATCAACTATGTAAGTATAGCACAAGAAACACGGGTAAGTCTAGTTATTTTTTCGCATAGATTACCTTCGATGAAATTCCCTGCAACATCCCGATTTTTCCGGAAAGAGCACTAATCACATCTGCCGGTGCGTCCATTGCCACACTAATTAAGGATATATTTTCTTTCGGATGGGGAATTCCCATTCTTCCGATAATGTATTCGCTGTGTTTTGACAACAACTCATTTAATTTGGCGATTTGCGATTTATCGCTCACAACAATGCCGATGAGTACTACCTTATTCTCCATGCTTCTCTTCCTTTCCTTATTTTTGTAGCCACAAAACCTCTGCCCCCAGCTTCATTCCGTCCACAGGATCATGACTGGTAAAAATAATGGTGCGCCCTCTTTGGAATCGTTTGATAAACTCCATTGCCTTTTTCTTATTTTCTTCATCCAGACCCGTAAAAGGTTCATCCAAAAGAAGAAGGTTCCCCGGGGAAAGCAGTGCCCGCATAAGAGCCACCCGGCGACTCATTCCTCCGCTAAACTCCTTTACTTTTTTATCCATTGGTACTCCGGGCAAAATGTCTTGTATCACTTCTTCCAGTTCCCTTTCCTCCAAAAATTGCCCCGAAAGTTCGATGTTTTGCTTTGCTGTCAGTTCTTCACACAAACGGTTTTCCTGAAATACCATGGTGCTGATTTGTCCGTCTTTCCCTTCGATCTTACCGTATTCCGGCAAAGTCAGTCCTGCCATTATATGAAGCAGGGTTGTCTTTCCGCTTCCGGACTCACCCATAATACAATAAATTTCTCCGGCCGCAAAATCATACGAAAAATCATTCAACACCCGTAGGTTTCCGTAGCATTTGGTAACCTTTTGCAAACAAATTTCTCCCGAAATTTCTTCGTTTTCCTTCTTCTTTGCAATGTTGGAAACACAATCGTTTTCCGCGCCTCCCCCCAAACGCTGCTGTTTTCCGTGGTTTGGTTTACCCTGCCCAGACTCCGCTTTCTTCCCTCTCCTCTTTCGGGCAGCAATCGGATGGTACATCGAAACCCTGTCCATCAGGAACAAAATCCCTTTTTCACATAAGGCGCTCAAAAGAATCAGCACCAGCGTCCAGGCAAAAACGCCAGCCGTATTCAAATAGATTTTGTCGGAATAAATTGCCTCCCCAATGGAAAAATCCGGCAAACCGATAATTTCTGCCGCCACACCGGATTTAAAGCTTAATCCCAAAGATACTTTGACCCCTGCCGACAAATACGGCCAAAACGCAGGCTTTAAAATATACCAAAACACTCTGCTTGCAGAAAACCGAAACACCTTTGCCATCTCCAAAAGCTTTCTGTCCGTATGTTTTAATCCGGTAAGCATCTGCACATAAATATTCGGGAATACCACCATCATGGTAATATACAGTGCGAGATTCTCAGAGCCAAACCAAATCAACAAAAGAACAACCACGGAAGCCACCGGTACGGATTTCATCACCTGCACCATCGGTTCTGCAACTTCCTCCAACAGCTTGTATCGGTACGCCAAAAGTGCCAGAAAAAAGGCCAGAAAAAAAGCCAGAAAAAAGCCACCCAGAATTCGCATCAAAGAAAAGCCTATGGTTTTCCAAAATACCATCTGCCCAAGCAAAGAAACAATTTCCCGAATCACTTCCACCGGTCCTACAAAAAAAATAGGATTATCCACTATGACTGCTGCCAATTGCCAAATCAAAATCCATATTGCCGCAATCAAATATTTTCTGCATTTTTCTCTTTCCGTTTTTCTTTTTATTTCCATAAAACCGTTCCCTTTTTACATCCGCTTTTTCTGTTTTGTGTTTCCGCATAGCGCACCTTGCGCTACACGGAAACACGTATTTTTATTCACCTGCCGGAATATAATAAAAATCTTCTTCCGGTAAATTTCCGCCTACAGAAGCCGGATCCTGTGCATACAAAACATTTAAATAACCTTCAAGAGCCGTTTTCATTTCTTCTCCGCTGATGCATACGATATTGCAATAAGGAATTGCCAGTGCTGCTATCTGAGGATTTTCAATGATGCCGGCTTCAGCAACGTAAGCTGCCGTGGTCTCCACATCAGAAGCCGTAAATGCTGCGGAAGAAGCATGTTCCGCCAGGAAGGAAAGTACCGCTTCTTCATTTTCCTCCAAAAATGCCTTGCGGACGATGGTTACACCGGTTACCAAAGCACTGCCTTCCCCGGTGGTTTCCTGAATTCGATTCCACTCTGCTGTAGTATCCAATACAATTTCCAGAGCGTCATTTTGCTGCATTGCCACCGTAGCAAAAGGTTGCGGCAACAAACCTACCGCATCCGGATTTTCTGACAACACTGCCGCAATCTCAGTTGCTTCCGATTTGTATTCAATTGTAATATTCGCCTCTTCCATACCGCTGGCAGAAATCAAATACTGCAATACATAATCCGGCGTTGTGCCCTTGCCGGTAAGATAAATCGTTTTGCCTTCCAAATCAGCCATGGTTGTAATGGAAGTATCCCCGCTTACCATGTAAAGCACGCCAAGAGTATTGATATCCACTACACATACACCACCTTCGGTCTTTTGGTAAAGCACGGAAGCTACATTGGCAGGCACCAACGCAATATCCAATTCTCCCTGTACCATAGCTGCCAGCAAAGTATCTGCCGTAGTTTCCATGGTAAACTCATAAGTATTTGCACTTTGTCCCTGCTCATTTTGCTCCATCAGTTCCAAAAGCCCGATGGAGGTCGGTCCCTTTAAGGAGCCGACTCTGATTACCGTATCTTCTTCTTTTCCGCAGCCCGCAAGCAGGGTAAACATCGCTACCAAAAGTGCCAATAAAATTCCCCGTTTCCCTTTTTTCCACATGTTGCTTTTTCTCTTCATGTCCTCTCCATTCTCCTGTGGAATTTGTTCCGTTTTCTTAAGCTCTGTAATCATACGAAGCGTTTCGCAGCCCTTGTCCTTTGCGTGGAAACACCATGAAACCCTTCACCTTCTTTGTCGTTTTCCATAAAAAAACGGCATCCGAAAGGATGCCTGCCAATCGCACACAGAGCATAAACATCCCTTACGTTTCAGAACGAATCTTCCATCTCAGGTATTTTATTTCTTATTTTTGATTTCCGGTCAGAAGGTTCTTTCCGGTTATCGTAATCATTATACCACAATTGTCTTTGAATACCAAACCATTTCGTATCCTATTTTCGCAAAAGAAATGACCCGGCAATTGCCGGGCCATCCCTACTTAGGCGTCCTGATTATTTCATCATTTCTTCCTGTTTCTTGATCATTCTACGAACCATTTCGCCACCGATGCTTCCTGCTTCACGGGAAGTAAGGTCACCGTTGTATCCTTCTTTCAAAGATACACCTAATTCAGAAGCAACCTCTGTTTTAAAACGATCCATTGCTGCCTTTGCTTCAGGCACACTTGTCTTATTAGATCTTGAACTAGCCATTTCTTTTACCTCCATATTTCTGTTGGTTTATCTATCATGGATAAGCGTTCCTTCGCTTATCCACTTTTTTAAGTAAATAAACGTTTTTTGTTTGCTTATCCTGATACTATTATTTCTTACGGAAGGTAAAATATAAGTGGAATTTTTTTCATGTTTTTATGATTTTTTTGGTAAGAACATGAGCCAGCCATGCAGTTAAGATTCCCAAAACGATTCCGCCCAGAATATCCGAAGGGAAATGCACAAACAGATACATTCTGGAAAAAGCAATCAAGGCAGCTAACCCTAACGCAGCGATTCCCCATTTTTTATTGTGGAAAAGAATCGACACGGCACAGGCAAAGCTCGAATACGTATGTCCGGAAGGAAAGGAATAACTATCCGGTCTTGCAATCGCCAAAACAATCGATTCGTCCAGCCAACAGGGACGCGGTCTTGCAATCCAATTCTTTAAAATCATATTTCCCGTCACCTGCATGATAGCCAACGCAATCATCAGATGAATTCCCATTCGGCGTGTCTTTTTGCTGCATACCAGTACAATGGATAACAAAATCCAAAACCAGCCGGCTTCACCAATGTAGGTAATACATTTCATGATGGTGTCCAAAACATCACTCCGAAAGGTTTGTAAGTAATATAAAATCGGAAAATCAAACGGCATTTTTACTCTCCTTTATTCGGTATATTCCCTCTCCACATTTACCACTGCATAGAAGGTTTCTTCTTTTTCCCGTAACGCTTCGTTTAATTTATCCAAAATTGTTTTTTCTTTTAATTTACAATCAAACGGAAGCACAATGTCAAAAATTAAATTGGTGTGATTGGGACCGCTCACCATACGAAAATCATGAAAAGATAAGTCCTTATGGATATCCGATAATATTTCTCTTACCATGGCTTTTCTTTCATTTACCAATTCATTATCCATCTCTATGGGATCCATATGAACCGTCAGCACTACATTTAATTTTTCATAAACTTCTTTTTCCAGCAAATCAATGGCATCGTGAATCACCATAATATTTTCTCTGGAATCCACTTCGGCGTGAACGCTTCCAAACGTCACTCCCGGACCGTAACTATGAATCACCATGTCATGAATACCAATGACCTGATCGTCTTTTTCCAGGATTTCTTTGATTGCCATTACCGTATGCTTATCTGCCGGTTTTCCCAGCAAATCATCTGCCGTATCTTTTATAATTCCGTATCCGGCATATAAAATAAACAAGGAAACGATACAGCCCATAACACCATCCACCGGAAACTCCGTAAATCTGGATGAAATCAGTGCTACCACCGTTACGGAAGTTGCAATCACATCACTGGCACTGTCCTTTGCCGTAGCCAGCATGATGGAAGAATTAATTCGTTTTCCCAAAACACGATTGAAATAAGACATCCAAAGTTTTAACAAAATCGATAAGAGGAGACCTGCCAACACCACGTTGGAATAGCTTATCGGCTTAGGTTCCCGAATACGGTTTACGGAACTTTGAAACAGCTCAATTCCCACCAGCAGTACGATAACCGCTACGACCAAGGAAATCAAATATTCCATTCTGCCATGCCCAAACGGGTGGTCCTTATCCGCCGGTTTTGCCGCCATCTTATAACCAAACAAAGTAAGAATACAGCTTCCGCTGTCAGACAAATTATTAAATGCATCCGAAATAATCGCTACCGAACCGGAAACCACTCCCAACGCATATTTTATCCCAAACAAAAAAATGTTGCAGACAATTCCCACCATACTGGAAAAAAGCCCGTATCGTTCCCGAACTTTTTCGTTCTCCACCTTCTCATAATCTTTTACAAACAAACGAAGCAATCCGTTTATCATTCTTTTCCCTCACACTTTTCTTAATTATTTCACTTAATACCACACGATTCACAGAGTCATCCAAACAAGAAGGATTCTTTGACGACCCTGAAACAAAACACAGAATATCGTCTATATTTTCAAGTCAAAAGCCGGAATCCGTCCCCAACCTGCAAAGCGATACGAAGAACCTTTCTGTATGATGTATGTATGCAAAACAGAGCAATGAATAGCTTCCATAATTTACGGAGCCGAACAAAAAATACCGCTCCTTAACCCTTTCGGATTGCAACGATATTTTCTGTTCGGCTTCCAAAACTTTCGTCTTTCAAAACATTAGTCTTCCAACAAAGGAACATAAAATTCTTCCTGCGTCTCCAGACAAATACATCCCAATCGGCTGGAACGGCTGTTCAATGCCATACCGCAGTCCACGTCAATCACCTTATATCCTCGGTAATTGTCACAGCGGTAAATCTTGCCCTGTCCGTTTTCATCCATATGCCCCAGACGCTGTGTGAAAATATGTCCCACTACATAAACATCTCTGGAATAGGCAAAGAGCTTCTCCGCATCCCGTACCTCCTTAGGCTTGTCGAAGATGCTTTCCCAAACAATTTCCTCTGCCTTTTTATAGGAAGTATTTTTTAATTTAATTCCTTCTCCGAAGGGACGTTTCGCAGAATAGGAGTGCGATAAATGATACGTCGTCTTTCCCACTTTAATTCTGCGCACCAAATACTGTTCCCGCAAAAATTCTTCCAATTGCCACTGCAATTCTTCCGGAAGGCTCAGGAATTCCAAGCAGGTTCCTTCTCCGCCGTTTCCGGGATGTACCCAAAGTTCAAACGGAGTCAAACCGTCATCATTCTTTTTTTCTGCTTTCTTCGTTTCACGTTCCCGCAAATACTTGATTGCATTCAACAACATAAATTCATGATTGCCCAGAATCAGTTCTGCATTGTCTCTCTCCATAATATCCCGAATAATCCGAATTCCATCCGGTCCGCGGTCAATTACATCTCCCAACACATACAACTGGTCCTTTTTGGAAAATTTAATTTTTTCCAACATTTTTTTATAGGCATTATATTGTCCGTGAACATCACTCAATACATATGTACTCATAAACAAAGCTCCCTTTTCCTTCGTGTTTTGCCTTTTTCATTTTCCGTTAAGGCATCGAAACAATATCGTCTTCCTTGACACAAATAATCGGTCGGATTCCCATTCCTTTGTTTAATTTCCACTCTTTTAATTTACCATTTACAATGGCATGGCCCTCATAATTCTCCTGACAAATATAAGAATTATCCTGGTCAATGTGTCCTCTGGAACGAAGACCGAAACAATTCTCCATCATTAAATCATTGGACAAGGCCGCCACATACTGCGAGCAGGGTGCATCTTCCAAAAGCGGGGAACCGGCTTTGCTTCCTCGCCCTCGCATCAGTGCAATATCTTTATCAAAACCGTATTTTACTTCTTCCACAGAAGGAAGATATACTTTATCGTAAGTGGTACGATCCGATAAAGCAGACACCGGTGTGTTTACCTCGGTCACCTGCAATTTACTTCTTTCGCTTTCCGCAAACGCCCGACGTACAAATACGCCGTTCAACCACTCACGAATCTTACTCTTTTCCCAATAGATGCCGGTCTTTATCTTGGATACCTCTTTGTCCGTCATCTTGGTGTACTTCTTTTGGTCAAAGGGTTTATAGTCAATCACATATTCGGACTGCAAGATAACCCTGTCACCTCTTTGCCCCACAATTTTCCAGGGCAGCAAATTGAATTTAAAATATCGATATCCGGTAATCTCCGGTTCCTGTTTTACTTTCATCACGGACAATAAATCCTTGTCCTGAGAGCTTTCCTTCCAAATCGGCATACGAAGGTATTTTTCCCCATCTACAATGGTAACATTATCATCATTGTATTCTCCGTAAAGCAAGTCGGAAGTCACTTCTTTTCCCACAATCTCGTTCATGGGATACTCGCCAAACCAGATTCGGCCATTCGCATCTTTCATAATGAACGACTCTTCTACGGAAGAAGCATTTTTCTCCTCCGGCGTTGCACCATACAATCCGCGGTACAATTCCTCAATGCTTTGCTGGCGGTCACCGGGTTCCATGGAAAGACCTTTCATAATGGCTGCCGCCACTTTTTTATCAATGGAAATGGTGTATTGCGCAATGTCAATCAACTCGTCCTTTTCACTACGTTCGTAGGAAGCCGGCGGAACATCCCCTGTCATGATACAATACAAGGTTGCACAGATACCGTAAATATCCGTCCAGGGTCCCTGTTCGGAAATCTTGCTGAGCATCTGTTCTAACGGAGCAAATCCCCATTTTCCTAAAAACACCTGTTGATTGTTAAAGCCGACTTTTTTTGAACCGCCAAAATCAATCAGCTTAACACTTCCGTCTTCATCCATCATAATATTGTCCGGGCTGATATCTCTGTGAATCAATCCCGACTGGTGTAATCTGCCCAAAATACTGATTACCGGCTCCATCAGCTCCAATGCTTCTCCCACACCGAGCCAGCCGCCGTGATTATCTACATATTTACGGAGATTTCCATTCTCCAAAAATTCCATAATAAGATAACCTGTATTATTTTCATAAAACAGGTCTTTGATTGCCACAATACCGGGGAACTTGGAAAATTCTGCCAATACTCTGGCCTCTCTCAGATAAGCCGTAGTTTCTTTCTGATATTCTTCTCCGTTTACTTCATCTAAAACAAGAACGGTTTTGCCGTCCTCTGCTCTGTCTACCATTTCATCCGGGAAGAACTCTTTGATTGCCACGCGGTATTCCAACAGCATGTCGTAGCCGATATAGGTAATTCCATATCCGCCCTTTCCCAAAATGTTACCGATAAGTATTTTATTGTTAAGAATCGTCCCGGGGGCCAATGCCTTAGACCAGGTCAGCTGTCCGGATTTTTCCCTGCCACAATGTGGGCAAATTCCGACATCATCACTGATTTTCATACATCGCAAACAAATTTTCCCGATTTCAGATATTTCCATAAACTCTTCTCTGCTTTTCTTTTAAATTTGTTGTTACATATTTTTCCCAAACTTTTATACAACACTTTTATTATACTAAGATAACCGTCTTTTTTCCATACCCATTCCAAAGAATTTTCTTTTTTTTGGGAATTTAACCAAATTATTTTCCCTCCTTTGGTAAACGGGCATAAAACTGCGGATAAAAATCGCTGTTTTCATAGGGTTTCAAATAAAAATCCTGCAAAAGCTTCATGCAAATCTGCTTCTGCTCTTTCTCGTCATTTTCAGCAATTCTTTCCCGTAATTTTTTTAAATAACTGTGCCAATCCCGAAGGTAGGCTTCGTATGTCTTAATCGGACGAATTCCCAGCCATTGCTTTACCTTGATTTTGCTGCGATTCTCCTTCGGACATTCCCCGGTCTGCAAAAAATACCAAAAAGAATCTCCCTCATAATATCTTCCCAGAGGAAACAGACGACAAATGCCCGGTCGGTACTGATGAATTCCGCACCTGCCTTCCGTAGTCAAAAAAATACAGGCGTCGGTCTTTTCCTGCATACGGATATTGGGCAAAATCAATCCGTCGCAGACATTCAATTCCAAAGCAGACTGCAATAATTCTTCCATACTTTTTCCCAGTTGTACCGTAAGCTGATAGATATCGTAAGGATCCAAAATAATGGAATTTCCCATTCCGTGACAACATTTTTCACAACCGATGCAATCATGGCAATTTGCTTTTACCAAATCGTCCGCTTCATATAATTTTCCGTCGGATATCTCTTCCAATGAGCAGTTCCGTATCATACTGCAGCTCCTTTTCTTTTTCAAATCATCCCGTCTTCACCGGTGGTTGTTTATTCATTTCGAATTGCCGCAAGGGGGCTTAAGCGCATCGCCCGAATGGAAGGAAACAGTCCGGATAGCATTCCCACAACAATGGCAAACAAAATAGACACCAGCGCCAGCCAAATCGGAATCTGGGATAATTTTTCCACGCCCAGCGCTCCTGCCACAAAGTAGTTCACCAACGCAGAAAGACCGTAGCTTAGTCCCACACCGATTACACCACCAATAAAACCGATAAATCCCGCCTCCAGCAGAAACATAAGCTGAATATCCCGAATCCGGCATCCGATTACTTTCATAATCCCGATTTCCTTTGTTCTTTCATAAATGGACATCATCATGGTGTTGGTAATGCCGATAGCGGCAACAAACAAGGATACCGCGCCGATTCCTCCCAGCACCGCCTGAATAATATTCATCTGTTGCATTTCCGATTCAATCCATTCTGCTTCCGCATAAGTTTCATACCCCAATGCAGTAATCTGACTTTGTACCTCAGTGACATTTTCCATATCATCCACATACACTGAAATACTGTTGTAAAATATTTCATTGTAGGGCTTTCCGGATTTTTGCGTAGGCTGTCCCGGAATTACACGCCCCTTAAATACCTGCTGCAGTTGCAGCTTCAATGCTTCGATATCACAATAAACCGAATAGCTGTATTCGTTATATTCATCCACGCCGCCTTCCACGACTCCGGCGGTTTCCACTATGTACTTTTTGGGTTGCGGAATAATTTGACCGTTTTCGTCCGTGCTGCCGGCCATATAGTAGCGGTCCATATCAAAAATAACGTAGATGGAATCCTCGTACAGATCAACGTTTGGCAGCGTCCCGGTTTCCCAATACTCATAAGAGCCGGTCTTTGCATTATAAAAATCTCCGATCACACCATTTCCGTAAATAAAAGAAATCATGTCTCCTTCTTCCGGCAAAGCCCCCTGCCCCAAAGGAATATCCATTTCCTCCAGCGCCTCCAGGCTGACTCCCCGAAGCCACAGATAGGACTCGTAATTACCGCATTTTGCCAGCACCGAAATCTCCAATGCCGGAGAAACCATCTCCACATGTTCCATGCAGGAAATCGTTTCCACCAGAGCATCGTCCAGACGCAATTCTTCCTCCGATTCCTCCCCGCCGTATCTTCCCGGTTCATAAACTTCAATCAGTTTCATATTCCCGTAAGATTCCACGGAAGCCATCATGGAATTTTTCATACCGATACCCAGCGAAATCATTACCACAATGGACGTGGTTCCGATAACAACGCCAAGTACCGTAAGAATGGTCCTTATTTTTCTTTTAAACAGACTGTCTGCGCTCATGCGCAATAAATCAATGATTCTCATAGTTCCTCAACATCCGCTAATTCTTCCAAAAGTGCCTTCTGACGTTTTTTCTTTTTATTTACTGTAACAATCACAATCACCACTACAATAACCACTACCACAACTGCCACAATAACCACAATGAGCCAGGTGGGCAAACCGGAGGATTCTTCTTCAAATCCTTCCATGTCATCGTAATAAAAATCCTCTTCGTAATATCCCTCATCGTAATATTCTTCATATACGTAAAGAAGGATTTCTTTCTCTAAGGTAGAGACATTTCCGGCTTCGTCTTCGTAAGAAATTACTGCGGTTACATAACCTTCGTCCATGGTGGGAGCGATACCGTCCACCATCACGTCTACGTTGCCGGTCGCTCCCGGTTCAATCCGTCCAAGGAACGCAGAACCGCCTGCCACCGTTTCTCCTTCAAAGCTTACCTGCACATTGTAAAGCGTGGTTTTACCCATGTTGTAAATGCTAAACATCACGTTGGCACTGTTTCCTAACGGAATGCTTTCCGGCAGCACCTCCGCCTCGCTGGTATCCACACGTGCTTCCTGCAAAACCGGAATGGATACATCCGTAGTTGCCGTATAAGGATTGTTATCTTCGTCTTCGTAAGCTGCATTTACCGTAACCACATAAGGCTTTTGCGACAAATCATTTCGGGCTGTCATTTCAATGGAAATCGCCTGGGTCGCTCCCGGTGCAATACTCTGTACAAAGATGGTGGCCGAACCGGATGTCGGCAAAAATGCCTCGTACATGGAATTGGCATCTGAGCCTTCCTTTGCTGCTTCTAAATCAAACTGAATATTGGATACTGCCGTTTCATTGGAAGTATTTTGAACATAGATGGTTAAGTTAAAGGTATCTCCCGCGTACACTTCTCCCGGGTCGGTTTCAAAACCGGTTACAATAATTCGGGGCGTAGAAACTTTGCCGCCTTCTTCCAAGCTACTGTCTAAACTTCCGTTTCCGGGAGAACCGGTAATATTGGCATAGGTTACCAAATCCGTTTCTTCAATGTTCCCGTTACGATAATACTGCACATGGAAAGAAAGGGGATAAACGCCGGTGAGGGCATCTTCCGAAACCACAAAATCCCACGCAATATCCTGTCGGTAATGATACGCCTGCTCCACACTGTCTGCTGCCGGTACGGATTCAATCATTCTAACATCCGAAGAGGTGACAATTTCAAAGGGCCACTCCGTAATGTTCGTGGAAACGTTCGGAGTAATTACCACATCCGTAATATTTTCCACTCCAAGGTTAATCACGGAAAGCACCAAGGTGGTAGGCTGTCCGTAAGTTCCCTGCGTAATAGGGGTTTCATTGCATAAGAACAAAAATTCACTGGTGGAGGAATTGATGGAAGCGTCTCCTGCTGCCGCCGACAAATCAGAAATCACGGAGGAGACATACGCATCTAACTGTCCTACCGTCATCTGGGTATTGGCAATATATACGTTTGCCTGATAAAACACGGCATCCATTCGCTCTCTTGCTGCCTGGGACAAATCATACATGGTTTCCAAGCTCTTCCTATGCTCCAAAATAAGTATGTAGGCACTCTGGCGATCCTCGTCGTCAATCATTTCATTCGGATTGCCGGTTTCTAAAGTGCTGGCATTGGCAGACTGGGATGTTGCATGACTTTCCACCGGTTGCCAAATCAACGCCATGATACATACCAGCATGGCACTTAATAACATCTGCAGTTTCCTTCTGTTTTCTTTATTTTTATTCATTTTCTCTTCTGCCTCCCTATTGTGTTTCGTCTTCCCCGGTCTGTAACTGCCAGACCTGCGATTCCTCGTTGTAATAATTTTCAGCGGTGTCGCTCTGTGATTCTGGTGATTCCGCGCTGTAACCGCTTTCGCCAATACTGTTATGTTGTTCCACGTTGTAATGATTCGCTTCCTGCGGCTCCATATTTTGCCGATTGTCATCAATCCGTAAAATCTTTCCGTCTCTGATATGTATAATCCGGTCGGCAAATCCCGCCAGATAATTATCATGGGTTACCATGACAATGGTTTGATTTTTCTCCCGGGCAATTTTTTGCATCAGATGCATGACTTCCAGTGATGTGGCTGAGTCCAGATTTCCGGTAGGCTCATCTGCAAAAATAATTTCCGGTTCTACCACTAATGCTCTTGCAATTCCCACACGCTGTTGCTGCCCACCGGACATCTGCCCCGGCTTTTGCAGCAAATACTTTCCAAGTCCCACCATTTTCAACATCCGAATTGCTTTCTTTTCTCGGATATCCCGGGGTACTCCCTGAAAAGTTAACGGTAACGCCACATTTTCTATGGCATTTAAATTTGCCATAAGGTTATACGCCTGAAAAATAAAGCCCACGTGAGCCTGCCGAAACAGCACCAGTTGCCCTTCGTTTTTCTTCTCTATGTGTTGTCCTGCAATCACAATCTCCCCTTTGGTAGGTTTTTCCAATCCCGCCAGCATATTGAGCAAGGTGGATTTTCCCGAACCGGAGGCTCCGATAACACTGCAAAACTCGCCCCGGTTGATTTCGAAATTCACCCCGTTCAATGCACGGACTTTATTTTCTCCCACCCGATAAATTTTATATAAATCTTTTACCCGAATGACCGGTTTATTCTCTGCATTTCCCATCTTATTTCTTCTTACTATTGGTTCCTTTTCTTTCTCTTTTTTCCTCTATAAATGAGCTTTCGGTATGCTCTGTCGCCCTCGTTCTTTTCCCAAAACTATACGGCAGCATTTTTACTACCGCATCATACTCGATTCATTATAGCACTCTTTTATTATAATGCGTATAAATATGAAAATATTTTAAGAAACTTCATTTTTATCATACTTTTTTCTTTTTTATGTAATAAACCGCTAACAATCGTAACAATTGTCAGCGGTTTTTCTTTACATTTTCCATTTGCTTTGTTCAAAGAACGTATCGATACTTTGGATAATCTGCTCCGGCTCCATTGTTTTTAATAAATACCCCTCCGGTTTCAGCGAAGAAACCTGCATCACGCTTTCCTTATCGTTTTTATTGGTTAAAAACATCACCGGAATATCCGCATACTCATGTTCTGCGCGAATCATCTCCAGCACTTGCTTTCCGTCACATATCGGCATTTCATAATCCAACAAAATCAAATCCGGACGGCTGATTGCCAAAAACTTAATCGCCATAGCGCCGGAATTCGCCAAAATCACCTGGTATTTTTCTTCCAGCCACCCCTTCACATTTCGAAGCATGGTTCCGGAGTCATCTACCACCAATATTTTCTTTTTGGAAAAGTTGGCATCATCAGAAATGTAACGCATAATTTCTTCTTCCACTTCCTTTAAATTAAAGGGGCGGATAAATTTTTTCTTAACAAACTGATTCGGGATAATCCCTTCTATTTCCTGCACCTGATTGATGTCCCCAAAGATGAAAATCGGTTTTTCTTCTTCAATAACCAAATCTTTGATGAAAATCACGCCATCCATGCTGTATTCTTCCGCATTGATAATAATTGCCCGAATGCCGCTTTGCACTTTTCCGATTTCACTCGGATCAAATGAGGTATGCACTACCGGTGCATCCTGTTCCTCCAACATTTTGGACAAGGACGTTACGGTAAAACTTTTTTTACTTGCCACCAATAATATGTCCGCCATTTCCTGCTCCTTATCTGTTTTTCTCCAACCAATCTATCATTTCGTCCGTAATATTTAAAATATCTTCCAGGGCGACATCTGCCATATATACCCTTAGTTTTTCCATGTAAGATTCACATTCTCCGGGAAGTTTCATTTTTTCCAATTCCTCCATGGCTGCATCTGCCGTCTCAATGTCAAAAGCATCAATGCACATCCTGATTTCCCGAAGGCACTCTTTGATTTCTTCCGAAGAAACCGCCCGCATTTCCACCGCATTTTCACTATAAGGTTTTAGGATTTCTTTGTACCTGCAGTACATTTCCAATACACTCTCGGTATGCCGGTGAATTTCGCTTTCCTTCTTTTCATTCCCGTATTGTTCCAAACGGGCAAATGCTTCCGAAAGTTCTTTGGCTCCGATTAATCTGGCGGAATTTTTTAATGCATGCACCTCAATGGTATAATCCCGCAGCAAACCGTCTTCCAAGCATTCCCGTATCTTATTTACCTTTGCATCAATAAGTATATAAAAATCTCGCAATAAAGACAAATATAATTTTAAATTTCCGGAATATTTGATTCCTTCCTCTACATTCAGCCCCTCAATTACCGGAATGTTCTCGGTCTTTTCTTCGGAAGTTTCTGCCCTTTCGTCTGGTATCTTTGTAACGGTTATCAGTTCCTTGGGCAACCATTTTTTAATCACTTCATTGATTTTTTCTACCGCAATGGGCTTGGTTAACACGTCATTCATTCCGGACTGATAAAACATTTTTTCTGCCTCTGCCAACGCATTGGCTGTCAGGGCAATCACGGGTACTTTCTTATAGTATTCCTCTTCTTTTTGCCGAATCTGCATGGTTGCCTCAATACCATCCATAACCGGCATCATATGGTCCATAAAAACCAGATGATAGTTTTGGCTTTCCAACATCGCCAGTGCCTGCTTTCCGTTTTCCGCCGTATCCACGCTTAGTTTTAGTGGCTCCAGGATTTTTTTTGCCACCTTCCGGTTCATCATATCGTCGTCCACCAAAAGCACCTTTGCCTTCGGCGCAATAAAGCTTTCCGTTTGGTTTGCTACGGCAACGGATTCCTCAGAACCAATTTCCTGTATAATTTCAAAGGAGAATTCACTTCCCTTCCCGTACTCACTCTCCACCCAAAGCTTACCGCCCATCATTTCAATCAACTCTTTGGAAATCGCAAGTCCGAGACCGGTTCCCTCTTTGCCGGCATTTTTCTTTTTATCAAACTGTTCAAACAATTCAAAGAGATGCGCCATATCTTCCGGTTTGATACCGATTCCCGTATCCGCTACCGAAAAACGAAGTCCCACTTCATTTCCGTCTTGCCTTGTTTTTTGAACGGAAAGTTTGATTTGTCCCCGGTCCGTATATTTTACCGCATTGCTCAAAAGGTTAATCAACACCTGACGAATCCGCATTCCGTCACCGTACAAAAAACGCGGAACCGCCTCCTCCATCTCGCAAAGAAGTACAATATCTTTTTCTCCTATGCGGTCCCGCATCATCATTTTGATATTATTTATTTCTTTTTCCAAAGAATAATTAACCGGTACCAATTCCATTTTACCGGCTTCTATTTTAGAAATATCCAAAAGATTATTGATAATGAACACCAACGCATCTCCGGAAACTTTAATGTTATTCAGATAATCCCGCTGTTCTTCGTCCATATCGGTACGAAGCAATACATCCGTCATGCCAAGAATGGCATTCATGGGCGTTCTGATTTCATGGGAAACATAAGACAAAAATACGGATTTGGAGGCATTGGCTGCATCTGCTTTTTCTTTTTCTTCCAAAATTCGGTCCGCAAGACGAATGTCCGGATTTTCCATCAAGAAATAAAGCGATAACACAATCAGCATAATTCCCATTCCGCTCAGCAAAGCCAACGGAACAAACGCCTGATACAAAGACACCGCCACTTCAATCCCCATGGCAAGAAAAATCACCAGTCGTTTTTTGGAATGTAACTTTTCCCGGTGTTTCAACACCGTTCCTACCACCAGCACCAGATAGACCGCAATTGATGCATAAGTAACATAAGCCGCCGGGCCGTAGGAATAGTTGCCCTGCTCCGTCACCATATAAGAAATCGGCAGAAATGCAATTCCAAGAAGTGCCAAGACAAGCACGCCGTTCCCCCACCAGCAAAACAAGGGGGAACCCTTTTGATTTTCGCTAATCATGGCACCAATGTAGCGATAAATCAAATAAAAAAGAAATACCATGCTTCCGATAAAAAGCTTGTGGAGTACGTTATTCCATATAAGAGGCACCTCTTCTAAACGGTTCACGGTATATACCGTAGCCGCGTCCAAGCAAAGATGCATCATAGACACAATCAAAATCAAGGAAAAAATTTTATGTAACATCGTTTTTTCCCGCTTCGATGAGAAATACAAAACCGCCATTAGAGCAACAACAATAAAGCAGGCCAACTCCATTCGTAACATAGGTTTCCCCTCCGCAAAACACAACTAAGATTCCTTTTACGCTCACGCTATAAATTATACCATAGCCAAAAAACTTTTTAAATGATATTTGCTCTTCAAAACCAAAAAAAGAAGACTCATAGTCTTCTTTTTAGAGCGGGTGATGGAAATCGAATCGTAAAAACATTTTTATTCTAATTCCCCATTTTCTTTTTCAAACTTGATAATAGCCTGTTTAATCAAATATATAACTTCTCCGTTGATA
>JAZNKK010000064.1:0-20679 GCA_045578545.1 Lachnospiraceae bacterium
TCCTGCACGAATTTCTGCCACCATGCTCTTTTTACGTTATTTTTTAATTCGACGCCAAGGTTACCGTAATCCCATGTATTGGCAAGTCCGCCATAGATTTCGGAACCCGGATAAACGAATCCGCGACCCTTTGCAAGAGCCTCAATTTTGTCCATTGTCTTTTCCATTGTATGCCTCCATACTGCATTTTTATGTAAATAAAGGGATTTCTCCCTGTATTTCCAAAACGATTTTTCCAAACGCTTAAAATTAATAAATCACAAAAAATACTCCGCTTCGCCCTGCGCTCACCGTAGTACTGTCTAAAAGAATCATTCCCTGAGAATAATGCGTAATTTTCGAAGGGCATCTCACATCCATTACCCCTTCTAAAATAAGCACTCTGCTGTCTCCCATGCTTTGCAGTTCATTTTTACCAATCATGGCACCGTCTTTTGCCACCACATTTAAAGAACGATTTAAATCGTAACCGCTTGCTACCGCTTCTTCCAAGGTTCCTACAAACAGAACCTCCGGCATATAATCATTAAACGCCTGTACATCAAGAAACTTTAGTTCCAAAGACAAAAGACCGTTTTCCAAGGAATGTTCTCCCAAGGTAATTGCCTGCGTACCTCTTTGGCTGTTATAATCCGCAAGCTCTGCATTCACCATCTCTATCAATTCGGCTTCATTATAGTAGCTTTCCGTAAAATCTTCCATCAGTGTTACGGAAAGAGAATTGTCATCGTTTAAAATAATATAACTTTGCGTAAACATGGCATTATTCTCACCACATCCCACAAACAAAAGCATACATAACACAGTACATATGCCCAGCAAAAAACTTTTTCGCATAAAATCGACCAAGCCTTTCCAATCAAAATACTATTGACATTATAGCGGACTGATTTTCACTTTGCAAGTACGGATAACATTTCCTCGCTTTTAAATGTATGATTCCATAAAATACGCTTTTCCTCTTCGCATATTTCTATCATTTCTTTCAAAACGTCTTCCGAAAGCCGAAAAGAAAACAGATCCTTTACCGGTTGCCGGTAGATAAAATCCACGGTGTACTTGGTGGTATCCGAGTATTGTTCTTTCACCTTCCCCCGATATTCTCCCATTAGCGCCATGGTTTTTAGTTCAAAAATCACCCGTACCAAACGGTTATCATACATTTCATGAAGCAGGGCCCGCAAAGATTGATACAAGAGTTTCAGCATTTCTTTCTCGTCGTTGTTTTCTCTGGTGTGATATTCCATGACTTCCAAAAAATACATCCCATAGAGGGCGGCTTCAAAATCATCTCCAAATTCTTTAAAATAATTTTGAATATTCGCATCAATCAAAGTGTAAGAATTTCTTCCTGGATAAAACCGGTATTCTCCAAAGCAAAACAAATCCGTACATGCCATCAACCGATTGGTCTGTCGTCTTGCCCCTTTCGCAAAGGCGGAGATTTTCCCCCGGTCCTTTGTCAGCACGACAATACGCCTATCGTATTCCCCGATAGGCTCCGTCCGTAGTATGATTCCCAATGTCGAAACGTTGTCCTGCATGCTCCTTTTCCTTATCTGCTTCTTTGTCCTTGGTTTTCTCTTCTCCTTCTTCCCGATCAATGCAACCGGCGTAAAGCAAATAATCTTCCACACTTCCGGTTGCCATAAAATGCTGCCAGTATTCCTCTCTGTCCATGTCTTTTCTCCGTTCTCTTCCATCTTCTGAACTTAGCTTTTGCATCAGACTTTGTTTCTATACTGGCAGTTTTAGGTATCTGTTTAGGATTCTTCCTTGTGATAACCAAAGTTTTTAATCAAAAAATCGCTGTCACGCCAATCTTTTTTCACTTTTACCCAAAGCTTGAGATTGACTTTGCAATCTAACATATGTTCCATTTCCGGTCGGGCTTTGCTGCCGATTTTTTTCAGCATTTCGCCTCCCTTACCAATAATAATTCCTTTGTGGGAATCTCTTTCACAAATAATGGTGGCATCAATATCATAAATCCCTTTGTCCCCGTACTTACTGTCTCTTACATTTGCCCTGCGATATTTCATGCTGTCAATCACCACTGCAATGCCATGGGGAATTTCTTTTTCCAGACTTCTTAATGCTTTTTCACGAATCAGTTCCGCTACGATTTGTCTCTGCGGCTGATCCGTTATGGTTTCTTCATCAAAATAGTAAGGTCCGTAGGGGAGATATTGATAAATACTGTCAATCAAATCCTCTATATTTTCGCCTTTAAATGCACTAACCGGAATGATTTCCGCAAAATCCATTTCTTTGCGATAGGTATCCATATAAAGAAGCAAATCCGGTTTGTTTATGGTGTCAATTTTATTGATTACCAAAATGACCGGTATCTTAATGTTCTTTAACTGGGAAATAATATTTTTTTCGTTTTCGCCAATGTAATTGGACGGTTCCACCAGCCACAAAATCACATCCACTTCTTTCAATGACTGCTTGGCTACATTCACCATATAATCTCCCAGTTTATTTTTGGCTTTATGCATTCCCGGCGTATCCACAAAAATAATCTGTCCCCGTTCTTCCGTATAAACGGTCTGAATCCGATTTCTGGTAGTTTGCGGTTTATTGGATGTAATTGCAATTTTTTGTCCGATGATCTGATTCATTAACGTAGATTTTCCTACATTCGGTCTGCCGATAAGTGCCACAAACCCGGATTTGCTCTGGTCTGTCATGTTCTGTCCTCCAAAACGTCTCTGTTTTTATTTGTTTTTCTTTTCTTCCTCTTTTTTATCGAAATCTTTCGCTTCCGCTGCCCGGCTCATCTCCTGCACCGGATTTCCATTCTCTGCCAAAGGAGTTGTGCTCATCATGGGCGGTGCTGCAAAACCGCCAACGTAAGGCATCATTACCGGGGGATAAGACGGCACGGTTTTCTTCTTTTTCTCGCTTCGTTTCATAATTGCCTTTACAATACCACGAATAATTAAGCAAATCACGAAAATAACAACTGCCGCTACCGCAAGGTAAGGAAGGGATACCACAAATCCTATTGCAAAATTACGAAGTCCCAAACCTACCTTTTGTAAGCTGTTTACAAAGCCTTCCGTCATTTCTTCCCACGCAGTTTTTTCTTCCTGTTCCACTACCGTAAATACTTCCACTTCTTCTATGTACAAATAAACCGTACTGTATTGAATGGCGTTATCGTAGGTACGAAGCTGGGCTTCCATGGATTCAATATTTCCCTGCACTTCCGAAAGTCTGGTTTCAATTGCCAAAATAGTTTCGATATCCTGAGCCTGGGACAACATTTCAATCAAGCGGTCCTGCTCTGCCATCAACACTTCTTTTCTGCTTTCCAAATCCACGTAGGTCAAGGTAACATCCTCTACCTGACGGCTGTTCGATACCACATTGCTTTCCTGCGCTACCAATCCGGTAAACTCTTCCAAACGGCTTTCCGGTACACGAATCTTGTAATCTGCCGCCCAAAGCTGGGAATACATCTGATACTGTTCGGAAGATTCCACATATCCTCCAAGCTCAGCCACTCTGGCTTCTATATTTCGAATAAATTCATCAAATTGTTCCGTTTCGGCACCGATATGCATGGTGGTAATGAGTTTTCGCTCCATGCTTTCCTGCTGTGTATTTCCCGCGGTTTCTGCTGCTGAATCGTCTATGGGTTGTTCCACGGATTCTTCCATGGATTCTTCCATGGATTCTTCCATTTCCACCTCCACATCATACAAAGCATCTTCATACATATACATGTCATTGGAATAGCTTCCACCATTCATGAGTGTCGTAGTTGCCCCCACACTTTCCATCGGAGCAGAATCGCTGGTTGCACTTCCGCAAGCCGCCAGCGACACCACAAGCATACTCATCATTAATAGCAAATTCACTTTTCTTTTCATATTTCTCCTCCTTGCTTGTTTTCCGTTATGAAAAAAGCGGGGATACCGAGAAAAACAAATCCTTCTCTTCTTTAATTTTTTCCTCGTTTCCTACTACACAGATACATTCCTCTTCCATAAATGCATCGATGTATGCAGCAAGCCCCTGAATGGTTTCTTCGCTGACCGAAAGGATTTCATCTCTTTCTTTTTGAAGCATTTCCTCGGTAACACCGGACATGTAGGCAGCCAAAGAACGGCTTCCTTTTCCCGAAGGAGTCAGCGGAATATCCAAATCACTGAGGGTTCCGATAATGAACTTTGTTATTTCCTCTTCCTTTGCGCTGAAATTTCTCACGTAGTCAGCCGCTTTTTCATATACTTCCACTGTTTTTTTGAGATTCGGATCCCGATAAGAAACAAAGTAGCAATCGCCGTTACGATTGTAATTACTCATACATCCATAGGCGCCACCCTGTACTCTTACCTTGGACCAAAGGTATTCGTATCCCATAATGGTTTTCAATACCTTCAATGCTCCGGTATAAGGAAGTCCTTTCTTTAAGAAATTACCGGCACGGCACACATACTGAACCTGGGCCGAGGTTGTAAAACCTTCGTTTTTCTTTTTCGGTTCTGTCGCGTTCTTTTCCATCACAATATCAGAGGTTAAAAGCGCATCTGCGAACTTTTCTGCCTGTTTTTTCGCCATAAGGATTCCCTCTCCGGAAGCAGTAACATCCACAAAGAGATGCTGCTTCTGGAAAAGATACGAAATAAGGGTATCTAATTTATGGGTAATTTCCTCTTTTTTTGCATCAAAATTCTTTTCCAAATCAGAAAGGAAGTTATAATAGGGAATTCCTGCCATTTCATCTAACATCGCTCCGTAGGCAGTAACGTATGACTGTGCTCTTCCCACTGCCGTAGAGTGTCCCGCCGACAACATTTTCGCCTGCACTCTGGATTTTACTTCCCCGATAATCTCCTTTAATCGTTTTCCGTCATCGGTTTTGGAAGAAAACAGCATTTCCGAAATCAGGGCAAATGCACTTTCCATTTCACCGTACAACACTTTCGTTTTTACGGAAAAGAAGGAAGAATATGCCTCGGTGTCGCCTTCCTTTCTAAAATAAATCAAGCCGGTATCAATTGCTCCGGTTTTTTTATTAATCTCATATCCTAACCGTTCATAAGAATAATTTTGGGTATCCAGACAGCCCAATACATTTTTCAGCAGACTGACATAGGGATAATATTCCGCAGAAAGTCCATCCATCCGAAAAAGCAACTTAATATAAGCAATCTCATTGGTAAATACTTCATGCAAAAGAACCGGCACACCCTGCCAGCAATCTTCGCGATTCACCAAAGGTTGTGTCTTAGGTTCCATATCTTCCCTCTTTAACCGGGGAATGCATGCCAAAACTTCTTCCCTGTCCGGTGTTTCCTGATAAAGGTGAAGTGCCTTGGTTTCCGCTACAATTTCTTCCAGCTCCTTTTGAGACAAAGAATCCTTGTATTGCTGCAGCTTATCCGCAAGCTCTTTATCCTTTTTCGTAGTAAGTCCCTTCTTTGGTACCACCGTCACAATGGTCTTATGCGGATTCTCTACCCAGTATTTTTTCAGCAGTTCTTCAAAATAAGATGTCTCCACTGCTTTTTTTAATTTTGCAAAGGTATCATTGGCTTCCACATGCATAAACGGTGCCGCTTCGTCGTACAACCAGCTGTCAAATGCCTGTAAACCCAAAATCAGCCCTCTCGGCGTACTTCCGAAATCCGATTCCCGGTAACGAAATTCCATCGAATTTAAGCCGGCATACAAAGCATCTTTATCAATACCGTTTGCAATCAAAGCCTGAATCTGGGAATCAATAATCTCCAAAAATTCCTTTTCCTGCTCCTTATTGGCATTCTTTGCCACAATACTGTAATAAGGCTGATAAATTCCGTTTTCATAGGTACTAAATACTTCCGTACCGATTCCCGCATCAATCAGTTTTTGCTTTACGGGAGACCCTTGGGCTTCCACCAACGCATAATCCAGCACCTGAAATGCAAGATACAATTCCCGGTCTAAGCTGGTACCGATTACGGCATTATAAGAAAGATAGGTATTGTTTTCTTCCTCCTCTTCCTCTGTAATCGGGTATTCTTTTTCGATACGAACAGGCGCCGCAAAGCATTCCTGCGTTCCCGGAAAAGAGTCCACTTCTGTCTTATCAAAATGACTTAAATAATTTTGGTCCATCCACTCAAGTCTTTCCGCCATATCCGCATCTCCGTACAAGAAGATATAGGAATTGGAAGGATGATAATATCTTTTGTGAAACTCTAAAAAGTCTTCATACGTTAAATCCGGAATGTTTTCCGGAGCTCCGCCGGATTCCACTCCGTAAGCTGTATCCGGATACAAAGAATTAAAAATCTCTCTTTCCAGCACATCATCCGGGGAAGAAAATGCCCCCTTCATTTCGTTATATACTACTCCGTTGTATTTCAAAGGAGCCTCCAACGACTCCATTTCATAATGCCAGCCTTCCTGCAGAAAAATCTTCTTTTCTTTGTAAATATTAGGATAGAATACCGCATCCAGATACACATGCATCAAATTTTTAAAATCTTTATCGTTGCAACTGGCCACCGGATACACCGTCTTATCCGGGTATGTCATTGCATTTAAAAACGTATTCAAAGAACCTTTTACCAATTCCACAAAAGGATCTTTGGAAGGAAAATTTTCAGAACCGCAAAGAACCGAGTGTTCCAAGATATGTGCCACGCCGGTGCTGTCCTTGGGGGGCGTACGAAAGCCGATATAAAACACTTTATTGTTATCGTCATTTTCCAAAAGCACCACCCTTGCTCCGGATTTTTTGTGTCGTAAAATTCTGCCAACGGAATTTAAATCCGCAATCTTTCTTTCTTCCAAAATTTCATAAGCTTTTACATCCAATGTTTTCATAGTAATATAACCTTTCTGTTTTTAGATTGAAAATGCCATCAACGCCAAATTAGAAAACGCAATTTCATACACCATGCTGTTTTCCTTCCAGTGTTCCTTTGCATATAGCACAAACTCCTCCAGCTTCATCTGTTTGGAGGTAAAACCTTCCCCGTTTTGCTTTGGTTCGTAAAATCTCACCTTCATCTTTAGTTGTTTATATACATCCAAAACCAAACTTCCTTCCTGTAACTGACAAACATGTTGCCCCAATTCCAGTTGCGGATCCGTTTCTCGTAGTACATAGATTCGAATCAGACTTTGTAATTTAAAAGGAACCCTTTCTTCCGAAAGCAAGTCCTCATAAGTATAGCGTGCCCCCAACTGAGTGGAAGAAATATCCTGCATCACATATTTGTAGTCTCTTTCGTTCATCTATTCTTCCTCTTCTTTCTCAATATACTCTAAGCATTCTTTGGAAATTCGCATCGCATCCCGGATGCGCTTCACCGGAATCCCGCTTTCCTGTGCTAATTCCTTCACGGTTACTTTTCGAAGCAACTCTTCTGAAAGATTTTTGGCACTTTCCGTTACTTTATCCAAAAGCTCCGATGCTTTTTCACCGGTCTTTTCGGTTTTGGCCTCTTCCTCCAAAAACTCTTCCATTCCGTTCATAATCATCTTTACAATCAAAGAATCGGCATCTTCCGGTGTTTCCACGCATTCTATCATATCCACCGCCAGTGTCAGTGCCACATTGCCTTCTCCGATTAAATCCGCAATATTGGCTCCTTGTCCTACATAAAGCTTCGCAATATCCACTACGGTTTTTAAGTAAGCGCGCATCAAATCTTCTTTGGCTGCTTTATCATGGTTTAAAGCTCCCATAACAAGAACTCTTTTTTTATCCTCGCTGACGTCTTCCAACTCCTCCAGCTCTTCCATATAAAAATGCAGATAACCGTTTTCTTCCGTTGTCAAAAGGGCATCCGTATCCACCGGTTCCTCCAAGCCGATATTGGATTTTTTTAAATAGGCAATTATTTCCTGCTGTTTCTCGTCCTCCAGCCCCGGAAAAGACTCCTGCAATTGCTCCAACGTAATATATCCGCCCTGTAATGCGCCCAGTTCTTTTAATCCGGTTAATTTCGCCAGAAACTCTTTTTCTGTCATTGCTTCCATAACCTGCTCCTTCCAATGTCTGTCATTCTGATTTTGTCCGCTTCCTTACCAAGATCCTTTTATTTCTCCGAAGTAAAATGCTTGTGGGTAAACAGATGGTCCTGACAATATTCGTAATTTCCTTCACATTTCGAACAAAAACGAAATTCCAATTCGGGATACTCATCCTGAGTTCTTCCGCAAATCGCACACTTATGCTTGGAAATGCGCATCTTGGCAGGTTGCACCTTCCTCTGAAATTCCCGCTGTCTTCTCTTTTGCTTCATGGATACCCTTCCGTTTCGAATAGAGAAAAAGAACAGGATAAAGTTCAGCAACGAGTTTCCTACGGTAAACAAAGCAATCGCAAGAGGAATTCCTCCGTTTACCATATAAATAATGTCACTTACAAGTAAAAACGCATATAAAATTCCCAGATATTTTACCTTTACCGGAATGATAAACATAAAGAGCACCTGCATATCCGGGAAGGTACAAGCGTAGGCCAGAAACAAAGCCATATTGATGTAATACGTAGAAAACCGAAGGGACATCTTCAGAAAATAATAATCTCCGCCCCAAGCCCAGGGACATTCCATGTGTAAATTTAACGTATTCATCTGATTTACCAAAGCCATGGTGTCCTGTTCAAACAGAATACTGTATCCGTAGACGCCAAAGGCACCCAATACAGCAAACAAAAGGCCCGAAAAAATGTAATAATTAAAATAAAAGGTTCCCCAAACACTTTCCAGCGTATTTCCGATGGAATAGTAAAAATACAACATAATCAGTGTAAATAGGATGTTCGAGTTTTCCGGCGGAATCAAAACCCAGGTAAAAAGTCTCCAAAACTGTCCGTGAACGATTGCATACGGGTTTAGCGACAAAGTATAAATAATCGAAGGGTTTATCATCTGTAGCAAATAACCCACGGCATAGCAGACAATCAGCACCAGCGGCAATTTCTGTATTGCATATCTTCCCAGTTTTTTTTCCAAAAATCGTATCATTCTATCCATTTTAGTTTCTGTTATCCTTTCTCCTGCATTCGTGCCTTTTTAAGATCCGAATACCTTTGGTCACTATAAATTCGTTGACTAATATTTCACATTGGTAAATTTATCCGTTTTTTTGCTATATCGTTTTATTTTAGCATTCCCGCATTGAAATGTAAACATAACCCCTTGTGATAAAATTGTTAATTTCCGATTCCTTTTTCGCAGGAAACCACTCTAATATCGCCATTGTTAAAATCTCCTTATTTTCGGCAAAAAACGCACTCCTTTGGTACAATTCTTACATTGTAAAATAAGAAATTATGTCGTATAATGTAAAATTGTTTGAATTATGGCAAAAAGGAGTTTTTTTACATGTCCGAAAAAATTTATCGTCTCGGTATTGATATTGGTTCTACCACAGTCAAAATCGCAATTATTGACGAAAAAAATGAATTACATTTTTCCGATTATGAAAGACATTATGCAAATATCAGAGAAACCTTAAAGTCCCTTTTGGAAAAGGCATATCAAAGCATGGGAAACATTACCCTGCTCCCTATGATTACCGGTTCCGGCGGACTTACTTTGGCAAAACATTTGGAAGTTCCCTTTGTGCAGGAAGTTCTTTCCGTCAGCACTGCTTTGGAGACTTTAGCGCCCAAGACCGATGTGGCCATCGAGCTTGGTGGCGAAGATGCCAAAATTATATATTTTGAAGGTGGCAATGTGGAACAGCGTATGAACGGAATCTGTGCCGGCGGTACCGGTTCTTTCATCGACCAGATGGCTTCCCTTCTGCAAACCGACGCTACCGGATTAAATGAATACGCCAAGGACTATCAGTCCCTCTACACCATTGCGGCACGATGCGGTGTTTTTGCCAAATCCGATATTCAGCCCCTGATTAACGACGGGGCTACCAAAGAAGATTTGTCTGCCTCTATTTTCCAGGCTGTCGTTAACCAGACCATCAGCGGTCTCGCCTGCGGAAAACCCATTCGCGGCCATGTTGCATTTCTTGGCGGACCTTTGCACTTTTTGTCCGAATTAAAAGCCGCATTCATTCGTACGTTAAAATTAGATGAGGAACATATTATTGACACCGATAATTCCCATCTTTTTGCCGCCATCGGTTCCGCTTTAAATGCCAAAAAAGAAAATGCCGTATCCACGGAAAATTCCAAAGAAATTTCCATGGAAGAAATGGTGAGCAAATTAAACAGCGATATCCACATAGAATTTGAAGTGGAACGATTGGATCCGCTTTTTGAAAATGAAGCAGCCTACGAAGCATTTAAAAACCGTCACGATTCCCATTGTGTAGAAACCGGTTCTCTAAAGGATTATCACGGCAACTGTTTCCTTGGAATTGATGCCGGCAGTACCACCACCAAGGTAGCTTTGGTGGCAGAAGACGGCAAACTGCTCTACTCCTTTTACAGTAACAACAACGGCAGCCCCTTAGAAACTGCCATGAAATCCATAAAAGAAATCTATTCCCTTCTCCCGGCAGATGCTCGTATTGTTCGTTCCTGCTCTACCGGTTACGGAGAGGCTTTGATGAAAGCTGCCTTTTTGTTGGATGACGGTCAGGTAGAAACCGTTGCCCACTACTACGCCGCTGCCTTTTTCGATCCTGAAGTGGATTGCATTCTGGACATCGGCGGACAGGATATGAAATGCATCAAAATCAAAAATCAGACCGTTGACAGCGTGCAGTTAAACGAGGCGTGTTCTTCCGGTTGCGGTTCCTTTATTGAAACCTTTGCCAAATCCTTAAACTACTCCGTACAGGATTTTGCCGGGGCCGCTTTATTTGCCCAGCACCCCATTGACCTTGGAACAAGATGTACGGTTTTCATGAATTCCAAAGTAAAACAGGCACAAAAAGAAGGCGCCAGTGTTGCTGATATTTCTGCCGGTCTTGCTTATTCCGTTATCAAAAATGCTTTGTTTAAGGTAATTAAAGTATCCGACGCTTCCGAGCTGGGTAAACGAATCGTTGTTCAGGGCGGTACCTTCTACAACGATGCGGTTCTTCGCAGTTTTGAAAAAATTGCAGGTTGCGACGCCATTCGTCCTGACATTGCCGGAATCATGGGAGCTTTCGGTGCTGCCCTCGTAGCCCGGGAAAACTATGAAGAAGGCTATGAAACAAACATGCTTTCTTTAAAACAGCTTAACGAGTTGGAATTTAGTACCTCCATGGCAAAATGCCGTGGATGTACCAACAACTGTCGTCTCACCATCAATAAATTCTCCGGTGGCAGACAATATATTTCCGGTAATCGTTGCGAACGAGGACTTGGAAAACAGAAAAACGAAAATAACGTTCCAAACCTTTTTGATTATAAATTGAAACGTATTTTTGACTACGAGCCCTTACCCTCCGATAAGGCGGTACGCGGCAAAGTGGGTATTCCCAGAGTGTTAAATATGTATGAAAATTATCCGTTCTGGTTTACCTTCTTTAACGAATTGGAATATGAAGTGGTTCTTTCCCCCCTTTCCAACCGTAAAATTTATGAACTGGGCATCGAATCCATCCCCAGTGAATCCGAATGTTATCCTGCCAAATTGGCACACGGTCATGTACAATGGCTGATTAATGAAAAGGTAGATTTTATCTTCTATCCTTCTCTTTTCTACGAAAGAAACGAAGTACCTGAGGCAAACAACCACTACAACTGCCCCATTGTAACTTCTTATTCCGAAAACATCAAAAATAACGTGGAGGAAATCGGTCGCGGGGAAGTACGTTTCCGCAATCCCTTCCTTTCCTTTAGGGGTACCGATACCATCATTCCGGTATTGGTAGAAGAGTTCAGTGAAATCCCTGCCAAAAAAGTAATTGCTGCTGTGGAAAAAGCTTGGGCAGAACAGGAAAAAGCCCATTTGGACATTCAAAAGAAGGGCGAAGAAGTCATTGAATATAT
Source organism: Lachnospiraceae bacterium (assembly GCA_045578545.1). GTDB lineage: Bacteria > Bacillota > Clostridia > Lachnospirales > Lachnospiraceae > NK4A136. The sequence continues at coordinate 11,909 of JAZNKK010000064.1, forward strand.
TACGAAAAACCGAAAACGTGCCATTGTGTTAGCCGGACGTCCCTACCATATTGACCCGGAAATTAACCATGGTATTCCTGAGCTAATTACTTCTTACGGTATTGCGGTCCTTACAGAGGATTCCGTTTCTCATTTAGCAAAACCGGAGCGTCCTTTAATCGTTTCCGACCAGTGGATGTATCACTCCCGCTTATATGCGGCGGCAAGCTATGTAAAGCTTCGAGATGACATTGATTTAATCCAGCTAAATTCCTTTGGTTGCGGATTGGATGCGGTAACTACCGACCAGGTAAATGATATTCTCAGCGGGTCCGGTAAAATATATACCTGTCTTAAGATTGACGAAGTAAATAACCTTGGTGCAGCAAGAATCCGTATTCGTTCGCTTTTTGCTGCCATTGATGTAAGAGAAAAACGCAAGCAAACCAGAACCATCCGACCTGCCAACATTAAACGTGTGGAATTTACGGAAGAAATGCGTAAGAACTACACCATTTTATGTCCGCAGATGTCACCCATTCATTTCGATTTAATGGAACCCGCGTTCCGTAGTTGCGGCTACAATCTTAAAGTATTAAATAACGACAACCGACATTCTGTCGATGTGGGCTTAAAATACGTAAATAACGATGCCTGCTATCCGTCTCTTTGTGTGGTCGGACAGCTTATGGAAGCCATTCTTTCCGGTGAATATGATACGGACCATTTAGCCGTAATCATGACACAAACCGGTGGTGGCTGTCGAGCGACCAACTATGTCGGATTCATTCGTCGTGCATTGGAAAAGGCCGGCTACGGTCATATTCCGGTAATTTCCTTAAATCTTGGGGGTATCGAAACCAATCCCGGATTTAAGATTGATTTGACCTTACTTACCAGACTGTTGTACGCAGCCCTCTTCGGTGATATTTTCATGCGTTGTGTTTACCGCATGCGTCCTTACGAATTGGAAAAAGGCAGCGTAGAGGCAGTTCATCAAAAATGGGTAGAAAAATGCAATGCATTTATCAATCAAAAGCATCACAATTTCTTTACCTATCAAAAGATGTGTCGCCAAATGATTCAAGAGTTTGATAACATTCCGATTTCTGATGTCCGAAAACCCAGAGTCGGTGTTGTTGGCGAAATTTTGGTTAAGTTTGCACCTGCCGCTAACAATTATCTTGTTGATTTGTTGGAAAGCGAAGGCGCGGAAGCTGTAGTTCCTGATTTGGTTGATTTCATGTACTACTGCTTCTACAATCAGATTTACAAGGCAAACCAATTCGGTACCAGTAAAAAGACGGCGTTTGTCAGCAAACTCGGCATATCCGGTATGAACTTTGTTCGTTCTGCTTCTGCCAAAGCATTGAAGAAGAGTAAACATTTTGATCCCCCTGCCAACATCTATGATTTGGTAAAATACGCCGAGGAAATTGTTTCTATCGGAAACCAGACCGGGGAAGGCTGGTTCTTAACCGGGGAAATGTTGGAACTGATTCATTCCGGTACCCCTAATATTGTTTGTACCCAGCCCTTTGCCTGCCTTCCGAATCACGTGGTTGGAAAAGGTGTCATCAAAACCTTAAGAAAGAAATACCCCATGTCGAATATTGTCGCCATTGACTACGACCCGGGGGCCAGCGAAGTAAATCAGTTAAATCGAATTAAACTGATGCTCTCCACGGCCTACAAAAATTTAGAAAAAGAACAAGACAAATAAAAGAAAAGAAAAAAGAAAACCTTCCTTTCCGTTTCAGGATTACTCCTGTTCCCAACGGAAGGGAAGGTTTTTGCTTACACATTATATTTTTGTTTTGCTTTTTCGATTTCTTCCTGCTTCTTGGCCTCGTCCTCCATCGCTTCTCGCATCAGACGCTCATAAATTTCATTGGCTTCTTTTTCTTTTACTTCTACCATGGTTTTATCATATACATAGGTCTTATCATTGGATTTGACAATCTTATTTACCAATTCCTCATCCTCTACAGACAAGGGAAGCAAATCAATCTCCGCCGTATCTTCACTGCGATTGTTCTTTTCTTCTCCGGCCTCCTGCATATTAACATTCCACCATTTAATTAAATTGGAACGCATTGCTTTATCACGATTCATTCTGTCTAATTTGTCGCTCATCCTGTTTCTCCCCAATCCATTTCAAAGCCTCTGCCAAACCTTCTTCCGACAATGGAAATTCCATATACTCTTTCTTTTCTTCCTCTGTTTTTTCAAAACAATACGGCTCCTCCCAAACGCATGTCAGAATCACATTTTCTTCTTCCTTTTCTTTCTTTTCCAACATATATCTGGTCCCGAGAAAGCTGCCGGTAAAACGTTCCTTCTTAATATAATTTAAGCTGACTCTGTATAACATATCCTGTTGTATCATAACCATCCTCTAAAAAAGTACACCGGCAAATTCCTGTTACCGGTGTACAATTTTCTACCGTCCTTTTCGTTAGTTCACTTCAAAAATACTGATTTTATCATTCAAAATCTCTGCAACATTACGAAGTTCCTGACACTGGTCGGAGATTTCGTCCATAAATCCTGCGATACAGGTAACGGATGCAGAAGTTTCTTCTGTACTTGCCGCATTTTCTTCTGCTACCGCAGAAAGACTTCCCACCACATCGATTATTTTTCCGCTGGAAGCATCCATCTGTGTCGTGCTTCCTGCAATTCCGCCAATGCCTTCCATAGAAGATTCAATACCGGAAGTTACCGCCTGGAATACATGACTGGTTCTGGAAACATTGTCATCCTGACGCTTCATAATATCCAACACTTTTGTCATAATCTCCATCTCCAATTCGGAATTGGAAATCAACTGATTTACAATCTCTGCAATACGAGTCGTGGAATCACTGGTTTGTGTTGACAGCGACTGTATTTCAGAAGCTACTACAGCGAATCCGCGTCCTGCTTCTCCCGCTCTTGCCGCTTCTATACTGGCATTCAAAGAAAGAAGACTGGTCTGGTCGGCAATCGAAGCAATCAAATTGGTTGCCTCCTGAATATTTGCCACGGACTGATTGGTAACCTTTGCCTGTTCATAAATCTCATTCATTGCCTTTACGGTTTCATTATTGGTTGCCACCAGTTCTTCCAAAGTTTCAATTGCAGCACCGCCGGCATTCTTCATCTGCATTGCATTTTGGTTCAATTCTTCCACCATCTGATTGGTCTGTTCAATCTGAGCTACGATATTATGAATGTTTTCTGCTGCATCTTCTGTATTTCTGGCCTGACTGGTAACACCGGTGGCAATCTCGTTCATAGCCTCTTCTACCTGCCCAATGCTGTTTACCGTGTCGCCGGTTTTGCCCGCAAGAACACCAATAATGGAATTGATATTCTCGGTCTGATTGGTAATTTCCTCGATGGTTTCCTTTAAAGCTTCCACAATATTATTGGCCGCTTTGGCAATTAGTCCTACCTCGTCTTTCCGCTTTTCGTATTTTAACAAGGCTGCACTGGTATGAATTTTTAAATTAGCCAAATATCCCAATTCATCCGATAAAACCACCAAAGGTTTCAACAGATAGGACGCCAAAATAAGACCTACTACAACAGCAAGTATGAGTGCGGATACTCCGGCAATCACTAATTTAATGGTCATGCCCGTAATGCCGGAATGTGCATCCTCTTCATCTACCGTTACCACCAAAATATTTTCTCCGTCATCCGTCACATAATATCCTGCATATTTTTGTGCACCCTTATATTCATAGTTAATCACTTCCGGCTCAGGAATCACACCATTCATCAACTGTTCTACCACACTTTTCACCGCTGCATTTTCCACCGGTCTTCCTATTTTTTCCGGATCCGGATGATACAACATGGTTCCGTAAGAATTTACTACATAAACATACGCAGTATCCATCCCCTCCATCACAAAACCTTCCAAAAGATGATCCATCTGTTCTGAAGTCAAATAACCACTTTCACTGGTTTCAATAGCAGAGTCCAACATCATGCCATAAGCTTCTGTAATAGTCAGCATACTGGTTTGCAGCAAATCCGATACCTCTTCCTCGGCATACTGGTTTGCTTTCGTAACACTTACGGCATTTCCCAAAAGGCAAACACCGATTACCAGCAACAATATTTTAAAACGAAGCGAATCTGTATATTTCATTTTCTTATTTTTCACGCTTCTCACCTCCATCGCATTTTCTACATTATACCATTAAACAGTGGATTTCTGAATAACTTTTGTTATTTTTGTATATATTTAAAGAAATTTTATTTCTTTTTTCAGCAACATTGTTTTACAAACTTCTTTTCCTTTTCCTTTTTCTTTTTACATCCAAAAAAGCACTGATTCCATTCAGAACCAGTGCTTCTACTTCCAACCAGAAAGCGGTCTTTGCCACCATTTTAAACTTCTACTGCCACCAATTTACTTGATAAAATCTGATAAAATTTGATATTATGCAAATTGGCCATATTCAATTTTCCCTTTGTTTTCGCCTGTTTTTCAAGGTTTTCTACCACTCGTAGGGTGTTTCCTGGTATACGTAATAATTGAGCCAATTGCTGTACAAATTATTACTGTGGGAACGCCACTGCAAATTCGGCTTTTTGGACGGATCATCTTCCGGATAATAATTTAGGGGAACATGAATCGGCAAATTTTTGCTCATATCCCGTTTGTATTCCGTATCCAAGGTATAACGGTCGTATTCCGGATGTCCCATCAAAAAGATTTGTTTGCCGTTATTTGCCATACAAAGAAGTACTCCGGCTTCCTCTGACTCTGCCAACACTCTTAAGTGTTCACAACCATGAATCGCATCTCTGTCTACCGTGGTATGCCGACTGTGAGGTGCCAAGAAATAATCATCAAATCCTCGAACCAACGGAATCTTACGATTCGCCACCTTATGCTGATAGATTCCGAAAAGTTTCTCCGGTAGAAGACACTTATCCAGACCAAAATGATAGTAAAGTCCGGCCTGCGCTCCCCAGCAAATGTGCAAAGTAGAGGTGACATGGGTTTTTGTCCATTCCATAATCTGACTGATTTCATCCCAATAATCCACTTCTTCAAAGGCCATCTGTTCCACCGGTGCTCCGGTTATAATCATTCCGTCAAACTTCTTTTCCTTCACATCATCAAACACCGAATAAAAGCGATTCAGGTGATTCACCGAAGTATTCATGGATTTATGGCTTTGTACCATCAAAAAGGTAACTTCTACCTGTAGCGGCGTGTTGGACAAAGCGCGTAGCAATTGCAGTTCCGTATCCTGCTTAATGGGCATTAAATTCAAAATGCAGACATGCAAAGGACGAATATCCTGGTGCATCGCTCTTGTGTCATCCATAACAAATATATTTTCATATTCCAGCTGTTCTTTCGCCGGAAGATCACTTTGAATTTTAATCGGCATAACCATTTCTCCCGTTTCATAATCTCGTTATTGGTATTGCATAAATACACCGTCCATCATAGCACATTCCGAAAAATAACACAAACCAATGCTATTTCAGATAGCGTTCCATAAATGCTTCTTCGCTCAAAATCTCCACGCCAAGCTCTTTTGCCTTTTTATTCTTGGATGAAGTAGACTCAGTATCGTTATTGATAAGACATACCGTATTGCCGGTTACACTTCCGGTGACTTTTCCTCCAAGACGTTCTATTTCGTCCTTTAGGGCATTTCGATTGGGAAAATGCAGCAAACTTCCGGTAACCACAAAACTCATACCCGCCAGCGGTTGTTCCCCCACTTCCTCCGGTTTTTCAAAAGTCACTTCCTGAAGCAGTGAATCTATCACGTCCCGATTCTTTGTATCGGCAAAATAACGACAAATTCCTTCTGCCATAATATCGCCGATACCTTCGATTCCGCTTAATTCTTCCGAAGAAGCATGCAGCAAAATCTTGAAATCATAATTACAAAATTTGCATAAAAGCTTCGCCGTAGCCAATCCCACATTCGGAATTCCCAGGGCATTGATAAAGCCGGGCATGGGACAAACTTTGGTTTTTTCCACGCTTTTTTGCAAATTCTCATAGGATTTCTCGCCAAACCCTTCCATCTCTACGATTTGCTCTTTAAATCGCTCCAAACGGTAAATATCTGCAAATTCATGAATAAACCCTTTCCCAATAAATTTTTCCAGGGTTGCCTCCGACAAGCCTTCCATATTCATGGCATCTCTGGACACAAAGTGGGAAAAAGCTTTGATTTTTTTAGCCTGGCAGAGCGGATTTACACAATAGAGTTCCTTCGTACCATTAAATTGTTTTACCATAGTTTCTCCGCCGCAAACCGGACAAATCTTCGGGATGACCACGTTGTTACTTCTGGTTAAATTCTCTGCAATCTGGGGAATAATCATATTCGCCTTATATACGGTAATGCGGTCACCAATTCCCAGTGCCATATCCTCCATAATGCTGACGTTATGGACACTGGCGCGGCTTACGGTAGTTCCTTCCAGCTCCACCGGTTCAAACACCGCCACCGGATTTATGAGCCCGGTTCTGGACGGACTCCATTCAATCTCTTTTAATACGGTTTCCCTAAGTTCATCCGCCCATTTAAATGCAATTGCATTTCGCGGACTTTTAGCAGTTCTTCCAAGGGACTCCCCGTATGCAATATCATCCAGCGTAAGCACCAGACCGTCCGAAGGAACGTCCATCGAAATGATTTCTTTTTCAAACCAGCCGATGGTATCTAACAGATTGTCCTTATTTACTCGTTTATACTCTACCACCGAAAATCCTTGCTGTTTCACAAATTCCATCTGTTTTTCCACGGAATTTTCCACATCCACGCCATCTGCTTTAACCAGCGAAAACGCATAAAAAGAAACCCTTCGATTTGCAGTAACCTCACTGTTTAACTGCCTTACCGAACCACTGCAAAGATTTCTGGGATTTTTATATTTTTCTTCCCCCTCCGGCAATTGTCCGTTAATCCATTCAAAATCCGAATAAGAAATCACTGCTTCTCCTCGCAGCACCAGTTCCCCTTGAAACGCAATCTGCAGGGGAATATTCGTAAATGTTTTCACATTGCCGGTGACTACCTCTCCGATTGTACCGTTTCCTCTTGTTAATCCCTTTACCAATTTTCCGTCTTGATAGGTCAAAACAATGGTGAGACCATCCAACTTCCAAGAAAGCAGTGCTTCCTTCTCTCCTAGCCACCCCACCAGTTCTTCCCTTTCCTTCGTTTTTCCAAGGGACAACATGGGCTTTTCATGGGCTTCTTTGGGCAAAAAATCAACCGCTTCATAGCCAACTTCCCGGGTAGGGCTTTTCGAAAGAACGATTCCGGTCTCTGCTTCCAGCGCTTCCAGTTCTGCATACAGCGTATCATATTCCAGGTTGGACATAATTTCTTTATCCTGTGCATAATATGCTTTGGAGGCCTCGGTTAACAGCTCCACCAATTCTTCCATTCTTTTCATCCGAATATCTGACATAATCTTTACCTTACCCTTTACTATTCCTCTGCTCTCCATTCTATCACAGAACCATATTACTCCTCAAGAATAGTTTGGCAGTTTCTTATTGGTGACAAAACAACAACAAAAAACTTTGGGACCTGTCTCCCAAAGCTTTTTCGTTTCCTTTTGTTCTTCGTATTCTGATTTAAACTATCATTTTTATACGAACGTTTCCTCCTACTCCCTGTCCAAAGAAATGCTGAGGTTTTGAACCACCTCTTCCATGGACATATCAAAGGCCGTTGCCATCTCACTAAAGAAGATTCGTTCCGCATCTCTAAGCATACGCTCTTCCGAAATATTCAGACCCTTATGATTTTTACGATTCTCTTTCCGCAAATTCCGTAAAAGCAGAATCATTTTTATCACTTCCACATGATCTCCGGACTTTAAAACCGCATCACAAGTCTCTTTTTCCGGCATCGTTTCTGCCGGTGTAACTTCTCCTAATTTCTCTACAATTTCTTTAGCTTCTTCCCTGCTCATCACTTTACGCACAATCTCGTCCTCTTTCATGACCGGTACGTAAATCGTACTTCTGGAATCATACACCGGTTTCAAAGAATAATAAATCTTGTCCGGTCCCCCGAAAGACAATGTCCCTATTTCCGTAATTTTACAAGCTCCCGACACCCCATACAACACATAATCGCCGATTTTGTACTTCTCCATTTCATTAACCATGCCTTTCTCACAGAATGAAATTTTGGGCAAAAGAAAAACTCACATTTTCCCGAAAATATTCAACTTCTTATGCTTCTATTCTCATTATAGCCAATTTTTTCTAATAAATTCAAGAACCTATTTTTATTTTTTTCAACTTTATTTTCTTCGCTTCCACCTTTTTTCGTTCTTTTCTGCCGGCAATTACCAAACGTTCCATATCTAACCCGAAAAAAGATTGTATTCCCCAAAAGTATTGTCCTCCCCTAATAAGGAAATTTCCCCGTCGAAATGCAATTCATTTAAAAAGGACATGCTCTCCTGCGGATTGCATGTCCTACTTTTCAAAAACAATTCTTAACAAAGGAATCTTCGTTAATTATTTTTTTCGATAATTATCTTTTTCGATAATTATTTTTTCTTTCCTTTGCTGTTAACAGCATCTTTCAAAGCCTTACCGGGTTTGAATTTAGGAGATTTGGAAGCTTTAATCTTAATAGATTCTCCTGTTAAAGGATTACGTCCCTTTCTTGCCTTTCTTTCAGCAACTTCAAAAGTACCAAATCCTACTAACTGTACTTTCTTGTCCCCCTTCTTGTTAGAAAGTTCTTTTTTCACTACGTCACAGAATGCATTTAAACCTGCTTCTGTAT